>JBIOTM010000262.1:0-14522 GCA_044865955.1 Actinomycetota bacterium | reverse complement strand
GGCGGCCGCGCTCGTCGACCGCTTCCACGGTGTCCGCCTCACCGCCGTGTACTCGAGCCCGCTGGAGCGGTGCATCGAGACCGTGGAGCCGCTCGCGACGGCGAGAGGGCTCGAGGTCCGGACGTCCGATGCCCTGGTGGAGATGGACGCCGGGGACTGGACGGGCCGCACGCTCCCCTCGCTCCGGCGAACGAAGCTCTGGAAAACGGTGCAACACAACCCTTCACGGTTCCACTTCCCAGGCGGTGAGGGATTCGCCGAGGCGGAGGCTCGAGTCGTCGGCGAGATCCACCGCATCGCGGCTCGTCATCCGCGCGGCCGGCTCGTGATCTCGACGCACGGCGATCTCGTTCGTGTCCTGATCGCGCACTTCACGGGCGCGCACCTGGATCTCTTCCAACGGGTGATCGCCGACCCGGCCTCCGTGTCCGCCCTGCACCTCGACGACGGGGTGCCGCGGATCCTGCTGGTCAACGACACGGGCGGACTCGGACGGTTCGCGCCGGCCCCCTGGGAGCGCGGCTCGTCGAAGGACGGCCATCGGAGGAAGCTGCGAGGATAGATCGATGGACCTCGGGCCCGTCGACAAGATCACCGCCGATGCCGTCGGCGAGCCGGGAGCCCGGACCTTCTACATCCAGGCTCGAGCCGGCCCCGAGCTCGTGACCGTCCTCGTCGAGAAGCAGCAGGTGCAGCTGCTGGCCGCATCCGTCCTCGAGCTCCTGGAGGACGCGCCGGACGAGGGGTCGGCGGACGACGAGCCTTCGATGGGCCTCGAGGAGCCGCTGGATGCGAGGTGGCGGGTCGGGCGTCTCTCGATCGCGTTCGACCAGGAGCGCGACCTCTTCCTGCTCGAGGTCGAGGAGCTCGGGCCCGACCAGGAGGACCTGGATGTCGACGATCCGCGCTCGCTCCTCCCGGGGCACGAGCCCGAGACGATCAGGATCCTGGCGTCGCGAGGTCAGATGCTGGCGCTGTCCCGCCACGGAGCGGCCGTCGCCGCCCGCGGGCGGCCGACGTGCCAGTTCTGCGGGAACCCCATCGACGCGGAGGGTCACGCGTGTCCCGCGATGAACGGGCACTCGAAGCGGGGCTGAGGGATCCCACCGTCCCGCCGGCGTTGTCGAGGGGGGAGCTCGACGTCCTGGGGCTCCTGCCGAACGCCTCGAACCACACCTTCCTGGCGCGCGCCCGGCTGGGGGAGCAGGAGGCACTCGTCGTCTACAAGCCGCGCCGAGGCGAGACCCCCTTGTGGGACTTCCCCGACGGCTCGCTCTGCGCGCGCGAGGTCGCCGCGTACCTCGTGGCCAGGACGCTCGGTTGGCCGGGCGTCCCCGCCACGGTCCTCCGCGAGGGTCCCCTCGGCATCGGCTCGGTGCAGCTGTTCGTGCGCTCCGACCCGCAGGAGCACTACTTCACGCTCGCTGGTCGCTTCCCCGACGAGTTCCGCCGGATCGCGGCCTTCGACGTCGTCGTGAACAACGCCGACCGCAAGTCCGGCCACTGCCTGTTGGGCGAGGACGGTCGGATCCACGTCGTCGACCACGGCGTCTGCTTCAGCGAGGAGGCGAAGCTCCGCACGGTGATCTGGGACTTCGTCGGCGAGCCGATCGGCGATCCCGAGCGGTCCGATCTGGGCCGGCTCGCCGACGAGATGGAGCGCGGCCCCGTCCGGGACGAGCTGTCGGACCTGCTGGACGAACCCGAGCTGGGCGCCCTCGGGAGGCGGGCCCGCGAGGTCGCGGCGATGTCGGGGCTCCCGGAACCCGAGCCGGATCGCAGGCCCTTCCCCTGGCCGCCCATCTGATGGGCCCGCTCCTTCGCACGACCATGGCGACGTCCTTGGGCCCGTTCACGATCGTGGCCGGGGACGCGGGCATCCTCGGCACCGCGTTCGGGGACGACGGTTCGCTCGAGCGGCTCCATCCCGAGGCGAGGGAGGCGCCACGTGCCCTCGCCCCCATCCGCAGGGAGGTCGAGGCGTACTTCCGAGGCCGGCTCCGGGCCTTCGAGACGCCGGTCGACCTGTCCCCGGTCGGCACCGGGTTCCCCCGCCGCGTCCTCGAGGTCGTGCGCACGGTCCCGTACGGGGAGCTGTGGACGTACGGCGACGTCGCGGCCGCCGCGGGCGGCGCCCGCGGCGGCCGCGCCGCCGGCAGCGCGCTCGCTCGCTGTCCCATCGAGCTGTTCGTCCCCTGCCATCGCGTCGTCCGGGCGGGGCCGCGTCTGGGGACATACGGCCGACACGACGAGCGGCGTCGGTTCCTCCTCCGGCTCGAGGGATCGCTGCCCCACGTCTCCGCGAGCCCGTGAGAAGGTGGGATGGATGCACCACCGGTCTCTCCTTTTCGTCTCGCTCGCCCTCGCGGCCGTCGCCGCGGGGTGCACGTCCAGCGGCGCCGAACCGGACGGATCGAACGATGCGACCCACTTCGCCGCCCAGATGGGGAGCGTGGACCACTGGGCGGGCGCCCCGCAACGCGTCCAGATCGGGATATTCGCCAGCGGCCCCGAGGGCGTCCGCGTCGTGGCCCAGGGCTCGATCGACGTGTCGTTCGCCTACCTCGGGGCCGACGGCGGGGATGCGCCGGCCCCTGGCCCGACGGCCACCGCGACGTTCGTGCCGGTCCCGGGGTCCGAGACGTCCGGCTCTCGTCCGACCCTCACCGCAGGGACGCGGGGTGTCTACGAGGCGGAGGACGTGGTCTTCGACCGAGCGGGCATCTGGCAGGCGTCGCTCCACGCGGAGATCGACGGCGTCGCACGCGAGCTGCGGGCCACCCCGTTCCCGGTCACGGAGGAGCCGGCGATCCCCGCCCCCGGTCAGCGCGCCCCTCGCACCGAGAACCTCACGATGCGGTCGAAAGGGGTCTCGGACGCCTCGATCGACTCGATGGCCGAGAGCGGGCAGGGGATCCCCGATCCGGAGCTCCACCGGTGGACGATCGCCGACGCGATCCGGCAGGGCCGGCCTGCCCTCGTCCTGTTCGGCACGCCGGCCCACTGCGAGAGCCAGTTCTGCGGGCCCGAGGTCCAGGAGCTGCAGCGCCTGGCGGCCGAGCACCCCGACCGTGCGGTCTTCATCCACGTCGAGATCTGGAAGGACTACAACGCCCAGATCGTCAACAAGGCGGCCGCCGACTGGCTCCTCCTCCCGAGCGGCGACCTGGTCGAGCCCTGGCTCTTCCTGATCGGGGCCGACGGGAGGATCGCCGAGCGGTGGGGGCCGCTCTTCGACACCGGCGAGGTCGAGTCGGCGCTCGAGGCCCTCCCGCCCATGAAGCCCTAGGCCGGCTCCCGCCCGGCGGGCCGGGGGCACCTAGCATCGACCCATGCCGGAGCGGCACGAGCATCCCCACGAGCACCTCGGACCCGGCGAGCCCGCGGTCGCGGCCACCCGGGACGGCGTGCGAGCGACGTGGACATCGCTCGCCGGCCTGAGCGCCACCGCCGCGCTGCAGCTCGCGATCGTGGCCCTGTCGGGGTCCGTCGCGCTGCTGGCGGACACGATCCACAACTTCACCGACGCGCTCACGGCGGTCCCGCTGCTGATCGCGTTCCGGCTCGCCCGCCGTCCCCCCAGCCGACGCTACCCGTACGGGCTCCACCGGGCGGAAGACCTCGCGGGGGTCGTGATCGTGCTGATGATCCTGGGGTCGGCCGTCTTCGCCGGCGCCGAGGCCATCGATCGCCTCCTGCACCCCCGAGAGCCGGATCGGCTCTTGCTGGTCCTCGCCGCCGGCGTCGTTGGGTTCCTGGGCAACGAGGCCGTGGCCCTGTACCGGATCCGGGTCGGGCGGAGGATCGGCTCCGCGGCCCTCGTCGCGGACGGGCTCCACGCCCGGACGGACGGGCTGACGTCCCTGGGTGTCGTGGCTTCCGCGATCGCGACCCTCGCGGGGATCGGTCGGGCGGACGCCGCCGTCGGGCTCGCGATCGCCGTCGCCATCGGATGGACGCTGGTGCGAGCGGCGCGAGGCGTCCTCCACCGGATCCTCGACGGCTCCGACGAGGAGACGATCGCGTTGATCGAGGTGGTGGCGGCCTCGGTCGCCGGGGTCGAGCACGTCACCGACGCCCGGGCCCGCTGGACCGGACACCGGCTCCGCGCCGGCCTGAGCATCGACGTGGACCCGAGGATCTCCGTCGAGGAGGGACACGACATCGCCGAGCTGGTGCGGTCGGCCCTGCTCACCGAGGTCCCCCGGCTCGCCGACGCCTCGGTCCATGTGGACCCGCACGAGCACGGCTCCCACGGCCCGGGCTGACCGTCGTCGGGCCACCCGCGCGTACGATTGGCTCCGTGGACCAGACGCCGACGATGCCGCCGCCGCCGACCCGGGAGCGCTGCTACCGGCACCCCGACATCGAAACCGGCGTCCACTGCACGCGCTGTGGGCGCCCCATCTGCCCGGACTGCATGATCCCGGCTCCGGTCGGCCATCAGTGCCCCGAGTGCGTGGCCGAGGCCCGACGGGAGTTCCGGCGGGGACCCGGCCGTCGGGCGGCGGCCGCCACCGCGCGGTCCACCCCGGTGACCACACTGCTGCTCATCGCGATGGGGATCGGCTACGTGTGGGAGCTGGTGGTCGCCGGCGGGCCCGGATCGCTGTTCGAAGGCCCGTCGGCCGTCGACCTGATCCGGGCCGGCGCCCTGGTCCCCGTCAACCTGAACGGGCAGGGAGGCCTGGTCGGCGGGGAATGGTGGCGGCTCGCGAGCGCGATGTTCCTGCACGCCGGCCTGATCCACCTCGGCTTGAACGCCTACGTCCTATGGATCTTCGGCAACGCGATCGAGGGCGAGGTGGGACGGCTCTCCACGCTCGGGGTGTTCCTGGCCACCGGCATCTTCGCCGGGGCCGCCTCCTACGCGTTCGCGCCCGGGTTCACGATCGCGGTGGGCGCCTCCGGCGCGATCTTCGGGCTCGTCGGGGCGTTCGTCGCATACAACTACCGCCGGCGCCACCTGGTGCTCGCCCAGGCACGGCTCCGCGCCGCGATGACGATGCTGGTGATCAACCTGATCATCGGCTTCTCCATCCCGGCGATCGACTGGCGGGCGCACCTGGGCGGCTTGGTGGCCGGCGTCGTGGCCGGCTTCGCGGTGGACCCCGAGCGCCCCACGGCGGCCAGGCGCATCTTCTCGGTCGTCGGGATCGCCGCGATCGTGGCGGGGGCGGTGGCGCTCGTCGTCATCCGGACGGCCCAGATCAGGAACGACCCCTCGATCCTGCTCCGGTGAGGCGCTAGGCACCGGCCTCCGCGGAGCCCCGCTCCGTCAGGCCGTAGAGGTACCCCTGGCGCGTCCCGAGGTAGATCCAGCCGCGCCAGACGGCGGGCGTCGACTCGATGCAGTCGTTGAAGTGCAGCCGCCACAGGAGCACGGGCTCGGCGTCCGGCTCGGAGACGTCCCAGGCCCACAGGTCGCCGCGACAGTCGCCCTGGATCAGGACGCCGTCGACCACCACCGGCGAGCCGATCGCGGGGGCACCGACAGCCCGCTCCCACAGAACCTCTCCGGTCGATCGATCGACCGCGAGCACGCGTCCCGCCGCGGTCGTGAAGAAGACGATGCCTCCGTAGATGGCCGGCGTCGACCAGCTGCCGCCGGCGCCCTCGAACCCGATCTCCCGCGCGTCGATCGACCACACGAGGGGATCGCTCGGCCGCGCCGGGTCGAGCTTCATCAGTTGCCCCACCTCCCGGCTGCGGTCGCTGGATCGCTGGTACTCGCTGGCGACGTACAGGTGCCCGAGGTCGTCGATCGACACCGTCGCGTCGGTGTCGTCGCCGGTCCAGAACCGGAAGACCCGCTCGATGCGAGCGCCGCCGGCCAGCACGTCCGACACGTCCCACCCCTGGACGAGACCGCCGGAGTTCGCGAAGTAGAGGACGCCGTCGCGGAGCGCCACCGAGTTCTCGATCGAGACCTCCTCGTCGTCGAGGGCCCTCAGCAGCTCGTCGTCGAAGCCCGGGACGGTCGCCACGATCTCGGGCGCAACCGTCACGAGACCCAGCCGGTCGTAGCCGCGGTTCAGCCGGATCACGTACAGCCAGCCGTTCTCGCCGCCCTCGAACAGCACGTCGTCGACCACCAGGGCGGCGCCGTCCCAGTCGTCGTTGCGGAGCGGGCGATCGACGCTCGTCGCCCCGTCGACCGACCAGAGGACCAGCGGTTCGCGACGGTCCATGGCGACGATCCGGAACCGCCCGTCCCGCGACCCCGCGTAGTACAGCGGGAATCCGTCCGGATCCGAGGTCGCCGAGCCCTTGGCCAGATCGCGCGTCGGCAACGGCGACCTGATCGGCAATCCGGTCAGCCCGTCGAGGAAGTGGTACATGCCGTCGTACGCGCCCTCGCGCACCTCGATCGTCCCGTCGTCGCGCACGAGCACGTTGGGCTGGCCAGTCCAGCCGGTCCCGCACCACTCGCTCCGGTCGATCCCCACGTAGGACACGGAGCACATCCGTTGTGCCGGGCTCCGCCACCCGATCACCGGATCGAGGGGCACCGGACCGTCGCCGTAGTAGGTCCGGGTCGCGTTCCCGCGGAAGGTCGTCAGGCCGTCGACGTCGGTGTTGATCGGTCCGGGCCCGTCCAGCGGCGTCGGGTTCCGCAGCGGCCCTCCTCGATGCTGCTCGTCCTCCACGGTGGCGAGGACGAAGGCGACGACCAGCACGGCCACGACGATGACGAGGGCGCTCGAGACCAGCGGCAGGATCGGGAACCGGCGGCGCAGCTCGGCGGCACGGGCCATCGGCCCATGGTATGTGGTCAGATCGGCTCGCCCGCGGAGCGGTACGAGCCCAGGACCTTCAGCAGCGAGGTGTGCTCCGCCACCTCCTCCAGCGCGGCTTCGACGTCGGGAGCCTCCGCCGGCGCCATGAAGTCCACGTACATGAGGTACTGGAACGCGGCCCCCCGGCGAGGACGCGACTCGACCTTGTGCAGGTTGATCCCCCGGTCGGCGAACGGCTGCAGCGCCCCGAGCAGGGATCCCGGCTCGTCCAGGACGGCCATCACCAGCGAGGTCTTGTCGGGTGCCCCGAGGTGGGGATCGCCGGAGCCGATCACGGCGAACTTCGTGAAGTTCTCCTTCTCCGTCTGGATCCGTTCCGCCAGCACGATCAGCCCGGCGAGGCCGGCGGCTTCGACGCTGGCGATCGCCGCCTCCTCCGAGTCGCCCACCTCCGCCACCTTCCGGGCGGCGCCGGCCGTGTCGTGCTCCGGGATCGGCGCGATCCGCATCGCGGAGAGGAAGTCCTCGCACTGCGCGAGCGCCTGCCAGTGGGAGCGGGCCCGGCGCACGTCTTCCAGACGTGCGCCGGGCACCCCCAGCAGCGCGTGGTCGACCCGCACGATCGACTCCCCCACGATCCGCAGCAGGCTGGTGTTGGCCAGGAGCTCGTAGGTCTCGTTCACCGAGCCCGCCTGGGAGTTCTCGAGGGGGACCACCCCGAAGGCGGCCTCACCGCTCGTCACCCGAGAGAACGCGTGACGCACCGTGTCGCAGGGCATGGGCTCGGCCTCGGCGAACAGGGAGCGCACGGCACGCTCGCTGTACGCACCCGGCTCCCCTTGGTAGGCGACCTTCATGGGGGTCCCGAGGGTAGCAGCGCCCGCCTGCGGGCCGCGATGGTGGTCAGCCGTTGATGAAGGATTCCCAGATCCGGATCGCACCGGGGCCGACGATCACCACGAACAGCGCCGGCAGGATGCACAGGATCAGCGGGAAGACGATCTTCACCGGCGTCTGCTGGGCCTTCGCCTCGGCGCGCTGCCGGCGCTTGATCCGCAGCTGCTGCGCCTGCGTGCGCAGCACGCTCGCGATCGAGACACCGAAGACGTCCGCCTGGATCATCGCCAGGGCGAACGCGTTCAGCTCCTCCACGTCGGTCCGCTCCGCGAGGTTGCGGAAGGCGTCCGCCCGCGGGACCCCCAGCTGGATCTCCTGCAGCATCCGCGCGAACTCCGCGGAGAGCACGCCCGGCACGTTCTGGACGACCTGCGCGATCGCCGCGTTCAGCGAGAGGCCCGCCTCCACGCTGATCGTGAGCAGGTCCAGGGTGTCGGAGAGGGTCCGGAGGATCTCCTTCTGTCGCTCCTCGACGCGCCGGTTCAACATCGAGTCCGGCGCCACGAAGCCGACGAACGCCAGCAGGCCGACGACCACGACCCGGATGAACGCCGCGAGGTCCCCGATCAGCGTCGTCACGACGAAGCCGAGGACGATCCCGCCGCCGAGGCCGATGATCTTGAACGCGAGGAGGCGCTCGGCGTCCCACCCCGAAGGGCTCCCGGCGAGCAGCAGCTTGCGGGCCACCCGGTCCCGCGCGTCGATCGGCGTGACCCGCCGCGCCACCCGTGACGCGCCGGCCACGATCGGCACCAGGATCCGTCGACCGAAGCCCTCGGACAGGTGCTGCTCGCGCAGGTTCACGTTCTCGCTCGTCGTCCCGGCGACCTGCGACTCGAGCAGGCGGACGGCACGACGGCGCTCCGACTGGCTGAGGTCGATGAAGATCCCCAGCAGGACGACGGTGCCGAAGACGCACCCGATAGCGAGTACCAGCCAGACCTCAGACATCGATATCCACGATCTTCCTCATCCAGAGGATCCCCAGCACCATCAGGACCCCAGCCACACCCAGCATGAACAGCCCGACCTGCGTGGTGAACAGGAGCGAGATGTACTCCGGGTTCACCGCGAACATGTAGATGGCGATCGCGAACGGCAGGATCGCGAGGACCCAGGCCGACAGACGACCCTCCGCGGTCAGCACGCGGATCTGACGGCGCATCGTCGCCCGCTCACGGAGCGTATCCGACACGTTGTCGAGGATCTCGGCCAGGTTGCCGCCGACCTCGCGCTGGATGTTGACCGCCAGGACGGCCCAACGGAAGTCCGGGCTGCCGACCCGGTCGGCCAGCGCCTCGAGCGCGTCCTCGGCGGGACGGCCCAGCCGGATCTCCGCGACCAACCGCTGGAACTCGACCGCCGCCGGCTGCGGGATCTCGCGCGCGACCGTGTCGAGCGCCTGCAGGAACGAGTGCCCCGCCCGGAGCGACGAGGCCATGATCGTGAGGACGTCGGGGAGCTGCTCCCGCATCTTGTCCGCCCGGCGGCCAAGGGCGAGGCGGAGCGCCATCGTGGGCGCCACCGCGCCGACCGCGCCGATCACGCCCGCGAGCAACACGTTCCGCAGGACCGCCGCGCCGAGGACGGCGCCGAGCAGGCCGGCCCCGACGGTCGCGACGACGAACTCCCCCGAGCGGAGGCTCACGCCCGCCGCCTCGAGCTGCGCATCCAGCCGCTCGCCGAACCCCTGCGAGGTCGCGAAGCGTTCTCCGAACGACGACACGCTCTCGGGGATCCAGCCCGTGCCCGGCCGGTCTACCGCGGAGGCGGTCTGCTGCGGGACGGGCCGGCCGATCGCGGCCATCCTCGCCGCCATCTCCCGGTCGGAACGCACCCGGGCCGCCGTGCCGAGCAGGAGCCAGCCGAGCGCGAACGCCGCCAGCCCGACGAGCGCGACGACGACGCCCAGCATCGCCTGGCTCGAGAAGAAGGTGTCTGCTCCCAGCATCTACCGACCCCTCGCTTCCATGGCGAAGATCTCGGGGTCGACCTGCACCCCACGCTCCTGGAGCTTCTCGATGAACTTCGGGCGGAGGCCCGTGGACTTGAGCCGTCCACGGAACCGCCCGTCATCGTCGACGCCCGCCGAGAAGTCGAACAGGAAGATGTCCTGGAGCGTGATGACCTCGCCCTCCATCCCTGCGACCTCGGTCACGTGGGTGAAGCGGCGCGTGCCGTCCTTGAGGCGCTGCTGATAGACGATCAGCTGGATCGCGGACGCGATCTGCTCGCGGATGGCGCGGGAGCCGAGGTCCATGCCCGCCATCATCGTGATGGTCTCGAGGCGCGACAGCGCGTCGCGCGGGCTGTTGCAGTGGATCGTCGAGATCGAGCCGTCGTGGCCCGTGTTCATGGCCTGGAGCATGTCCAGGGCCTCGGCGCCACGGACCTCGCCGACCACGATCCGGTCGGGCCGCATGCGCAGGGAGTTCCTGACGAGGTCGCGGATCGAGACCTGGCCCTTCCCCTCGATGTTCGGCGGCCGCGACTCCAAGCGGACCACGTGCGGCTGCTGGAGCTTCAGCTCCGCGGCGTCCTCGATCGTGACGATCCGCTCGTCGTCCGGGATGAACGACGAGATGACGTTCAGGGTCGTCGTCTTGCCCGCGCCGGTGCCGCCGGCGACCATGATGTTGATCCGCCCGCGGACGCACGCCTCGAGGAACTTCGACACGGACGAGCTCATCGTGCCGAACTCCACCAGGTCGTCGGCCTGGTAGGGATCGGCCGAGAACTTCCGGATCGTGAGGCTCGGACCGTCGATCGCCAGCGGCGGGATGATCGCGTTGACACGGGACCCATCCGGCAGGCGCGCGTCCACCATCGGGCTGGCCTCGTCCACGCGCCGCCCGACCTTCGCGACGATCTTGTCGATCGTCCGCCGCAGCTGGCCCTCGTCGTGGAACTTCGTTCCCGTCCAGAACAGCTTGCCCGAGCGTTCCACGTAGATGGTGTCCCAGTTGTTCACCATGACCTCGGTGACCTCCGGGTCACGGATGTAGGGCTCGAGCGGGCCCAGACCGAGGACGCTGTCGCCGATCTGCCGGACGATCAGGAGCTTCTCCTGCGCCGCGAGCGGCCCCTCCTCCTCGTCCAGCAGCTCGCGCAGGCGCTGGTGCACCATGCCCTCGAGCTCGGTGTCCGAGAGGGTCGCGTCGTACAGCCGCGGGCCGAGGCTCTCGACCAGGCGCTCCTGCACCCGAGTTCGGACCTCGGCGATCCTGTCCTTCTGCTGGGACTTCGCCAGCCTGTCTGCCAGGGACATCGGGTGCCTCCTCTACCTTCTTCAGCTTCGAGCGAACAGTTTGCGTTTCTTCTTGGACGTATCGATCCCGGCCTCGCCGGCGGCGACCATGTCGATCTGACCGGCGAACCGGACCGCGAGCTGCCGCACCGCCTGCGACACCTCGGAGTTCGGCTCGTCGAGCACGACGGGACGTCCCTTGTTGAGGGACGTCGGGACCAGCCGGCTGGACGGGATCATCGCGTCGACGTTGATCTTCATCACGCGCTCGACGTCGGAGGCATCGAGCCCCACCTTCGAGTCCGCGCGGTTCAGGACCACGCGGAACCGCTCCCGAGGGAGGCCGATCGTCAGCAGCGTGTCCAGCGACTTCGAGAGGTGCTTCACGCCGACCACGTCGAGGCCCGTCACGAGGCAGATCGCGTCGGAGAGGTCGAAGCACACGAGCGCGGAGTCCGAGTAGTCGACCGAGGCGTCCACGACGACCCAGCCGAACTCGTTCCGGAGCGCCCGGAGGAACTTCCCGATCGCCTCGCCGGCCGGCGCCTCGGCGGCCGGGTCCGGCGGGGCGCCGAAGCCCCACAGGTGGTCGGAGAGCTGCACGCCGACCGACCGGATCCGGGTGTGATCGGCGCCCTCGCCGAGCTCCATGAGATCCTGGATCGTCGCCGACGGCTCCCGCCCGAAGTAGGTGAAGACGTCGCCCATGTCGATGTCGAGGTCCACGACCGCGGTGTCCTTGCCCGACACGTCCGAGATCGCGGTGGCCAGGTTGGAGGTGAGGAACGTCTTCCCCGTCCCGCCCTTCGACGAGAAGATGGACAGGATCCGGCCCCGCGTGATCGGCTGCCCGTCCGCCTGGGTGACCGACACCGAGCGGAGGTTCGAGGCCCAGATGATGGCCCGCTCCACCGCGTCGCGGAGCTCCTCCGTTCCCTGGGTCATGTCCACGACGTCCCGGATGCCGGCGCGCATCGCGGCCGGGAGGAGCCCGTTCCAGGTGTGGTCGCGCACCAGGACCATCGCCGTGCCGGGGGCCTGGCGCCCGACGAACTCGGCGAGGCCGAGCGCGTCGGGCTCCTTGACCTCGGGTGAGAGGACCAGGACGTCGATCGGCTGATACGCGTTGATCAGCAGCTCCTCGGCGGCCGTGGCCGACTGCACCCAGCCCACCTCGTCGGGCCCCATCTCGATGGCCCTGGCGAGCTGTTGGCGGAACGACTGCGGCGTCCCGACGGCGACGACGCTGGCGTCGGTCATCCCAGCTTCGCTCCCAGCAGGAGGTCGATCGGGATGACGGATGCGGGCGGCTGCGTGCCTTCCTCGTTCGGGGGCAGCAGACCGAGCCACACCAGGCCGTTCTCCTGGGCGAACACGAGGTTCTGCGCGTCCTGCGGCTCGAGGTCGAGCGTGATCCGGATCCGGTCGCTGTTGTCCTGCTGACCGGTCTCGGCGTCGACCGCGGGGTTCTGGATCCGGAGGACCCGCACCTTCGGGACCAGGGTCACGGTGAAGTCGGGGACGTCCACCTTCTGACCCGCCTCGGAGGGAGCCGCGGCGGGGTTGTTCACGAGCTGCTTGATGTCGCCGGTGATCGCCTGGACGTTCTGATAGGTCGCGAAGATCGAGACGTTGTCGCCGACCTGGATGTTGCCGGCGCCGCCCTGCGGGGCATCGAGCTCGACCGCGACGCCGATGTGCCCCTTCGAGATGCCGATATGTCCGCCTTCGAGCCCCTCGCCGGTGTCCAACCGCTCCAGCGGGATCTGCTCGTTCGCCAGGATCGCCTCGGTGGTCGACCGGCCCTTCAGCTGTCCCTCGTCCGTGACCGCGTGCTCGACCACCGCGTCGCCCGGCACCAGGAGCTGCTTGAAGATGCCCTGGGCGAGCAGCGGGTCGAGCGGCGTGTTCGCCCGGATGTCCTGCGACGAGACGATGACCGGCGTGAGCCCGCCACCCTCTTGCGCGTCCTGCTTGACCCCCTGCGTGTACAGGATCACGGCCGCCGCCGCCGCAACGGCGAGCACGACAGCGATCGCCACAACCAGACCCCGTGACCTCATCCTCCTGCTCCTTTCAGCCCATCCTCAGAGTTCCTGTATCGGCCGGACCCCCCTCCGGCTTCAGTGCCCTGCTCACTCTCCTTCCGGCTAGCTCTCCTCCGGGCAGCTCCCGATCACGAGATCGCAGAGCCGCACCCCCCGAACACCGAAGTCGGGACAGTCGTCCGACTCGTCACAGGCCCCGACGCCGTTGAACCGCACCTCGACGGTCGTCACCTGCAGGCAGACGGCGCTGTCGTTGTTCGGCGGCACACCGCACGGCCCGCCCTCCGCATAGTCCCACGAGATCCTCACGTTGTCGCGAACGCCGCCGGTCCAGTCGACCACGTGGGTGGCCGGATCGTACGTGAACTGGTTCCCTTCCGTACAGCACTTCGGGTTGCCCGGCGCGCTCAGCTTCACGTTGGCGATCGTGTCGTACGGCGTGCAGCCAAGCCCCGGCGAGATCGTGTCGAGATCGACGTCCGGGGACAACACCGTCATGTTCATCGGCGCGGTCTGGCAGGAGCCCCCGCTCCCGGCCCATTCCGCCTTCGAGTCGAGCACGCCGTCCAGGTGCAGGACGATGAACCCGACGATGTCGTACTTGTCCGGGGCCTCGGTCGTGTCGCATCCGATCGCGACGCCGTTCTTGTCGACCTGCTTCGTGCAGTCGTTCACGGGGAACAACAGGTCGTCCCCCACGCGGTCCGTGAGGTCGCTCCAGTCGCTCGTGGCCAGACCGCTCACGCGGCAGACGAAGGTCGTGTCCGGCCAGTTCGTCTCGTTGGGTCCTCCCGACCAGTCCCCACCGATCCAGTCGCTGCGGTCGCTCGCGCCGACGTTGGGGCACTGATCCCCCGCGCCCACGTCCCAGCCCTGCTGGCAGGGGTCGGTCGCCGTGCACAGGTTGAGGAAACCGAAGGCGGAGTTGTTGAAGAGGTCGTTGTCGTACCACAGGTAGCACTTCTGATCCTTCGGCAGCTTCTCCTGGATGTCGCAGTTCCCCTGATCCTGTCCCGTGTAGACCACGATCGGGAGGGGGTTCGCGCTGCGGGCGGGCCCCCAGCCCGCCGTCGCCTGTGTCTTCACGCTCGCGGGCCCGTCGAAGCCGAGGACGCCGGCGAAGAACAGCCGCTGCGGGATCTGGTACTCCACGGTCACGTGGCCGAACGAGTCCCCGTCGCACCCGGCGACGTCCACGATCCCGCCGTTGGATGCGATCAGGCCGTTGACGTTGTCCAGCGCGAAGGCGTCCGCCATCGTCTCCGGGTTGTCCGAGTCGTCGACGCCGGCGCACGACTGCGCGGCCGCGAGCGCGGCGGCGTCGGAGGCGTTGACCATGGCGCGCCGCTTGAACAGGAGCTGGCCGACGTCCACGGTCAGAACGACCAGGCCGAGGAGCGCGACGAGGCTGAGGACCACGATGACCGCGGTGGCTCCCTCCTCGTTGCGGCGGAGACGGAACATCGGGGGGACTCCTTTCCTCACTCGCACCGGAAGGTGCCGCTCAGGTTCGGGTTCAGCGTGATCGGCGGGAGGAACGGGATCGACACCTCGAAGGCCTCCTGCACCGCACCCGAGAGAGACCCGTTG
>JBIOTM010000261.1:0-4367 GCA_044865955.1 Actinomycetota bacterium | reverse complement strand
CTGCGACGACGGCGCGGCCCGCGCGATCCTCGGCACGGCGGCCGCCGCGGACGTCACGTTCGTCGCGCGGGCGGTCGAGGAGTTCGCCGAACGCGTGGTGGTCGCCGTGGACGTCCGCGGCGGCCGCGTGATGGTCGACGCATGGCGGCAGGAAGGACCGGAGCTGGAACCGGCGATCGCCGCCCTGAACGACGGCGGCGCGCCTCGGTACCTGGTCACCGCCATCGCCCGTGACGGCACGCTCGAGGGGCCCGACCTCACGCTGTACCGACAGGTCCTGAAGCTCACCGACCGGCCGGTGATCGCGTCCGGCGGGGTCCGCAACGCCGACGACGTGTGGGCCCTCCGGGACGCCGGCTGCGAAGCGGTGGTCACCGGGAAGGCCCTGTACGAGAAGACGCTCAGGCTGTCGCAGGTGACGAGGGGGTGATGGGTCGGTGCTCGCCAAGCGGGTGATCCCGTGCCTCGACGTGGACGCCGGCCGCGTCGTGAAGGGCGTTCGGTTCGAGCACCTGCGCGACGCGGGGGACCCCGTGGAGCTGGCCGCCTCCTACGACCGGGAGGGCGCCGACGAGCTCGTCTTCCTCGACATCACCGCGACCCTCGAGGATCGAGCGGCGACCCTCGACGTCGTCTCGCGCACGGCCGGCCAGGTCTTCATCCCGCTCACCGTCGGCGGCGGCGTGAAGGACGAGGACGACGTGCACGCCCTCCTGCGGGCCGGGGCCGACAAGGTCAGCGTGAACAGCGCCGCCGTGCGGGATCCGTCGCTGCTCTCGCGCTGCGCCGATCGGTTCGGCACCCAGTGCATGGTGGTCGCGATCGATGCGAAACGTCGCGACGCCGCTACGGCCTGGGAGGTCTTCATCGACGCGGGCGCGACCCCGACGGGGCGAGACGCGGTCGCGTGGGCCGCCGAGGCGACGGCGCGATACGGCTCGGGCGAGGTCCTCCTGACCTCGATGGATCGCGACGGCACCGGCGAGGGCTACGACCTCGAGCTCCTCCGAGCGGTCGCCGGCGCCGTCGCGGTCCCCGTGATCGCGTCGGGAGGCGCGGGGAGGCCGGAGCACTTCGCCGAGGCGCTCACCCGCGGGCGAGCGGATGCCGTGCTGGCCGCCTCCCGATGGCACGACGGCGAGCTCACCATCCACCAGGTCAAGGAGCACCTCGCGGGCCGGGGGATCCCGGTGAGGCTGTAGCGATGGAACGGGTCGACCTCGACGCGCTCACCTTCGACGACCGGGGACTCGTCCCGGTCGTGGTGCAGGACGTCGACGGCGGCGACGTCCTGATGCTCGCGTGGGCCAACCGGGAGGCGCTCGAGCGGACCCTGGCCGAAGGGCGGATGGTCTACTGGAGCCGGTCGCGGGAGGAGCTCTGGCGGAAGGGCGACACCTCCGGCCACGTCCAGCACTGGGAGGAGCTCCGCGCGGACTGCGACGGCGACGTGGTCCTGGCCCGGATCCACCAGGAAGGCGCCGCCTGCCACACCGGCGAGCGCTCGTGCTTCCATCGCACGATCAGCTGAGGAACGAACCCGCGGGGACCTGCTGCGTGATGCAGTGCGGACCGCCACCGCCGTGCGAGATCAACGCGCCGGGCACGCCGACGACCTCGCGACCCGGGAACGCCCTCGCGATCGTCTCCAGCGCCGGCTCGTCCTCGGGGATGTCCCCGATGGGCACGATCACACCCCCGTTGGTGAGGTAGAAGTTCATGTACGGGATCACGACCGGCCCGATGCCGTCGATGTCCACCCACCCGTTAACGGGGCCATCCACCACGTCGAGATGCCGGCCGCCGGCGTCGATCGCCGCCCCGAGGACGGCGCGGTTCTCCGCGAAGCGCGGCGCGTTCGGATCGCGGTCGCCCGCCGCGACGGACACCATGACGACGCCGGGCCGCACGTACTGGGCGAGGCCGTCGACGTGCCCGTCCGTGTCCCGGTCCTCGACCAGCCCGTAGGGCAGCCACGTGACGACCTCCACCCCGAGGAACGAACGCAGTCCTTCCTCGATCTGCTCCCGGCTCATCGACGGATTCCGGTTTGGATGGAGCAGGCACTGCTCGGTGGTGAGGAGGGTTCCTTCCCCGTCGACGAAGAACGACCCGCCCTCCAGCACGAACGGGGCCTCGTACCGGCGAACGCCGAGATGGGCGGCCAGGAGCTCCGGGACCCGGGCGTCCTTGTCGTACGGGAGGTACTTCCCGCCCCACGAGTTGAACCGGAACCGGACCAAGGCGATCCGGCCGTCGCGGTCCGTCACGAAGATGGGGCCGTTGTCACGCATCCAGGAGTCGTCGATCGGGAGCTCGAGCGGCTCGACCCCCGACCCGCACCGCGCCCGGACGTCCGCGGCTCGTCCCGGCTCGCACACCATCGTGACGGGTTCGAAGGCGGCGACGGCCCGAGCCGTCGCCGCCCAGTCGTCCCGCGCCTCCTCCAGACGGCCGGCCCAGAGCGACTCGCGCGTGGGCCACGACATCAGCGTCGCCTGATGGGGCGCGAACTCCGCCGGCATCGTGAAGCCGTCCGCTCGAGGGGTCTCCATCTCGCATCGCATCATGCCATCGGACGTGCCCGTACACTCCGTCCTCACTGCGCCGGGAGGTCCACGTGCTGAAGCTGGTCATCCCGAAGGGTTCTTTGGAGGAGCAGACGCTGCGGTTGTTCGAGGCCGCCGACCTCCGCCTGCGACGCGGCTCGGGACGCGACTACCACGGCACGGTCGACGACGATCGCATCGAGCGGGTCTCGATCCTGCGGCCGCAGGAGATCCCGCTCTACGTGCAGGACGGCCTGTTCGACATGGGGATCACGGGGCAGGATTGGGTCGCCGAGACCGAGGCCGACGTCGAGGTCCTGACGACCCTGTCCTACGCCCGATCGGGCACCGGTCACGGCACGAAGATCGTCCTCGCCGTGCCGAACGAGCACCCCGCGACCAGCGCGAAGGAGATCCCCGCGGGCACGCGGATCTCGACCGAGTTCCTCAAGCTCACGGAGCGGTACTTCGCCGACCTGGGGATCCCCGTGAAGGTCGTGTGGTCCTACGGCGCCACCGAGGCCAAGGTGCCGGAGATCGTGGACGCGATCGTCGACATCACGGAGACCGGGAACACCCTGCGGGCCCACGGGATGAAGATCGTGGAGACCCTGCTCACCTCCGAGCCGGTGCTGGTGGCGAACCGCGGCGCCCTGGCCGATCCGGAGAAGCGGGCGGCGATGGACGACGTGCAGACGCTGCTGCTGGCCGCCCTGCGAGCGGAGGGCCGGGTGCTGATCAAGCTCAACGTGAGCGAGGAGCGGCTGCCGGCCGTGCTCGCCGTCGTCCCCTCCATGAAGGCTCCGACCGTCTCGTCGCTGTCGGAGGGGGGATACGCGATCGAGGCGGTCGCGGACAAGCGGGGCGTGAACCGGCTGATCCCGGAGCTCAAGGCGGCCGGCGCGACCGACATCCTGGAGCTCCCGATCTCGAAGATCGTGCCCTGATCCGAACGATCCATCCGACTCACCTGGCATCATCGACGGCCATGAACCCCGCGCGCGAGGCGCTCCTGTGGGCCTCCCGCAACCGGTGGCTGCGCCAGCACCTCCCCCGGTACGGGTTCGTCCGGGCGACGGTCGCTCGATTCATGCCCGGGGAGCGGATGGAGGACGCGGTGGAGGCCGCCGAGCGCCTGGCCGCCGAGGGCATCCCGGCCACGCTCACCTTCCTCGGTGAGAACGTCGAGGTCGCCGCCGACGCCGACGCGGTCGCCGAGCACTACCTCCGGCTGCACGACCTCATCGAGGCGCGGGGGATCGACGCGGAGATCTCGGTCAAGCCGACGCACCTCGGCCTGGATCTCGACCCGGAGGCCACGTACGAGCGGTTGCGGCGGCTCGCGGAGCGGTCGGCAGCGCTCCGCAGGCACCTGTTCCTGGACATGGAGTCGGCCGAGTACGTCGAGCCCACCCTCGCGCTGTACCGGCGGCTGCGGCAGGAGTTCCCGAACACGGGGGTGTGCATCCAGGCCTACCTCCACCGCACGCCCCGGGACATGACGGACCTGCTCGCCGCGGACGCCTCGGTCCGGCTGGTCAAGGGGGCGTACCGGGAGCCCACGGACGTCGCGATCCGCCACCGGGCGAAGGTCCGTTCGGTGTTCCTCCGGATGGCGCTCGAGTTCCTCCGGTGGGCGGGAACGGGTCGCCTCGCGCTCGCCACGCACGACGTCCCGCTCCTGGGTGAGATCGAGCGACGGGCGACGGCGGCGGGGTTCGGTCGCGACGCCTACGAGATCCAGATGCTCTACGGGATCCGCGTCGCCGATCAGCGGCGACTCGCCCGCGCCGGGTACCGCGTCCGGGTGCTGATCAG
>JBIOTM010000260.1:0-2320 GCA_044865955.1 Actinomycetota bacterium | reverse complement strand
GGCGAGTACCGCGTCTTCAATCAGTTCACCGAGCAGTTCTCGGTGGTCCAGCTCGCCGACCTGGTCCAGAAGGCCGGCGCCGAGGTCGGCATCGACGTCCGCGTCGACCACCTGGACAACCCGCGGGTCGAGATGGAGGAGCACTACTACAACGCGACCCACACGAAGCTCCTCGATCTCGGGCTGCGACCGCACCTGCTCTCGGAAACGCTGATCGAGTCGATGTTCGCCGCGATCGAGCGCTACAAGGACCGGGTGATCCTCGACCACATCCTCCCGGCGACCCGCTGGCGCGGCGTTCGGGAAGGCTCGGCCCCGTAGGCCCGGGTGCCGCCACCACCGGACTCACGCCTGCCGTCCCCGTGGTTGCGCCGGCCGATCGGTGGGTAGGCTGCCGCACGATTCGCACATCGAGGAGGTCGGGATGAGACGGAGGTTCCTCGGCGCGGCGCTCGTGGCGGGCGCGATCGTGGCGTCGTTCGCCACGGCGGTCCCCGCGTCCGCGCAGGTCATCGTCGTGCTGCCCGGTGACTCGATCCAGGAGGCCGTCCATTCGGCCCAGCCGGGCGACACGATCGTCGTGCAGGCCGGCGAGTACCACGAGAGCGTGTCGATCCGCAAGGACGACATCACGATCCAGGGCGAGGGCGCGCCGGGCGCCGGCCCGGTGCTCATGCCCTCCAAGAAGAGCACCCGAGTGTGCGGCCACGGCGTGGCCGGGTTCTGCATGCTCGGGTTCAAGGCGTCGGACGGGGTCATCTCGAACACGCACATCAGCGGCTTCACGGTCGAAGGCTTCGAGGCGTTCGGCATCGTCGTGGTCGCGGGCGAGGGCGCGGTCTTCGCGGACAACGTCGCGTCCAACGACGGCGAGTACGGGATCGCGGCGTTCTCCTCCACCGGGACACAGATGACCGGCAACACGGCCAGCGGCAACGGGGAGGCGGGACTGTACGTGGGCGACTCCGCCCGGGCGCGCGCGACGATCCAGGGGAACCAGGTCTTCGGCAACGGGGCGTTCGGCATCTTCCTGCGCGACTCGGCGATCGGGGACGTGTCGGGCAACGACGTCCACGACAATTGCACCGGGATCACGGTCCTGAACACACCCGGCCCGGTGAACGCGCACGGATACGACATCCACGACAACACCGTCCACCAGAACAACCAGCTGTGCCCCGGGTTCGAGGAGGAGGGCTTCCCGCCCACGTCCGGCATCGGGGTGGCCGTGATCGGCGGACGGACGATCCAGATCCACGACAACGACATCTCCCGCAACCGGCCGAGCGACGACGTCCCGTTCCACGGTGGCGTCGTGCTCGTCTCGTTCCCGGGAGGGGCGGCACCTCTGGACAACGAGGTGCGGAGCAACGTCCTGTTCCGCAACCGGCCGAACGTCTTCTCGGACGGTACCGGACACGGCAACGTCGTGGAGGACAACGTCTGCACGCCGGCCTGCTGAGGAGGTAGCGAGCTCGAAGCACGTGGCGGGGGCCGACCCGATCCGGGGGGCCCCCGCTCATAGCGGGATCCCCAGAAGGCGCTTGTTATCCTCGGGCGCGCGCGAACGACGCGTGCGGAAGTGAGGGAGCATGGTCGCCCTTCGGGCCATCGGCGCGGTGCTGGCCCTGATCTTCTTCGCCGTCTCGATCGGGCGATACCGGCGACGGCGCATCAGCCGCCTCAGCCTCATCTTCTCGAGCCTCATCGCGCTCGGCGTCGTGGTGCTCGCGGTGGCGCCCGGCCTGTTCAACCCGGCGTTCGAGACGTTCAACTTCCGCCCGGGGACCGGGCAGCGGCTCACCGCCGTCCTGATGGTCTCGGTCGTGATCCTGTTCATCCTGCTCGTCCGGGCGCAGTCCTACGTCGACACGAACGAGCGGAGCATCCGGCTCCTCGTCGAATCGATGGGTCAGGCGGCGTTCGACTGGGACGACGCGAGGGACATCCCCGAGGGCAAGCGCATCGTCGTCGTCTCGCCGGCGTACAACGAGGCCGAGAACGTGGGCGCGGTGATCCACGCGATGCCGTCGGAGGTCCAGGGGCACCACGTCGTCCCGATCGTCGTGGACGATCACTCCGAGGACGCCACGGCCGCCGTCGCGCGCGAGGCCGGCGCCCTGGTGGCGACCCTGCCGATCCGGCGCGGCGGAGGGCTCGCGCTGCGCGTCGGCTACGAGATCGCGCTCGCGCTCGGCGCCGACATCGTCGTCTCGATCGACGCCGACGGCCAGCACCAGCCCGAGGAGCTCCCGATCCTGGTCAAGCCGATCGTCGAGGGCGACGCCGACCACGTGAACGGGTCGCGCATGCTCGGCGA
>JBIOTM010000259.1:0-2206 GCA_044865955.1 Actinomycetota bacterium | reverse complement strand
AGCAGGTGCAGAGGAAGGGCGGCGGTGATCAGGCCGACGCCGACGCGGGGCAGGTCTCGGCGACGTCCAAGGCGTCCGAGCTCAAGGAAGAGATGGACGACATCCTGGACGAGATCGACTCGGTCCTCGAGGAGAACGCCGAGGAGTTCGTGAAGTCCTACGTCCAGAAGGGCGGGGAGTGACGGAGGGCCTCGAGCTCCCGCTCGCGGGAGCGTCGTTCGGTGCCGACCCCAGCTTCATGGAGCTGCTCCGACGGCAGCGGCCCCAGGCGTTGCCGACGTCGCTGCAGGTGAGCGGGGCGATCGACGTCCCGCAGGGGACCACGGTACTCGGTCTGCGGTTCGCCGACGGGATCGTGATGGCCGGCGACCGTCGGGCGACCGCCGGCTACACGATCGCCGACGCCAAGATGAAGAAGGTGTTCCCCGCGGACGACTATTCCGCGATCGCCATCGCGGGGTCCGCCGGTCAATCCGTCGAGACGGTGCGGCTGTTCCAGCTGGAGCTGGAGCACTACGAGAAGCTGACGGGCGACCGGCTCTCCCTCGAGGGAAAGGCGAACCGGCTTGCCCAGATGATCCGCGCGAACCTCCCCCTCGCGGTCCAGGGCCTCGTCGTGGTGCCGCTGTTCGGTGGCTACGACCAACGCAGGAACGAGGGGCGCCTCTTCTACTACGACGCGACCGGCGGCAGGTGGGAGGAGGAGGACTACCAGGCGACCGGTTCGGGGGCGCAGCCCGCGAAGAACTCGCTGAAGAAGCGGTGGCGGACCGGCCTCGACCATGACGAGGCCATCCGCGTGGCCGTCGAGGCGTTGATGGACGCGGCCGAGGACGACGTCGCGACAGGCGGTCCGGACCCGGCGCGCGGGATCTTCCCGGTGGTCCTCACCGTGACGTCCGAGGGCGCCTCCGAGTCCACCGACGAGCAGGTGGCGGCCGCGGTGACGGCCGTGCTCGACGCGAGGTCGTAGATGGCGTTCATGCCCTACGTCTCGCCCGATCAGCTGATGAAGGACCGGTCGGAGTACGCCCACAAGGGCATCGCACGCGGCCGCTCGGTGATCGGGGTGGAGTACGCGGACGGCCTCCTGTTCATCGCCGAGAACCCCAGCGCGACGCTGCACAAGATCAGCGAGATCTACGACCAGATCGCGTTCGCGGGGGTGGGGAAGTACAGCGAGTTCGAGGACCTCCGGATCGCCGGGATCCGGCTGGCCGACCTCCGCGGATACTCCTACGGACGCGAGGACGTGAAGGCGAGGGACCTGGCGAACGCCTACTCGCAGGCCCTGTCCACGATCTTCACCCAGCAGATGAAGCCGTACGAGGTCGAGATCCTGGTCGGAGAGGTGGACGGAGAGGTCGAGGGCACGTCGATCTACCACATCCTGTTCGACGGGAGCGTCACGGACGAGCACGGGTTCGTGGCGATCGGCGGCCATGCCGACGAGATCACGGAGAGCCTCAAGCAACGGTACGGAACGGGGTGGGACCTCGCGACCGCCGTGAGGACGGCCGTCGAGGTGCTCGGCTCCCCCGAGTCGCGGACGATCGACGTCGACCAGATCGAGGCGGGCGCGCTCGAACGTTCCCGTCGGCAGCGCCGGAAGTTCCGCCGCCTGAAGGACCCGGAGATCGCCGGCTTCCTCGCCGCCTGAGCCCCCGACCTCCCCCGCCCGCCTACACTTGGCCCGTGGAGCGCAGGATCTTCGGGCTCGAGAACGAGTACGGCGTCACCTGCACGTTCCGAGGGCAGCGGCGCCTCTCGCCCGACGAGGTCGCGCGGTACCTGTTCCGGAGGGTCGTCCACTGGGGACGCTCCTCCAACGTCTTCCTCGAGAACGGGGCGCGCCTGTACCTGGACGTCGGATCGCACCCCGAGTACGCCACGCCCGAGTGCGACGACGTGCGCGAGCTCGTGGCGCACGACAAGGCGGGGGAGCGGATCCTCGAGGCGCTCCTCGGCGCGGCGGAGATGCGCCTGCACGAAGAGGGCATCTCGGGCCAGGTGTACCTGTTCAAGAACAACACCGACTCGGCCGGCAACTCGTACGGCTGCCACGAGAACTACCTGGTCGCGCGCCAGGGCGAGTTCGCCCGGATGGCCGACCTGCTGATCCCGTTCTTCGTCACGCGACAGATCTACTGCGGCGCCGGAAAGGTGCTGCACGGGCCCCGGGGAGCGCAGTTCTGCATCGCGCAGC
>JBIOTM010000258.1:0-5030 GCA_044865955.1 Actinomycetota bacterium | reverse complement strand
ACGCCGTGAACCTCACCGACAGCCCCGCCGCCTCCGCTCACATGTCGCCGCTGGCCGGTGTGCGTGCGGTGGCGGACGCGGGGATCGAGCCCACGGTCCAGCTGACCGCTCGGGACCGGAACCGCCTGGCGATCACGGCGGACTTGCTCGGGGCGTGGGCGCTGGGGGCGCGGAACGTGCTCGTCCTCGCCGGCGATCCCATGGAGGTCGGCGACCAACCCGATGCGAAGTCGGTGTTCGACCTCGCCTCCGTCGACGCCGTCGCGCTGGCGCGACGGATGCGCGAGGACGGCACGACCGCGGTGGGGATCGTCGACCCTCCTCGGTTCCTGATCGGCGTGGCCGACGTGCCGCTGAGCGATCGGTACGACCCCTCGAAGCTGGAGGCGAAGCTCCACGCCGGCGCCGACGTCGTATGGACGCAGATCGTCTACGACGCCGATCGCCTGGAGGAATGGGCCGACGTCGTCCGCGCCAGGGGGATCCTGGAGCGGGCGAAGGTGATCGTCGGACTGGTGCCGCTCCGGAGCGTCGGGAACGCGCGCTTCCTGGACGGCCTGTTCGGCGTCCACGTACCGAGGTCGGCGTTCGATCTCCTGGAGGCCGCGGGCGACGACGCGGAGGAGGTCGGCCTCGAGTTCACGATCGGCGTGTTCCAGAAGATCCGGGCGATCGACGGGATCGCCGGTGTGCATCTGATGGGGATCGGGCGGGACGATCTCGTCCGGAGCGTGGTCGAGGGTGCCGGGCTCTTCCCCCGCCCGACCGCCGTCTAGCGCTGGTCCAGCGGCACCCAACGCTGCTGCTTCGGGCCGACGTACCGGGAGCCCGGGCGGATCACCTTGTTGTCCGCGTACTGCTCCCGCACGTGCGCCGTCCAGCCGGCCATCCGGGCGGCCGCGAACACCGGCGTCATCAGGTCGGTCGGCACCCCCAACACGTGGAAGACGGCGGCGGCGTAGAAGTCGACGTTCGGATAGAGCCCCTTCTGGTCGAAGGTGGCTTCCTCGATCGCCTCGGCGATCTCGTGCAGCTTCGTCTGGCCCGCCCGGTCGCAGGCCTCCTTGGACAGCCGCTTCAGCACCTTCGCGCGCGGGTCGTACGTCGTGTACACCGCGTGTCCGAATCCGAAGATCTTCTCGTGCCTGTCGAGTCGTGCGCGGACGTACGCCTCGGCGTTCTCGGGCTTGCCGACCTCCTCGAAGCTCTTCATCGCCTCCTCGTTGGCGCCGCCGTGGAGCGGACCCTTGAGGGTCCCGATCGCCGCCGTGATCGCGGAGAACATGTCGGCGAGCGTCGACGCGACGATGCGGGCGGTGAACGTCGAGGCGTTCATCGTATGGTCCGCGTAGAGGACGAAGACCGTGTCGAGCACGCCCGTGTCCTCGGGGTCGGGCTCCTCGCCGTGCATCATCCAGAGGAAGTCGGCGGCGTGGGGCAGCCGGGGGTTCGGGGGCACGATCTCGAGCCCCGTCCGCAAGCGGTGGTACGTGGCGATCAGGGAGGCCGTCTTCGCGATCAGCCTGAAGGCCTTGCGCACCTGTGCTTCCGGGGACTCGTCCCAGCCGTCGGGGTCGAACGCCGACGAGGCGGAGACGGACGTCCGGAGCATCGACATCGGCGAGGTGTGCTCGGCGAGCGTCCGCATCAGCTGCACCTGGAAGGGGTGCAGGCCCCGTTCGGCGGCGAGGAACGAGCCGAGCTCCTCGAGCTCGTTCGCCCTCGGCAGCCGGAGGTTGTGGAGGAGATAGACGACCTCCTCGAAGGTGGAACGGCCGGCGAGGTCGGCGATGTCGTAGCCGACGTAGGAGAGCAGCCCTCGCCGCCCGTCGATGTCCGAGAGCTTGGTGTCGGCGGCGACGACCTCGCGCAATCCCCTGTCGGCCACGATCCTCCGTCCTCCGGGCCTCGTGCGGCCCGGTCGGGTCGGTACGCGCCTGCCAGGATAGTCGGCACCCACATCCCATGACGCCGCACGCACCGCGGGAGGAACGTCGATGGCCCACCGCGTCACGCTGATCCCGGGGGACGGCGTGGGACCCGAAGTGGTGGAGGCGACGCGCCGGACCGTCGACGCCACGGGTGTCGAGGTGGAATGGGACCTCCGGGAGATGGGCGCCGGCGCGTTCGCCCGCCGGGGTGAGGTCCTGCCGCCCGAGACCGTGGCGTCGATCCGCGAGAACCGGGTCGCGCTGAAAGGCCCGATCGAGACGCCGGCCGGTGCGGGTATCGGCAACGCGAACGTGGCGCTCAGGCAGGAGCTGGACCTGTACGCGAACGTCCGCCCATGCCGCCTCCTCCCGGGCGTGCCGTCGGTGTACGAGGACGTGGACCTCGTCGTGATCCGCGAGAACACTGAGGACGTGTACACAGGGGTCGAGTTCGAGATCGGAACCGTCGAGCTGGAGGAGCTGATCCGGTTCATCGACGAGGTCGTGGGGGTCCGGATCCGGAAGGACAGCGGCATCTCCGTGAAGTCGATCTCCGAGGAGGGCAGCGAGCGGATCGTCCGGTTCGCGTTCGAGGAGGCTCGCCGCCGGGGTCGCGCCAAGGTCACGGCGGGTCACAAGGCGAACATCATGAAGTTCTCCGACGGGCTGTTCCTCGACGTCGCCCGCCGCGTGGCCGCGCAGTTCCCTGACGTGACCTTCGAGGATCGGATCATCGACGCGCTCTGCATGCAGCTCGTCCAGACGCCCGACCGCTTCGACGTGCTCGTCCTGCCCAACCTCTACGGAGACATCGTGTCGGCGCTCGGGGCCGGACTGATCGGAGGCACGGGCGTGGCCCCCGGCGGTCACCTGGGCGTCCACCTCTCGGTCTTCGAGGCGACGCACGGCACGGCACCCGACCTGGCCGGCAGGGACCGGGCCAACCCCGTCGGCCTGCTGCTCTCGGCGGTCATGATGCTCCGGCACCTCGGCGAGCGGGAGGCGGGCGATCTCCTCGAGGAGGCGATCGCCGCCGTCCTGGCCACGGGCGTCGACGTGACCCCGGACCTCCGGGCCGAGGGCGACGACCGCCCCCCGGTGGGGACGGCCCGTATGGCCGAAGCGGTGGCGGAGCGGCTCTGAGTCGGACCGGTAGCATGGCCCCTCGCCGGGTCGTGAGGAGCTGAGGCGCGCGATGAAGGTCAGCGTCGTCGGGAGCGGGTTCGTGGGGCAGACGACGGCGATGCGCATCCTCGAGAAGGGCCTCGCCGAGGTCTGCCTCATCGACATCATCGAGGGCAAGCCGCAGGGGCTCGCCCTCGACCTGAAGGAGGCGGCCCCGATCGAGGGGTACGAACCGGCCATCGTGGGCACGAACGACTACGCCGACACGAGCGGATCGGACGTCGTCGTGATCACGGCCGGGTTCCCGCGCCAACCCGGCATGAGCCGGATGGACCTGCTGGAGAAGAACGCGGGGATCGTGCGGGACGTGATCGAGCGGGTCACGCCGGGCTCGCCGAGCGCGATCCTCGTCGTCGTCTCGAACCCGCTGGACGAGATGACGTTCCTCGCGGCCCAGGAGTCTCGTTTCCCGCGGGAGCGCGTGTTCGGGATGGCGGGCGTGCTCGACTCCGCCCGCCTCCGGTACTTCATCGCAGAGGAGCTCGGCGTCTCCCCCAACGTCGTGGAGGCGATCACGCTGGGCTCGCACGGCGACTCGATGGTGGCGCTGCCCCGGCACGCCAGGGTCGACGGGAGGCCGCTCCCGGAGCTGGTCGACGACGCGACCCTCGACCGGCTCGTTGAACGGACCCGGGACGGGGGCGCCGAGGTCGTGGCGTTGCTCAGGTCGGGCTCGGCGTACTACGCGCCGAGCGCCGCGGTGGTCGCGATGGTCTCGGCGGTCGCGAACGACTCCAAGGACGTCCTGCCGACGTGTGCGTGGGCGACGGGCCAGTACGGGATCTCGGACGTGTACATCGGCGTGCCCGCCCGCCTCGGTGCGAAGGGCGTGGAGGAGATCGTCGAGATGGAGCTCGACGAGGAGGAGCTGACGGAGCTCCGCGCGGCCGCCGGGTCCATCCGCGCCAGGTGCGCGGACCTCGCGAAGCTCTAGCGGTACGATCGATCCATGGCCTCCTTCGCCGGACAGCTCCGCGAGCACGTCCGGAACTTCTTCACCAACTGGTCGACGTCGGATCTCCCGTTCGCGCAGAAGCTGGGCCTCACGCTCCGGAACCGCGCGAAGTCGCTCGTGAACAAGGGCTGCTGCGGGCACCACGGCCAACCGGGCTGCTGACGGCTCCCGCCGGACCCCGGTCGGGGTCCCACCAGCTAGGGCAACGCGTCGGCGATCGCGTCGGCGACGTCCATCGTCGACGAGCTCCCGCCCAGGTCCGCGGTGCGCGTCTCGCCCCGCCGGAGCACCTCGTCCACCGCCCGTTCGACACGGCGGGCCGCGTCCATCTCGCCGAGGTGCCGCAGCAGCATCGCGCCCGAGAGGACCATCGCGATCGGGTTCGCCTTCCCCTGGCCCGCGATGTCGGGCGCGCTGCCGTGCACGGGCTCGAAGACCGCGTACTCCCAGCCGATGTTCGCGCCCGGGATCAGCCCCAGCCCACCGACGAGGCCGGCGCACAGGTCGCTGATGATGTCGCCGTAGAGGTTGGGCAGCAGCAGCACGTCGAAGTCGCCGGGCGCCTGCGCGAGCCGGCTCGTCAGATGGTCGATCTGGCGTTCGTCCCACGCGATGTCGGGGTAGGTGTGCGATTCCTGCTCGGCGGTCCGCAGGAAGAGCCCGTCGGAGTAGCGCATCACGTTGGCCTTGTGGCCGACCGTGATCTGCTTGCGGCCGTTCGCGCGTGCGTACTCGAACGCGAACCGCACGATGCGCCGGGTGCCGCTCACGCTGATCGGCTTCACGGTGATGCCGGCGTCGTCGCGCAGCTCGTAGCCCCCGAGCGCCCGGAGCTCGTCGCGCAGGGCGGCCGCCTCGGGCGAGCCGCGCTCGAACTCGATGCCGGCGTAGAGGTCCTCGGTGTTCTCGCGCACGACGACGAGGTCGACGCTGGGGTGGCGGATCGGCACGCCCGGCAG
>JBIOTM010000257.1:0-13001 GCA_044865955.1 Actinomycetota bacterium | reverse complement strand
CGCCACCGTCCACCGCCCGCCCGCCGACGATCGTCACGAAACCGAGACGGACGGAGCCGTCCGCGACGCGGACGACCCCGCCGACCTCCACCCCGCTCCCGCCCAGGAGGGTCACGTGTCGGAGCTTGACCCCCGCCGTCAGGTCGAACGCTCGATCGCCGAGCGCGGAGGCGTCCAGGAAGGCGCCGCCCTCGCCGATCCCCATCACCGTCATCGGCCGGTCGATGTCCAGGTCCCCTGACCCGATCCCGCTCCCGCCCGTGCGGGTCAACGGGTAGTAGCCGGGGGGCACCCGGATCGTTCCGCCGGCATCCACCGAGGCGATGGCGTCGCGGAGGGAGCAGTCGGCGTCGCCGCAGCTCCCGTCGAAGGTGTCGTCGAACGAGTCGATCCGTACGACCACAGCGGCTCGAGCCGCGGGCAGCTCGATCGACAGGAGCGACGTCGAGACGATGGCGAGCAGGCAGATCGAGGCACGCCGCACCCCCCGAACCCTACCGACACCGGCGCCGCTGAAGGCCGGGAAGCGAGCCGCCGATGGTTCTTCGCACACCTCGGCCTAGGATTCGACCATGGAGACGCTTCCCCCACCGCCCGTCCCGCCGCGTCCGGACCTGGCGTGGATCGAACCCGGTCCTCGCCGGCGGTTCCGCCCGTGGGCGGTCCTACTGTCGGCGGTGCTCGCCGTGTCCCTCGCGGCGGCGGCGATCTCCCCGTTGCTCTCCGGGGGCGGCACGGAGGCCGGCGCCGATTTCACCTTCCTCGCCCGCATGGACACGGGGCAACCCGTCCGATGGGATCCCTGCGAGCCGATCCACTACGTGGTGAACGCCTCGCTCGCGCCACCGGGGTCGATCGGCGACGTGCACGAAGCCGTCCAGCGGATCTCGGAGGCCACCGGCATCGTGTTCGTGTACGACGGCACCACCGACGAGCAGGCATCCGCGCATCGCAACGCGTTCCTCCCTTCCCGGTACGGGGAGCGGTGGGCGCCGGTCCTCATCACGTGGGTCGACCCCGATCTCTCCGACATCCCCTTCGAACACGGCGACTCCGTCGCCTCGGGCGTGGCCACCCCCCTCTATCCGAACGGCTCGCCGGTGGAGGTCTACGTGAGCGGCTGGGTGGCGCTGAACATGGAGGATCCGAACCCTCCGGGGTTCGAGCACGCCGACGAGCAGGGGCCGGTGATCCTGCACGAGCTGGGCCACGTGATGGGGCTCGGACACGTCCATGCCTTCGGCGAGATCATGGATCAGGGCGGCGGCGGCGTGGTCGACCTCGGTCCCGGGGACCGGGAGGGGCTCAGTCGGGTCGGCGCCTCGGCCGGCTGCATCGACGTTCCTCCTGCTCGCGCCTGAAGATGCCCTCGGGCTGCCTTGGCGGGGATACGACCTCTCCGGTAGGATCGTTGCACCTGCACATGGTCCGTACGCGCGAAGCCGGCACCGTGGGGGCGATGATCCCCGACCGCATCTGCTGTCCCGCCTGACCAGGGACGGCCGCCGGCGCTTGCCGCGAACCAGCCCGCACCACCTCCCTCCCTCCCCGAACCCCAGGAGGTTCCAACCGTGGACACCATCACCGCCACCGTCGATGCGAAGGGCCAGTCCTGCCCCGGGCCGCTCGTCTCGCTGGCGAAGGCCCTGAAGGGCGCCGAGAGCGGCGCGCTGTTCGAGCTCCTCGCGACCGATCCCGGAGCCAAGAGCGACGTTCCGGCCTGGGCGGAGCTCTCCGGCAACGAGCTCCTCGAGCAGGGCGAATCGGACGGCGTCTTGCGCTACGTGATCAGGAAGGCGTGAGGGAGATGGCCACCGCCGAAACCGATCTCTCCACCGAGCTCCAGCTGGCGGACCTGCTGCAGCGGGTCGAAGCGCTGGAGGCGGCCGACGGGAAGCGCATCGAGAAGAAGAACAAGCTGACGATCATCGCCTGGGGCGGCGAACTCGACCGGATCTGGCCGACGACCATCCTGGCCACGACGGCCGCGGCCTCCGGGATGGAGGCCTCGGTCTTCTTCACCTTCTGGGGGCTGTTCGCCATCGTGAAGCCCGACGTGCGCATCACCGGCTCAAACTGGATGCAGAAGATGATGTCGGTGATGAACCCGGGCTCCGCCCGGAAGGCGAAGCTCAGCCGGTACCAGTTCGCCGGCGTCGGCCCGGCGATGTTCAAGAAGCTGGCGAACGACCATCAGGTCGCGAAGCCGGACGAGCTGATCCAGACCGCCCAGGACCTCGGCGTCCGGCTGATCCCGTGCCAGATGACGATGGACCTGCTCGGCCTGAAGCCGGAGGACCTGCTGGACGGCCTGGAGGAGCCGATCGGGGCGGCCACCGCGATCGCCGAGATGCGGGACGCGGCCGTCAGCCTCTTCATCTGAACCGCCGGTTCGACGCCGCCTCGTAGGCTGGAGGCATGTCCCGGCTGGCCGACGAGGTCCGGAAGACCTTCGCCTCGATGCACGTCTCGAGGAACTTCCGACTGTTCTTCGTCGGACAGCTGATCTCGGTCTCGGGCACCTGGGTGAACGCCACCGCTGGCGCGGTGCTCGTCCTGCAGCTCACCCACAGCGGGGTCGCGCTGGGGGTCCAATCGGCGCTGCTGTTCCTTCCCGTCCTGCTGTTCGGGGTGCTCGGGGGCACCTTCGCCGACCGGTTCGACAAGCGCCGCATCCTGCTCTGGGCCAACGCCGCGTACGCGGCGTTGGCCGGGATCCAGTTCGCCCTCGTCGCCACCGGCGTGGTGCGGATCTGGATGGTCTTCGCGATCTCCTTCGTGAACGGGCTGCTCTACGCGATCGAGCCGCCCACACGGCAGGCCTTCTACGTGGAGCTCGTCGGCGAGGACCACATCACCAACGCCGTCAGCCTGAACAGCGCCCTGTTCACGGGGACCCGCGTCCTCGGCGGGGCGATCGCGGGGACGATGATCCACGCGTTCGGCCTCTCGTCGCCGTTCCTGCTCGACACGGTGTCGTACGTCGCCGTGATCGGCGCCCTGCTGGCGATGCGGATCGACGAGCTCCATCCCCAGGAGAAGGCGGCCCGGGAGCCCGGCCTCGTCCGGGCGGGGATCCGCTACGTGTGGGGATCCCTCCAGCTGCGCGTGCCCCTCGTCGTGATGTCGGTCGTCTACCTCATGGCCTTCAACTTCAGCGTCGTCATCCCGTTGCACGCCGTGCGGACCTACCACGGCGCCGCCCAGGCGATCGGCTGGCTCTACGCGGCGATCGGGCTGGGCGCCTTCCTGGGCGCGATCGCGATGGCGAACCGCCAGCCGGAGCCGACCCTGCGACGGCTCGGCGGGTTCGCGATCGCGTTCGGAGCGTTCCTCGCGGTGGAAGGGGTCGCGCCCACGCTCCCGCTCGCCATGGTGGCCATGATCCCCGCGGGATACGCGTCCATGCTCTTCGCGATCACCGCGAATTCCACCCTGCAGCGGTTCACGCGGGCCGACATGCGGGGCCGTGTGATGGCCCTGTACACCACGATCTTCCTCGGGAGCACCGCGATCGGTGGGCCGATCGCTGGCTGGTTCGCGGAGCGCTACCGGGCGCCGGCGGCGTTCGTCGCGAGCGGCGCGATCACGATCCTGGCCGGTCTCGGCGCGCTCCGGACGCGCCCGTCGGAGGACGCTACGGCAGGTACGGCTGCTCGATCCGTACGATCTCCCCGCCCCTCACCGTGAACCACCAGGGGACGTCCGTCCCGGCGTAGTCGGTCGGGTTGGTCTCCAGCACCGCCTCGAGCCATGCGTCGACGTTCCCGGGCTGGAGCTCGCAGCAGAGGTCGGCGGGGATGTACGCCACCTTCACGTCGGCCGCGAGCGGCAGCGTCCGCAGCTTCGGGTTGTCGTTCACGATGTAGTAGTCGTTCACGACCTCGTCGCCGCGCTCCGCCGCCTCCTGGGCGGCTCGGTCGCCCCGGTAGAAGTAGGCGAGGTCGAAGGTGACGGTGGTGGAGCCGTCCTCGAGACGCGCGCCGTCCTCCACATAGACGAAATGATGTCCGTCCTCGATGATCGGCGACGCCGCCGGCGAGGGCTGGGGACCCTCGCTGGGCTCGGTGGACTCGCTCGGCTCGTCGCTCGGCGTCGGTGTCGAGCCGACCGAGCGACCCGGCTCCGCCCGATCGCCGTCGTCGCCGAACAGCGCGATCAGGGCCCCGCCGCCGACCGAGAGCAGGCCGAGGACGACCGCCCCGACGATCAGCGCGTTCAGCCTGGCGCGTTCGTTCACGGAGCGTCCCCTTCGGCTCGTGGGTGTCGGGAGACGATACGGCCCGATGGCTCGACCGCAGCCGGTCGGTCTCCCTCGCGGTCGAGCTGCCAGAGGCCGTCAGGCTCGGCCCGGCTCACGTCGAGCTGGGTGCCGTCCGCGAGGGCCAGTCGAAAGGCGAGCCGCCGCTCCCCCTCGCGCTCCTCGCGCCAGGTCCGGACGACCTCGACCGGCTCGTCCGCCCCGCCCCAGACGATGGAGCGGGGGGCCTCGTCGGCGCGGCCGCCCGCGTAGAAGCGCAGCCGCAGTCGCGGCTCCTCGCCGAACCACCGGCCGACGACCGGCGACCACAGGAGGAACGCCATGCCCACGGCGGCGAGCGACCCCGCCACGCCCAGACCCGAGAGCATCGGGATCGCGAGCGCGGCGGCGACCACCCGGGCGAGGTTGTAGAAGACGTCGTACACGCTGAACACGCGGCCCCGGTACCCGTCGGGCATGGCCTGCTGGACCATCGTGTCCACGGAGATCTTCTTCCACGCGAACGTGAGGCCGACGGCGAAGCTCGCCACCAGCACGCTCCAGTCGCGGATGAAGAAGGCCACCGCGAGCACGACGAGCCCGCCACCCACGAACGCGCCGGTCACGATGCGGGGCTTGGTGAAGCGTTCCTCCAGCTTGCCGACCGTGAGGATCCCGACCAGGACGCCGACCCCGCCGGCGCCGATGAGGTTGGAGAACGAGGCCACGCCCTCCCCGAACCGGTGCCGGAACACGACGAGCGAGAGCGTGAGCACGACGCCCTGTCCGATCTGGTCCAGCGTGATCGACGTGATCGGGCCGATGGCCCGCGGGCTCCGCAGGAGCCGCCGCGCGCCATCGGCGAACTCGACCCCGACCCGCCGGAGCTGGTGGCGCAGGAGCCCGGCGTCTTCGGGCTTGGTGTGCGGACGGAGCGGGCTCGCGATCCGCGACGCGATCCACGACGCCACGACCCACCCGACGGCGGCCGCGATCACGACGGGCGCTTCGGCGCCGACCGCGTCGACGACCCGGCCCCCGACGAACACCCCGGCCAGCAGGGCGACGGTCCCGCCGACGGTCGCCAGCGAGTTGGCCACCAGGAGGTCTTCGCTCGGGACGAGCCTCGGCACGACCGCGGCCGCGGTCGCCAGGAAGAACCGGTTGACCGACAGCACCAGAAGGGCGCCGGCGAAGAACGGCGCGGCGTGACGGATCGGATCGAACAGGACCAACCCCACCAGGGCCGCCTTCACCCACGGGGCGAGCAGGAGGATCCCACGGCGGCGCCACCGGTCGATGAACACGCCGGTGAACGGACCCAGGATCGAGTAGGGGAGGGCGACGATGAGGGTGGCCTTCAGCAACCCCACCGCGGTGCTCTGCTGCTCCGGCGAGAAGACGACCGAGGCGACCAGCGCCGACTGGAAGAGGCCGTCGGAGGACTGGCTCACGAGGCGGATCGCGAACAGCCGCCGGAAGTCGGGGCTCGCGAGAGCCCCACGGATCCGTTCGCGCGTGCCCGGCCGGGTCACCACCCGCCGGAGGCTACCGAGCCGGCGGACGGCGCGCCGCTCAGGACTCGGTGGGCTGGACGTCGAAGAACCGGGTCCAGTCCTGGTCCTCGGCCTGGCCGTTGCCCAGGATGAAGCTCTCGACCATGTCGCGGGCGGCCTCGTCGGAGAACTGCACGGGCGGCGACTTCATGAAGTAGGCGCTGGGACCGATCAGCGGGCCGCCGATCCCTCGCTCCTTCGCGAGCTTCGCGCACCGGACCGCGTCGATCACGACGCCGGCCGAGTTCGGCGAGTCCCAGACCTCGAGCTTCATCTCGACGGAGATCGGCACGTCGCCGAAGTTGCGACCCTCGAGCCGGATCATCGCCCACTTGCGGTCCTCGAGCCACGGCACGTGATCGGACGGTCCGATGTGGATCTGGTCCTTCTCCAGGGGGACGTCGAGCTGCGACTGCACGGATTGCGTCTTCGAGATCTTCTTCGACGTGAGGCGTGACCGCTCGAGCATGTTCATGAAGTCCATGTTCCCGCCGAAGTTCAGCTGGTAGGTCCGGTCGAGCTCCGCCCCCCGGTCCTCGAAGAGCTTCGCCAGCATGCGGTGCGTGATCGTCGCGCCGACCTGCGACTTGATGTCGTCCCCCACGATCGGCAGCCCGGCGCCGCCGAACCTCCGCGCCCACGCCGGGTCGGAGGCGATGAACGCCGGGAGGCAGTTCACGAAGCCGACGCCCGCATCGATCGCGCACTGCGCGTAGAACCTCGCCGCCTCCTCGGACCCGACGGGCAGGTAGGAGACGAGGACGTCCGCACCCGTGTCCCTCAACACCTGCACGACGTCGGCCTCGGGCTCGTCGGACTCAGTGATGACCTCGCGGTAGAAGACGCCCAGGCCGTCGAGCGTCCGTCCGCGGTTCACCGTGACGCCGAGCGGCGGCACGTCGGAGAACCTGATCGTGTTGTTCGGCTCGGCGTAGATCGCCTCGGCGACGTCCGTGCCCACCTTCGTCGCGTCCACGTCGAACGCCGCCACGACCCGCACGTCGCGGACGTGGTAGCCGCCCAGCTCGACGTGCATGAGGCCGGGCACCTTCTGCGACGGATCGGCGTCCTTGTAGTACTCCAGGCCCTGGACGAGCGAGGAGGCGCAGTTGCCCACGCCGACGATCGCGATGCGCACGTTGCTCACGAGATGCGCTCCTTTCCACGAAGCGCCGCGCGGCGGCGCTTCAACCCCCCGGTGGTGGCCTTGGTGCGCTCGGCGGCGATCAGCTGCTCGAGCCACGTGATGTCCGATTCGGTGACGCTGAGGTTGTGCTCGATCAACGCGCGCCCGTAGTCGTCCGACCCGGCGCGACCGGCCCGGAGCGAGTCGGCGATCGTGGAGAGCCGCTCCTGGAGCGCCTGCCGCCGGCGCTCCAGCAGCCGGATGCGGGTCTCGGGCGACAGGTACCGGAAGAAGGCCAGCCGCATCCGGAACCTGGCGTCCTCGGTCTGGGTGTCGTGCGGCGTCTCCTGGAGCAGCTCGAGGAAGACCCCTTCTCCCTTCGGCGTGATCCGGTATACCTTCTTGCGCCGAGCCCCGCGCTCGTCGCCGGGCTGGGACTCGATGGCCCCCTCGCGCTCGAGGCGCCGCAGCGTCGGGTAGAGGGAGCCGTAGGAGACGCGCCAGAGCCCACCCAGCGAGTCGCCCAGCTCGCGCGAGAGCTGGTAGCCGTGCATGGGCCGCTCCTTCAGCAGGCCCAGGACCGCGAGTTCGAGCATCGTCCGATCGTTCCTTCCCACGTAGCGGGCCGATATATCGCTTCGGTATATCGAAACGATATATAGCGGGGTCCGGAGGCGGCGTCAACCCGATCCGACCGGATGCCGCGGCACGGGATGGCGCTCGGCCAGCAGGGCCAGGGTGGCCCCGATCGCACCCGATGCGAGGCAGGCGATCCAGACGCCTCGGTGCCACGCCCCGTAGAGCGTCGTGCCGGCGATCGGTCCGACCGTGAACCCGAGCCCGTAGACCATCCCCAGGGCGCTCTGGTACCGGCCCCGCAGGTGGACGGGCGCTCGGTCGGCAACGAAGGCGGCCGAGCTCGCGGACCCGAAGATCTCGCCGAACGTCCAGATCGCGACCGCCACCCCCATCCCGAGGACCGAGAGCAGGATCGCGTGGGCGCCGAAGCCGAGACCCAGGAGGAGCACGCCCAGGGCGATCATCCGGGTCCTCGGGTACCTCATCGCCACCGCGGTCACGCCGAGCTCGAAGAGGGCGACCAGCAGGCCGTTCTCGCCCTGCAGGAGGCCGTAGACCTTCGCGTCGAACCCCAGGTCGCGGACCCACAGCGGGAAGGTCGAATAGATCTGGGAGTAGACGAGGGCGCCCGCGAAGATGCCCGCGAGCGCGAGCAGGAACCCGGTGTCGGCGCGGATCGCCGCGAGCGCGCCCCCGATCTCGCGTTCCTCCTCCTTCCTCGTCCGCGTGCCGTGCGGGAGCGCGATCAGGGAGATCGCGCCGAACGCCACCGACGTCGCGGCGTCCACGATGAACAGCAGCGTGAACGAGCGGTCCGCCAGGAAGCCGCCGGCCGTGAGCCCGATCGCGAAGGCCAGGTTGAACAGGAGGCGGTTGAAGGCGTAGGCGGCGACCCGATGCTCGGTCGGCACGAGGTCGGCGATCAGCGCGCCGGAGGCGGGGCGGTGGAGCTCGGCGGCGAAGGCGTACACGACGACCACGACGAACACGGCCGGGAGGCTCTTCGCACGGAGCAGGAGCAGGACCAGCGCGGCCGAGGTGATCATCGAGACCGCGATCGCGTTCCGCCGGCCGATCCGGTCGGTGAGGAGCCCGCCGGAGACCTGGGCGAGGAAGCCTCCGATTCCGTAGGCGGTGATCGCCAGGCCGGCGTCGGTCGCGGAGAAGTGCTGCTGCTTCGTCAGGTAGAGCGCGAGGAACGGGAAGACGAAGCTCCCGAGCCGGAGCACGAAGGTGCCGGCGAACAGGACCCACGCGCTCCGCGGCATCGCGCGGAAGCTGTCGCGAAGACGCGGCGCCGGCGCGACGCCGGAGCTCACGACCGGCCGGGCCGGTGGTACTCCGCGACGGAGGTCGGGACCTCGATGCCGTCGGCCAGGTCGGGGCTGGGCTCGGGAGCCGACGGGATGGTGACGAACGGGAGGACACCCGCCCAGATGGGGAGGTCGCGGTCCGGTTCGTCGTCCTTCGGCGGGCCCGTGCGGACCTTCGCGGAGGCCTCGTCCAGCGGGACGGCCAACAACAGGGTCTGCCGGTACTCCTCGTCGGTCGGCATCCTGGCCTCATCCTCCCGGCCGGGTGCGACATGGGAGGTGATCGCGCGCGCGGCCGTGTAGAGCTCCTCCGGGTCGGTCACCTCGCGAGCCGTGCCGAACACGACGACGGACCGGTAGTTCATCGAATGGTTGAAGGCGCTCCGCGCCAGGACGAGGCCGTCGACGATCGTGGCCACGATGCAGACCTCGGCGCCGGCGCGGAGCGCCTTCCACGCGCGGGCCGCCGTCGAGCCGTGCAGGTAGATGGTGTCGCCGACTCGGGCGTGGATGGTGGGGAGGCAGCGCGGGGCGCCGTCACCGTCGTTGAAGGCGACGTGGCAGATCAACGCCTCGTCGAGGATCGCGTCGATGGTGGCGCGGTCGTAGTCACCGCGCTCGGGATGGCGGTGGACCTGCGTTCGCTCGGTCGGCGCGGGCATCGCGAGAGCATCCCACAGTGAGGTAGCCGCCCCGGCCTGCCGATGGAGCATCGTGGCTGGGATGACCAGGTTCGCCGTCGCTCTCGCCCTCGTCACGGCCGTTGCGTGCTCAGGTGCGCCGGAGCAGGCGGGATCGCCCAGGCCCTGATCGACAGCTCACCGGGGAACGTCGGTGCCGAAGAGGTCGACGTGCGGACCTCGGAGGGCGTGGTCGTCACGATGACATTGGCACCTCTCGACCCGGGCTGGGCGGTCGAGCGATCGACGTGGTGCGTCCCGGACAACGCCGTCTCCGGATAGACTCGCCGCACATAGGTTCACGCGCCCGAGTGGCCGCTTCGGCGGCCGGACGATCCCGAGGCCCATGCCGAGGGATCCGAAGAGGGAAGCCGGTGGGAATCCGGCACGGTCGCGCCACTGTGACCGGGGAGCGGACCCGACAGGACCACTGGGCATGAGCCCGGGAAGGGTCGGGCGAGCGAGGATCCGGGAGTCAGGAGACCTGCCCGAGCGCGGGGGGACCGTCGCCTTCGCGTGAAGGGAGACGCCATGCGTCACCGCCTCATCGGCGGCATCGCCGCCGTCCTGTTCCTCCTCGATTCCTGCGGGGAGTCCACCACCCCTCGGGTCGAGCCCACCCGGGAACCGTCGCCCGCTGCCTCGTTCCCGGCGACGATCACCGACGACGACGGCGTCGAGGTCACGATCGCCGCCGAGCCCCAGCGGATCGTCACGTTCGCGCCGTCGATGACCGAGATCGTCTACGCGCTCGGCCTCGGCGACCGGCTGGTCGGCGTGTCCGGCCCGTTCGACGACTACCCGGCCGAGGCGAAGGACGTCGAGGAGGTCGGCGGCGCCGGCGACTTCGGCGTCGACCCGAACGTCGAGACGGTCGTCTCGCTCGAGCCGGACCTGTTCCTGACGATCCCGGGCGGCGACCAGTGGAAGCAGCGCTTGCGCGATCTGGACATCCCTGTCGTCACCCTGCACGCCGACGACCTCGACGACCTGCTGGGCGACATCGAGACGATCGGCGACCTGACCGGCGCCGTCGAGGAGGCCGGTCGGCTCGTGGAGCGGATGCGCGCCCAGGCCGACGCGATCACCGAACGCGCCCAGGAGGCCGGACCGGCGACCTGCTTCTTCGAGGTCTACTACCCGCCGCTCACGACGGTCGGTCCACACACGTTCATCTTCGACCTGCTGGAGCGGGCGGGATGCGACCCGGTGACCGACGAGGCCAAGACCGACTATCCGGAGTGGTCGGTCGACGCGCTCGTCGAGGAGGGGCCGGAGGTCTACGTCGTCACCCCGGAGTCGGCGAAGAGCGTCGCCGCGGTCGCGAAGCGGCCCGGCTTCTCGGCGATCCCCGCGGTCGAGGACGGGAGGGTCGTCCTGGTGAACGGTGACCTCGTGACGCGCGCCGGGCCGCGCGTGATCCTGGGGCTCCGGCAGCTGGCCGAGGCGCTGGGCACGGCGTGACGCGGCCCGGCGCGCGCCGGTTCCACCGGACCATCGCGGTCCTGGCGATCGCGCTGGTGGTCACCGTCCTGATCGCGGTCGCGGTGGGGGCGGTCTGGATCGCGCCGGCCACGACGCTCCGGGTGCTGGCATGGAAGCTCGGTCTGACGGGGCATCCCCAGGGCGTCGATCGGGCCACCGAGGTGATCCTCCTGCAGCTCCGGCTCCCGAGGGTGGCGCTCGCCGTGCTGGTGGGCGCCGCCCTCGGGCTCTCGGGGATGCTGTTCCAGGGGCTGTTCCGGAACCCGTTGGCCGACCCGGCGGTGATCGGCGTCTCCTCGGGCGCGGCGCTCGGGGCGATCGTCGTGATCGTCCTGGGTGGCGCCTCGCTCGCCGGCGGCCTGGCGGTCTCGGGCGCCGCGTTCGTCGGTGCGTTCCTCACCACGTTCCTCGTCTACGGGATCGCTCGCGTCGGGCCGACCGTCCAGGTCACGACGCTCCTGCTGGCCGGCATCGCGGTGGCGGCGACGATCTCCGCCCTGATGTCGATCGTGATGTCGTTCTCCGGCGAACAGATCCGGAGTATCTACTTCTGGCTCCTCGGCGGCCTCGGCGCCCGCGGGTGGAACTCGGTCGGCGTGGTCGTGCCGTTCGTCGTCGCGGGGGTGGGCGCCACACTGCTGCTCGCGCGCGACATGAACCTGGTGTCGCTGGGCGAGGAACGAGCGTCGCAGCTCGGCGTCGAGGTCCCGAGCTTCAAGCGGCGGTCGATCGCCGCGGGGGCGCTGTTGGCGGCGGCCGCGGTGTCGGTCGCAGGCGTGATCGGGTTCGTCGGGCTCATGACGCCGCACCTGCTCCGCCTTGTCGTGGGCGCAGACCACCGCCGGCTCCTCCTCGCGGTCCTGCTGGGCGGACCCCTGTTCGTCGTGCTGGCCGACCTCGCCGCGCGGACCGTCCTCGCGCCCGAGGAGCTCCCGCTGGGAGCCGTCACGGCGCTCGTCGGCGCTCCGTTCTTCCTGTGGTTGCTCCGTCGCGAACGGGGGAGGGCCGCCGGTGTCGCCTGATCCCGCGCTCGGGTTCGACGGCGTGCGCGCCGGGTACGGCCCGACCGACGTGCTGAAGGGGGTGTCGCTCCGCGTCCGCGCGGGAGAGGTCGTCGGGCTCGTCGGGCCGAACGGCTGCGGCAAGACGACGCTCGTGCGGGTCGCGTCCCGCGCCCTGAAGCCGTCGGGCGGTTCCGTCCGGATCGCGGGGCGCGATCCCTACGGTGTGCCGGCGAAGGAGGCGGCTCGCCTGGTCGCCGTCGTGCCGCAGGACGTGATCCCCTCGTTCGCGTTCGACGTGCTCGAGTTCGTCCTGATGGGCCGCGCTCCCCACCTGTCCCGGTGGACGGGCGGCGGACCGGAGGACTGGGCGAAGGCTCGCGACGCCATGGTGGCGGTCGGCGTGCAGCACCTCGCCGACCGGCCCATGGACGAGCTCTCCGGCGGCGAGCGGCGCCGGGCCGTGCTGGCCCAGGCGCTGGCGCAGGACGCGCCCGTGCTCCTGCTGGACGAACCGACGACCCATCTCGACATCCGGCACGTCGTGGAGCTGCACCAGGTGATCAGGCGGCTCGCCGACGATCGTGGCGTCGCCGTGGTCGCGGTGCTCCACGACCTGACGCTGGCAGCGGCCGTGTCGGATCGGCTCGTGGCGATCGACGCCGGCGAGGTGGTCGCCGACGGCCAGCCGGAGGAGGTCGTGACCCGATCGCTGCTCCGCACGGTCTACGGCGTCAACGCCGACATCGAGCGGAGCGCCCTGACCGGCCGGCCCGCCGTGGTCCTCGGGCCTCCCGAGCTGGCGATCGCGCCGACCGGGCTCCGCGCGCTGGTCGTGGGCGGGGCCGGTCGCGGCGCTCCCGTGATGAGGATGCTCGTCGAACGGGGCGTCCATGTCGCGGCCGGCGTCCTCCACGGCAGCGACACCGACGTCGACGTGGCGGAGCGGCTCGACATCGAGCACGTCTCGGTGCCGGCGTTCTCCGAGATCGACGAGGAGGCGGGGGGGGGGGGGGGGGGG
>JBIOTM010000256.1:0-10776 GCA_044865955.1 Actinomycetota bacterium | reverse complement strand
GGCGGCGGACGCCGCCGCGCTCGCCGACCACCTCGGCCACGAGCGGTTCCTGACCGCCGGCTGGTCCGGCGGCGGACCGCACGCCCTCGCCTGCGCCGCGCTGCTTCCCGAGCGCGTGACGGCGGCGGCCACGATCGCCGGGGTCGCGCCCTACGACGCGGAGGGGCTCGATTGGATCGAGGGGATGGGGGAGGACAACCGGGTCGAGTACCCGACCGCCGCGCGGGATCCCAAGGAGCTGCTCACCTGGATGGAGCCGCACGTCGCGGCGATGGCCACGATCGAGCCCGAGCAGATCGTGGCCGAGCTGCGCTCGCTGATCTCGGGCGTCGATGAGGCCGAGGTCACGGGGGAGTTCGGCGAGAACCTCGCGGCCTCGTTCCACGCAGCCTTCCGGAACGGGCCGTGGGGCTGGTACGACGACGACCTCGCGTTCGTCCGCGGCTGGGGGTTCGACCTCGCCTCGATCCGGGTCCCCGTCTCGATCTGGCAGGGCCGTGAGGACCTGATGGTCCCGTTCGCCCACGGTACGTGGCTGGCGGCGCACATCCCCGGTGCGCGGGCCCACCTCCGTCCCGAGCACGGCCACCTCTCGCTCGGGGTGGGCGCGTTCGGCGAGATCCTCGACGACCTCCTCGAGGCGGGAGGCGTGCGGGCGTCTACCATCGATGCATGACCCAGACCCGCGCCCCGGTGGTCCGGAAGCAGGCACAGCGGTTCGACGCCCGATTCCGTCCCTGGCTGGCGAAGGTGTCCGTGCCGACGCTCCGCATCTCGCTCGGCGTGGTGTTCCTGTGGTTCGGGCTCCTGAAGGTCTTCGACGTCTCACCGGTCGCCGGGCTGGTGGCGCGGACGATCTACTGGTTCGATCCCGATGTCGTCGTGCCCGCGTTGGGCGCCGTCGAGGTCTTCGTGGGCGCCTGCCTGCTGGCCGGGCGTCTGATGCGGATCGCGCTGCCGCTGCTGGTCCTGCAGATGGCCGGCACGTTCCTGGTCCTCGTCCTCCTGCCGCAGATCGCCTTCCGGGACGGCAACCCGCTCCTCCTCACGGTCGAGGGGGAGTTCGTCGTGAAGAACCTCGTGCTCCTGTCGGGGGCCCTGGTGGTCGGCTCGCGCCTGGCGCCACTGGGCCGGGGCGGCTCGGGCAGCGCGTGAGCCGACTCCACCGGGAGCCGTAGGCTCGCGCCGATGGACACCGCGAGGACCGTGGAGCTCGACCTCGACTGGGTCCAGGAGCTCACGGAGCGAGAGACCGAAGCGCTCGATCGCCGGCACGAGCGTTCCCTCGCCTACCGGGAGGAGGCGAAGCGGTTCCTGCCCGGTGGGGTGTCCTCGTCCTGGCAGTCCTGGCCGCCGCACCCGATCTACGTCCGCCGCGGCGAGGGCTCGCACGTCTGGGACATCGACGGGAACGAGTACGTGGACCTGCACAACGGCTACGGCGTGATGGTGATGGGTCACGCGCACCCCAGGATCGTCGAGACCGTCCGGGAGCGGGTCGCGCTCGGGACGCACTTCGCCCAGCCCACCGAGGAAGCCCTCCCGGTCGCGGAGAACCTGGCCGAGCGCTACCGCCTGCCGCAGTGGCGGTTCGGGAACTCGGGGACGGAGGCGACGCTGGACGCCTGCCGGATCTCACGGGCGCTCACCGGTCGGTCGAAGATCCTCAAGATCGAAGGCACGTACCACGGGCACCACGACTCGCTGATGGTGAGCGTGTTCCCGTCGCGGGAGAAGGCCGGCCCCCGCGATCGCCCCGTCGCGGTTCCTCAGACACGGGGCCTCCCCCAGGAGTTCGTGGACCTCGTGGTCAACGTGCCCTTCAACGATCTCGAGGCGGCGAAGCGGACGTTCGCCGAGCACGCGGGGGAGTTCGCCTGCATGATCGTCGAGCCTGCGATGACCAACTGCGGGCTCGTCCTGCCCGATCCGGGCTACCTCGAAGGCCTGAAGGAGCTGTGCCACGCGGACGGGGCGCTCCTCGTCTTCGACGAGGTGAAGACGGGGTTCACGCTCGCCTGGGGCGGCGCGGTGGAGGCGTTCGGCGTGGTGCCGGATCTCGTGTGCCTGGCGAAGGCGCTCGGGGCCGGCCTCCCGTGCGGCGCCATCGGCGGGACCGACGAGGCCATGGGCATGGTGATCCGCGGCGAGCTGGACCAGCAGGGAACGTTCAACGGGAACCCGCTGACGATGGCCGCGGCGAAGGCGAACCTGCTCGAGGTCATGACGCCGGAGGTGTACGGCAGGTTCGACGAGCTGAACGCGATCCTCCGGCGGGCCGACGAGGTGTGCGCGACCCACGGCCTGGCGGCGAACGTGAAGCTCCTGGGGGCGAAGGGGTCGGTGGAGTTCCGGCGGGAGCCGATCCGCGAGTACCGGGACCTGTGGGAGATCGACGATCGGGTGCCGCAGCTCGCGTGGCTGTGGCAGCTGAACCGCGGGGTGTTCAAGTCGCCCGGTTCGAAGTGGGAGAGCTGGACGACGTCGATCGTCCACTCCGACGACGACGTGCGCCGCTACGTGGACAACCTCGAGGAGTTCGCCGCGACGGTGACCGTCCCGCCGGCCTGAGGCCCGCGGGTACACTCCGGCCGATGGGCGAGCCGCAGGTCGGGGTCATCATGGGTTCCCGCTCCGACTGGGAGACGATGAAGCACTGCTGCGACACGCTCGAGGACCTCGGCGTCCGGTTCGAGACGAAGGTCGTGTCGGCGCACCGGACCCCCGAGCTGATGGTCGAGTACGCCAAGGCCGCGGCGGGCCGCGGCCTCCGCGTGATCGTGGCCGGCGCCGGCGGCGCCGCCCACCTCCCGGGGATGACGGCGGCCAACACCCACCTCCCCGTCCTCGGCGTCCCGATCGAGTCGAGGGCGCTCAAGGGGATGGACTCCCTCCTGTCGATCGTGCAGATGCCTGCGGGCGTCCCGGTCGGTTCCCTCGCGATCGGGCGGAGCGGCGCCGTGAACGCCGGGCTCCTCGCCGCGGAGATCGTGGCCCTGGAGGACGAGCACGTCCGCGAGCAGCTCCTGAAGTTCCGGGAGATCCAGACCGAGAACGTCCTGGCGCATCCCGATCCCGACGAGCGGTGACGCGCGTCGGGATCGTGGGCGGCGGCCAGCTCGGCCTGATGCTGGCCGAGGCGGGCGCCCGGCTCGGGATCGCCTGCACCACGCTCGACCCGGCGCCGCACTCGCCGGCGTCGCGGGTCGCGCCGGCGATCGTCGGCGCCTACGACGACGAGGCGTCCCTGGCCGAGCTGGCCGCCGCGTCCGACGTCGTGACCTACGAGTTCGAGAACGTCCCGGTGGAGTCCGCTCGCTCGTTGTCCGACCGCGTGCCGGTCGTCCCGGCTCCCGAGGCGCTGGCGTTCGGCCAGGACCGCCTGCTCGAGAGGACCTTGTTCGAGGAGGTGGGGCTGCCGGTCGCCCCCTACTCATCGGTCGCGACGGACGAGGAGCTGGTGGAGGCGATCGAGGTCGTCGGCGTGCCGAGCGTGCTGAAGACGAGGCGGCTGGGCTACGACGGGAAGGGACAGGTCCGGCTGACGGACGCGGGTCGGGCACGTGAGGCGTGGCGCTCGCTCGGCGAGGTCCCGAGCCTCCTGGAGGCGGTCGTTCCCTTCGACCGCGAGCTCTCGATCGTGGGCGCCAGAGGTCGCGATGGCGATGTGGCCTTCTACCCGTTGATCGAGAACGATCATCGGGCCGGGATCCTCCGGGTCTCGACCGCGCCGGCCGTGGACGTGCCCGCGGAGCTGCAGGCGAAGGCCGAGAGCCGTGCGACGGCCGTGATGGAGCTGCTGGGCTACATGGGGGTCGTGGCGATCGAGCTGTTCCAGGTGGGCGAGGAGCTGTTCGGCAACGAGATGGCCCCCCGCGTGCACAACTCGGGGCACTGGACGATCGAGGGCGCGGAGACCTCCCAGTTCGAGAACCACCTGAGGGCGATCTGCGGTTGGGAGCTCGGGCCCACGAGCCCGTCGGGCTACAGCGCGATGGTCAACCTGATCGGCGCGGTGCCCTCCGCCGAGGCGCTCCTCGGGCTCCCGGGCGTGCACGTCCACCTGTACGGGAAGGACCCGAGGCCGGGTCGGAAGCTGGGCCATGTGACCGTGGTCGAACAGGACGCGGATACCCGGGATCGGGTACTACAGCAGGTCACCCGAACGGCCGACAACCTTGGGTGAGATGGCGTACCTCACCTGCCCCGACTGCCGGATGCCCTCCCCAGTGGAGGACGGGGCGATCTCGTACCGGTGCTTCTCGTGCGCGGCGGAGATCATCTTCGAGAAATGTCAGCGCTGCGAGTACGACCAGGCGATCCCGTCGCGCTGGATGGGCGCCTTCACCTGTGGCCGCTGCGACGCGAAGGTGGACATCCCCCGGCGGCGGCTCTACAGCACCTCCGTCAAGGCCGCGCTGGTCCGGGGCTACGGCCACACCTACCCGCGCTTCTGACGCTCCTCTCGGAACGTCTCCGTCACGTCGGCGATCGGTCTACGTCGGGTACGCCCAGGCGTCCGTGCGCGGACCCTCCGACGCGAGCGCGGCCGACGCGGCTGCTCGGGCGGATCGACGCCTGGACTCCGCGAGCAAGGCGAGCGCTCCCGCGATCGTCAACGCGGTCGATGCGGCGATCCAGGGCACCAGGTCGAAGCCGGTGAAGGCGAGGTACCGGATGATCGACGCGACCGACTCCAGCAGGGAGCCCAGACCGCTCACGCCGACCGTCAACGAGCACACCACGCCGCCCGTCTCCGCGCAGAACCCGGGGTTCTCGGCGAGCGCGACGTCCGCTCGATCCCTGCCCAGCCGGATGAGGAGCGCCTGCCCGTCTCCTCGCAGTTGCTGCGGGCGAGCCTCCCAGCCCGAGTAGCTCTCGGCGTCCGTGTACGCGCTCGCGGACGAGTCGGTCCATGCGGTCCCACCGGTCGCCTCCGGGTCCGTCGATCCGAGTGGGTCGCTGGAGGTTCCCGAAACTCCGGCGGTTCCATCGAGGACCGTGGTCGAACCCGACACCGGGTCGGACAGCGCCACGCCGTCCCATCCGGCCTCGCTCGCGCCGGAGGTCGTGCTCGAAGCGGCGTCCGTCACCGTCTGGGTGGCGCCCGAGGTCGTGTCCGTGACCGTCTGGGTGAGGTCCGGCGTGGTGTCCGTGGTCGAGGCAACCGTCGCCGAAGTGTCGGACACGATGGGGTCCGTCGTTCCGGAGATCTCGTCCGGGATCGTGTCGACGGCACCATCGGTCGTCGCCGACGTGGTCTCGAGCGACCCGGCCGCCGTGGCCGATACCGTCTCGGCGCTCGACAGCGTGTCGACGGTGGTGTCGGAGACCGTGTCGACGGACTCAGCGGCCGCATCGGAGACCCCCTCCGCCGTGATGGACGTGTCGGTCAAGGCGTCGGTCGTGCCGCTCACGGGCTCCGTTGCCGCCGCGGCATCCGTCGTCGCGTCGGCGACGGCCACCACCGCGTCGGAGATGGTGGTCGAGACGGCGTCGACCACCGTGGAGGTCGTCCCCGACGTGGTCTCGAGCGACCCGGCCGCCGTGGCCGACACCGTCTCGGCGCTCGACAGCGTCTCGGTCGTGGTGTCGGAGACCGTCTCGACCGACTCCGCGGCCGCGTCGGAGACCGCCGCCGCCGTGATGGAGGTATCGGTCAAGGTGTCGGTGGTCCCGCTCACCGGTTCCGCATCCGCTGTGGCGTCCGCCGTCGCATCGACGACGTCCGCGGTGACCGCCGTCGTCGCGTCGGTGACCGCGGACGTCGTGTCTGCAGTCGTATCGGAGACCGCCGCCGTGATTTCCGTCGTCGAGTCGGTGACCGCCGTCGTCGTGTCCGTGGTCGCGTCCGCGACTTCGGCCGACGTCGTCTCCACGGTGGCGTCCACCGCCGACGTATCGGATGTCGCGTCCGAGGTCGCGTCGGACGTCGTCTCGATGGTTTCGGCCGTGGCGGCCGATGTTCCGTCGGTGGCTGTGGGGGTCTCTTCGGAGGTCGTCGTGCTCAGATCGTCGCTCGTTGTGGTTGTGGCGTCGGACACGGCCTCCGTGGTATCGGACGTCGTCGCCGAGCCCGTGTCGGCAGTGCCCGAGCCCGTGTCGGTAGTGCCCGAGCCCGCGTCCGACACCGTCGTCTCGGTGCTGCTCGATGTCGTGTCGGCTGTCGCGTCCGTCGCATCGGTCGTCGTCTCGGAGGTGGCTCCCGAGGTGGCATCGCTCGTCGACTCGGTCGTGTCCGCCGTTGCGAGGGTCGCGTCCGTAGTGTCCTCCGCGGAGGCGACCGTCGTGTCCGTTGTTGCTTCGACCGAAGAGTCGACCGTCGCGTCGGTGGTTCCGTCGACCGTCGAGTCGACCGTCGTGGTGAGGGGGTCGTCGGCGAACGCATGTGGAGGCGGCACGCCCAACACGGTGATGACCGAAACTGCACACACGATCGCGAGTCGGTGGTCACGACCCCTCATCCGCATGACGTTCCTCCTATGAGCAACACGTCCAGGCCTCTCCGAGAGAGACACCCAGTGGCATACCCAGGGGGTGGTTCCTCACGCCATGCGTGTAGCGGAGATTTCGTACGTACGCCGTCTTAGCTGGTGTCACCTGGGGAGCAGGGGCTTCTACACGACCGCCTGAGAGGTCCTGAACGAGGCGATGATCTCCCGGATGGCAGGCAGCGCCGAAAGGGGCTTCGAATCCCCCGAGAACCGTACCGTGATGGCCCAGCTCCGGTCCTGCCCCTGGATCGTGATGACCAGGAAGCTGATGGACCCGCCGGCGTCGGTCGCCGTCCCCCCCACGACCAGGGACGGCTGCCCCTGTTCCGTCCGCTCGACGTCGCGGGCGACGATCTTCGCATCCGCGAAGGCCCCCGTGAGGTCCTGGACGACGCTGTCGGAGGCTTCCCGGAGCGAGCCCAGCGGAGCCACCCCGAACGTCATCTCGACCTCGCCGTCCGGGCTCAGCAGGTCGGTGTTCTCACCTGACGGCGTGAGCTGCCAGCTGTCGGGATACGAGAAGAGGTAGCCGGCCTGGTCGTTCACGTGCACGTCGACCCCCGGGAGCTGATCCACGGAGGACGGTGATCCGGGCCGTGCCGAGGTGCTCGGAGCCTGCGCGACGGAAGGGGCTTCGGACGCCGCCTCCGCGGAGCGGGGCGTCTCCTGCGCGCTCCGGTCCAAGGCGATCACGGCCGCGGCGAACGCGAGGCTCACGCCGACCACCACCATGGCCGGAGCCGATGACGCGCGCTCGCGGCTGCGCCGTCGAGCCCGCCAGTCGGCCCACCGCGCCCCGACCCGGTAGGTGAACCAGCGGAAGCGAGCCGGGCGCCGGCCCGCCGGCCTCCATCGGCCCGTGAGCCGGTCGGCGGCGCGATGGACGCGAGCACGGGATCGGACGGTCAGGTTCTTCCAACGACCCGCCACGCGTTCGCCGAAGCCACCCGAGCGAGCAGGGGAGCGACCGGAGAACGCGGCCCGTCGGTGGGCGAGGCGGTACCGCCGGCCGGTCAGCCATGCCTCGAGCCTCGTCACGACCGACCGCCCCGCCGGGGGGACATGCGCTGGGGCACGGGTGTTCGGATCCCTCCCATCGAGAGATTCAGGGGGTTCACGTTGAATCGTACGTCCGGTCGGGCCACCCCACCAAGGTCGGTCGGCGCGTTGACCAGCGGCTCCTCGTGACGAGGTTCATCATGAGCCTGCACGATCCGCAGATCCGGGAGCACGATCGCTAGGAAGGAACAACCGGACATGAGGCGCATCGGCGTGGGCATCGCTTCGCTCGGGCTCGTGGTCGTTACCTTGATGGCGCACCCCGTCGCGGCCGCGTCGTCCTGCACGTGGGATCCGGGCTCGGCGACCCTGTCGATCGTCGCGGACGGTAGGACCATGGACCGACTGGTCGTGGTTGGCTCCGACATCCTTTTCAACGGAACCTCGTGCGACCCCTCGGCCACGACGGCAACGGTGGACGTCGTCGCCGTGTCCGGTATCCCGGTCGGCGAGCGACCGTTCGTGATCGACCTCGGCGGAGGTCCGTTCGCTCCGGGCGCAGAGGTCGAAGGGATGGGAGCCTCCGAGATCGAGGTCAGCGTCGACGGGGTCTTTGGACTCGTGGTCGCCGGTGCGCCTGACGGCGATGTCATCTCCGTGGGATCGGGAGGGGTGAACCTGAACGCGGATGACGACGCTGATCTGATGATGGCGAGCGTCGAGTTCTTGTCCATCGAGGGTCGAGGAGGGAACGACACCATCATGGGCGCCGGTGATCCAGCCGTGGGCGACCCGCCTCCGAAAGGCCTGCATGCCGTGGGCGGAGCCGGCGATGACACCTTGCTCGGTGGGAGGGAGGGAGACTTCCTCTTCGGAGGGCCGGGTCGAGATGACCTGAGCGGCGGCGCGGGCGGGGACTACCTGGCCGCGGGGATGAACCCTGACGAGGTCGACGGAGGGGCTGGGCGCGATCTGCTGACGGGGGGCCGGGGCGCTGACGTGGTCCGTGGCGGCTCGGGGCGGGATCAGTTGAGCGGCGGACGCGGATCGGACGTCCTCGCAGGAGGCGAGCACGGCGACACCCTCTTGGGTGATCGTGGAACGGATGCGTTCCTTGGAGGGCCAGGACGCGACTGGGTCAGTTTCGCCTCGGCCCCCCGAAGTCTGCACGTGAGCCTGCTCCACGGGACCTCGACCGGCTGGGGCACGGATCGGCTGGTATCGATCGAGAACGTGCAGGGAAGTCGCTGGGACGACGCATTGGTCGGCGATGAACGGCGGAACACCCTGGATGGCTGGCTCGGGAGCGATCTGGTTCGAGGAAAGGGAGACGATGATCGCGTCTTCGGAAGCCTCGGCCCCGACATCCTTGGCGGCGGGCGTGGGGCCGATCTGCTGGTGGGCGACTCCGGCGACGACGCGTTCTTCGGTGGGCCCGGGATGGACACGTGCCGTCAAGGTCTGGGAACCGGACCGGAGTTCTCTTGCGAGAAGTGAGCCCTGGAGGGCCGCTTGTGCCGCTCAAGCGGCTGGCGCCCCGACACGACCGCTCAGGCGGTCGTTCTCGGAAGACCCGCCCACGGCGCGCCGGGCAGGACTCGAACCTGCGACCTGAGGATTAGAAGTCCCCCGCTCTTTCCAGCTGAGCTACCGGCGCCGGGTGGAAGCGTACCGCCGCGGTGGACGCCGCTCGTCGGTCGTGGCTCGTTTCCTCCAGCGGAGCGGGTGACGGGAATCGAACCCGCACCACCAGCTTGGAAGGCTGGGGCTCTACCATTGAGCTACACCCGCGTGCGGCACAGAGCCTAGCAACACCCGCTGCGATACTTCGCCGGATGGACGTCGGGTTCCGGCTCGTCGACGTGTTCACCGAGACGCCGTTCCTGGGCAACCGCCTCTGCGTGGTGCCGGAGGTCCCGGTCGGCCTCTCCACGGAGCACATGCGGATGCTCGCCCTCGAGACGAACTTCTCCGAGACCACCTTCGTGACGGAGTCGCGGCCGGCCGGCTACCGGATGCGGATCTTCACGCCCGACGCAGAACTGCCGTTCGCCGGCCATCCCACCCTCGGGACCGCGTTCGCCCTCGCGAGCGAGGGGCGGACGGCGCCCTCGACCATCCAGACCACGGCCGTCGGCGAGGTGCCGGTCGAGGTGGACCTGGCGTCCGGGTTCGCTTGGATGACGCAGCGCCCGCCGGACTTCGGCCCGGAGTTCGACGACCGCGGGCTCGCATCGGAGGCGGCTGGGCTCTCGCCGGACGACCTGCATCCGGAGCTGCCGATGCAGGTGATCTCGACGGGGCTCGGTCCGCTCCTCGTCCCCGTCCGTGACGAGGAGGCGCTCCGGCGGGCGGAGCTGCGTCCTCGCAGCTGCGCCCGAGCGATGGTCGCTTCCGGCGGCGAGTGCCTCTACCTGTTCGCGATCCGGGGCGATGGCGACGTGATGGCGAGGATGTTCGACGCCGCCCTCGGCGTCGGCGAGGACCCCGCGACCGGCTCGGCCGCCGGACCGCTGGGCGTCTACCTCGCCGCGAGAGGGCTCGCCGGCATGCCGGGTCGCGCCGTGATCGCGCAGGGGGAGACGGTCGGGCGACCGAGCTTCCTCCACGTCGACGTGCGGCGCGACGGCGGCTCATGGATCGTGCGGGTCGGCGGCGGCGTGCGGATCGTAGGGGACGGCGTCTTCCGCGTGGAGGCCTAGACCGCCCTGCACATGAGGGACGGTTCGGTGACGACGTCGTCGTCGCCGGCATCCACCTTCACCCACAGCTGCTCGGGGATCCCCGGCTCGAAGGGCGCCCCGCTCACGTAGATCGGGGAGTCGGTGAGGAACGTCGCCCGGTGCCCGCCCCCGGCGGCGACGTCGCAGCGCACGGAGGAAGGCCGGTTCCCGACGTTCGTGACCGTGAACCGGAAGCACGCGGGGCTCCCCACGCCCGCGGGGCACTCGCCGCCCTGGGCCGGGCTGACGTCGAACCGGATCGGGGCATCGCCCCGGAGCTGGAGCGCGATCAGGACGGCCGCCGCCGCGATCGCCGCGAGGAGCACGCCCGACAGGATGGAGCCGACCACGTTGCTGCTACCCGCGCGCGACCACCCCATGGGACCACGGTACGGGGTTGTAGGATCGCAGCGCAACGGGGCGTAGCGCAGCCTGGGAGCGCACGTGCTTTGGGAGCACGAGGTCGCGGGTTCGAATCCCGCCGCCCCGACTCACGCGTCCCGGCCCGGACCCCTCCCGTGCCGGGTCATGATCTCCACGAGCCGGTCGTGCGGCAGCGC
>JBIOTM010000255.1:0-2332 GCA_044865955.1 Actinomycetota bacterium | reverse complement strand
TCGGGCTTCTCGAACATGTTCCTCGGCATCGGGAACCTGAAGGTCCGGCGCCTGTTCAAGAAGGCCCGCGTGATGTCGGACAAGTACGGCGGCGCCGTGATCTTCATCGACGAGATCGACGCCGTGGGCTCGCGCGGCGGCGTGTCCGACCGTTCCGCGACCGACCGGGCGACCGACCGGATCATCATGGGCGGGATGGGCATGGGCGGCGGGATGGGCGTGATCAACGAGCTGCTGGTCCAGCTGGACGGGTTCACGGTTCCGCGCGGCCTCTGGCGGCACATCCGGCGGATCGGGTTCCGCGCCAAGCCGAAGATCCCCTTCTACAACATCCTCATCATCGGGGCGACCAACCGAGCCGCCGCGCTCGACCCCGCGCTCGTCCGTCCCGGACGCTTCGACCGGGTCGTCCACGTCGGCCTTCCCGACGCCGAGGGACGAGAGGACATCCTGCGGTACTACCTCGCGAAGGTCCGGCACGAGCCGATCGACTACCTGAAGCTCGCCCGCATGACCGTTGGCTACTCGCCCGCGATGCTGAAGAACATCGTGAACGAGGCCCTGCTGTTCGCACTCCAGGACGGCCGTGACGCGCTCACCTGGGGCGACCTGTGGCAGGCCAAGCTCACGGAGGAGATCGGCCTGAAGCAGCCGGTCAAGTACCTGCAGCGCGAGAAGGAGATGGTCGCGGTCCACGAGGCGGCCCACGCCGTGGCCTCGTACTCGCTCGAGCGCGGGGAGCTGCAGATCCAGGTCATCTCGATCCAGAAGCGCGAGTCCGCCTTGGGTCTGGTCTCGACCCAGGAGGTCGAGGAGATGTTCCTGCGGACGCAGCGGCAGCTCGTGGCGCGGATGCAGGTCTCGCTCGCCGGCCTGGTGGCCGAGGAGATCTGGTACGGCCAGTCCACGTCTGGGCCGTCCTCGGACCTGGTGAACGCCACGCGGAACGCTGCGGCGTACGTCGGCGTGTTCGGGATGGGCAGCAGCCTCGTCTCGGCCGCCGCGAGCGGTCCGGGCCCGTTCGGCGACGTCGACCCGATCGGCCGGGTGCTGTCGGACGGCGACCGGCGCAAGGAGATCGACGCCCTCCTCAACGACTGCAAGGACCAGGTGCGCAACCTGTTGCTCAAGAAGCGGCACGTGGTCGAGGGCGTCCGCGACGCGCTGCTCGAACGCGAGGAGCTCGTGGGCGACGAGATCGAGGCGCTGATGGCCGACCTCGGCGAGCGCGAGCCGATGGAGGTACCGGCCGGGCTGCCGGGCGGGAACGGCGGCGTCCGGGTCCCCGCACCGGGAGGCGACGGCCGGGGCGGCAACGGGCAGGGAGCGGTGCCCCCGCCGCCGGTGCAGCCGTAACGCAGGGAGGCGTCGGGGAGACCACCGGTATGCTTCGGTGACCGTGCGTCTCTACAACACCCTCTCGCGGCAAGTCGAGACGGTCGTCCCGGCCGACGGGGAGACCGTCAAGATCTACTCGTGCGGCCCCACCGTCTACCGCTACATCCACATCGGGAACATGCGCTCGTTCATGCTGGGCGACCTGATCCGGCGGGCCCTGCGTTTCGAGGGGTACGACGTCCGCTGGATCATGAACATCACCGACGTCGGACACATGACGGACGAGGTCAGCGACACCGGGCGCGACAAGATGGAGCTCGCCCAGGCCGACGAGGGTCTGTCCGCCACCGAGATCGCCGCGAAGTACACGGACGCGTTCCTCGAGGACGCCGATCTGGTCGGGATCGAGCGGGCCGACCTCTATCCGCGGGCGACCGACCACATCCCGGAGATGATCTCGATCATCGAGAAGCTCCTGGCCGAAGAACACGCGTACGAGGTCGACGGAACCGTGTACTACGACGTCACCACGTTCCCCCAGTACGGCAAGCTCTCGGGCAACACGCTCGACCAGCTCCGCGCCGGCCACCGGCAGGAGGTCGCGGTCGACCCCAACAAGCGCCATCCCGAGGACTTCGCGCTGTGGAAGGCGGCCGGGCCGAACCGGTTGCTGAAGTGGCCGAGCCCGTGGGGAGACGGCTACCCGGGATGGCACATCGAGTGCTCGGCGATGTCCATGAAGCATCTCGGCGAGCGCTTCGACATCCACACCGGCGGCAACGACAACAAGTTCCCGCACCACGAGGACGAGATGGCGCAGTCCGAGGGAGCGGTCGGTCACCAGGTCGTCTCGGTGTGGGTCCACGGCGGCTTCCTCCAGATGAGCGGGCAGAAGATGGCCAAGTCGGCCAAGAACATCAAGCGAGTGGTCGACCTGGCCGAGAACGGCATCGACCCTCTGGCCTACCGTCTCCTGTGCTTCGGTACGCGATAC
>JBIOTM010000254.1:0-15716 GCA_044865955.1 Actinomycetota bacterium | reverse complement strand
TCGACTTCCCGGAGCTCTGGATCCGGGAGCTCTTCTGCAACGTGGCCCTCCAGGGCTACGTGATCGAGGCGCTGCCGGCCGCGCAGCGGGTCCTGGAGACCCTGCCGCGCGCCTGTCGCGAGGTCCGAGCGGAGCGGATGCCGGTCCATGAGCTGGGCCGGATGGACGAGGCCCTCGGCGCCGGCGGCGGGCCCAACTACGGATGGTTCCAGCTCCAGCTCCATCACGCGGCGATCGGCCTGTGGGAGGCCGGGGGGCATGAGCTGCTGGAGACGATGTACGAGCGGTTCCGGGACGCGCCGGTGGCTCGGACCGTCGATCTCCGCAGCATCCATCCCGCGCTGGAGCGGGTCCCGTCGGAGTGGCCGGCCTGAGCAGCGCGCGCGCGGGAGTACCCACCGATCCGATAGCTCAAACATCGTTCGTGTGGGTTCCCCCGGAGGCGGGTATGACGAGAGTGACAGGAGGTGGGATCTGATGGCGACCACGAAACAGGTACGGGCAGCCAAGCGGAACATCAAGAGCGCCCAGCGGGCCGCCAGGAGCAGGCGGACGATCGCGCACCTCCCGAAGGCGACCCGGCAGGACCTCGGCCGGCAGGCCGCCGCCGCCAGGCGGCGCGGGGGCAGCGCCGGCCGCGCCCTCGAGGACCGGACCCGGGAGCAGCTCTACGAGCAGGCGAAGAAGGAAGGCATCCCGGGCAGGTCCCGGATGGGTAAGTGGGACCTGATCAAGGCGCTCCGCCGGTCCCACTAGACGGATAGACCCGCAACGGCCGCCCGGGCTCGACTCAGAAGTTCTGTCGCGTCGAACCCGGGCGGTCTGCCTGCCCGCCTTCCTCGTCGAGGTCGGCCATCGTCTCGGCTCCACCCTCGAGCGGCTCCAGCTCCGCCTCGGCCTTGTCCTCGTCCGGGACCTCGGTCCCCGACGGCGAGCTCGTGCCCAGCTCCTCCTCGGCCTTGTCCTCGTCGGGGATCTCCGTCTGGGCCGCGGTGCCCGTCCCCAGCTCCTTCTCGGCGAGCTCGGACTCCTCGGGTTGGCCGACGTCCATCGTGTCTCGCTTGGGTTCGTCTGACCTGGTCATCACGCCTCCAGGTGCATGGGTCTCGCCGAGGGTGGTACCCGCGCGCGGGACGCCTCACACGCACGGGCCTTCGCCTACCGGGGCTCGTTGCCCGGACGCCACTTGATGCTGCACCCGATGCTGGGCCGCTGATCCTCCGAGACCGGGCGACCGTGCAGCGCCGCGCCGATCGCGGCCCGGAGGTCCTCACCCGTGACCGGCACGCCGTTGCCCGGGCGGCTCGAGTCGAGCTGGCCCCGGTACACGAGCGTCCGATCCCGGTCGAACAGGAAGAAGTCTGGGGTGCACGCGGCCGTGTAGGCCTTCGCCACCTCCTGGGTCTCGTCGAAGAGGTAGGGGAACGCGTAGCCGGCCTCCACGGCTTCGGCCGCCAGGCTCTCCGGCGCGTCCTCGGGGTACGTCGCCGGATCGTTCGCGCTGATGGCGACGATGCCGAGGCCCGAGCCGGCATGCTCCCGCCCCAGCTGCGCGATGGCCGGGCGGACGTGGCCGACGTACGGACAGTGCCGGCAGATGAACATCACCAGCAGCGCTTCGCGGTCGTCGAAGTCCGCGAGGCGCACGGTGCCCCCGGACACCACGTCCGTGAGCGAGAAGTCGGGAGCCTCGGTCCCCAGGGGCAGCATCGTGGACGCGACGGCCATCGACCCCATCCTAGCGGCGTCTACCGCAGGAGCTCGATCATCGTGCGCGCGTCGCGGATCGCGGCGGCCCGCTGGTCGTTGTTGAAATACAGGTAGGCCTCGTCGGCGTCGGCGGCGCGGATCCGTTCGGCCCAGCGACGGAGCTTCGCCCGCCGGTAGCCCGGGCCGGTCCTCGTCCCCTGGTGGAAGCGCACGTACAGCCACCCGCCGGTCACCGGCAGGGTGTGCTGCAGGCCCGGGCGGTCCGGCCAGACGAGGGCCGCGCCGGCCTCGGCGAGCATCCCGAACACCTCGTCCGAGTGCCAGGAGATGTCCCGGAACTCGAAGGCGGGGCGCATCTCCCCGGGGAGCGCCGCCAGGAGGCGTCGCAGGCGCTCGATCTCCGCCGGGAACCGGGGGGGCAGCTGGAACAGCACCGGCCCGAGCCGGTCGTCGAGGCCCGTCGCCCGCTCCCACAGCAGGGCGACGGGCTCCTCCGGGTCCTTCAGGCGCTTCAGGTGCGTGATGTACCGGCTCGCCTTGACGGCCACGATGAAGCCGGGCGGCGTCTGGTCCCGCCACCGCTCGAACGCGGCGCGCTCCGGCAACCGGTAGAAGGAGTTGTTGAGCTCGACCGTGCGGAAGTGGCTCAAGAAGTACTCGAGCCACTTCCGCTGCGGCACCTCGCGCGGGTAGAACGCCCCGCGCCAGTCGTCGTACTGCCATCCGCTCGTCCCGACGTGGATGGCCCGCACGCTCGTCCCTATGCCGCCTGCCGGCCCACACAGGCCGACACCCCTTCATGTCCGGAAATCGCCCCGGTCAAACGCGGAGGGCCGACCTCATCGGCGGCCGGGACGACCTGCCGGGCAGCCGTGACGGAGTGTCGGCCTATGATGGCCGCATGAGGGGCGATCGGGTCGAGGTCGTGGTGGACATCGGGACCGGCGTGCAGACCTACGAGATCGCCGCGACGCGCGCCGGGAGGCGCGTGGAGGTCTCGACCGGCCGCGGCATCGTGGAGGTCGTCGAGGTCACCCGGGGCGGCAAGACCGTCCGGACGGCGAGGTTCATGGCCGACCGCGTCGTGGCCCTCGTGGAGCATCCGGCCGAGGGCGACGCGATGGTGGGTCGCCCCCGCGGCCGCCGCCCCGTCCGCGGCCAGTCCTCGCTGCTCTGAACGCGCGCGAGCCGGGGGCCTCAGCCGCCCGTGACGCGCTCGCCCGCCCGCTCGGCGCGCAGCTGCGACAGCCGGTCCAGCGCGCGGCCGGTCCAGCCGGCGATCTGTTGCTCACCGAGCTCCTGCGAGATCCTGATGGCGGTCCGGAGGTCCTCCTCGCCTTCGTCGAGCCGGCCGAGGTCCCGGTAGCTGATCCCGCGCTCGGCGAGCGCGTCGGCCATCTCCCACCGCGCCCCGAGCTCGTCGAAGATCTCGATCGCTCGGTCGAAGCGCGGGATCGCGTCCTCGAACCGCCCCCGGTCCTCGTCCAGCCGTCCGCGCTGCACGGTGGTGACGGCCACGCTGAACCGGTCGCCCATCTCGTCCGCGATCGCGCTGGCTTCCTCGATGAACCGCTCGGACTCGTCGAGGTCCTTCTGCTGGCTGACGTTGATCGAGAGCGCGGTCAGGGCGCGAACGCGGGCCCAATCGTCGCCGTGCTCCTCGGCCAGGGCGAGGGCGCGCCGCCAGATCTGGTCCGCCTCGCCGTAGTCCTCCCGGGTCCACGGCACCCATCCGGCGAACAGGAGCGACCGCGAGAGCGCCCACGGCTCCTCGAGCTCGCCGGCGGCGGCGAGCGAGTTCGCCAGGAGCTCCTCCGCCTTGTCGATGTCCCTGTCGACGTTGATCGCGATGTCGCCCTGGTACCGCAGGGCGAGCGCGAGCGTCCACGCATCGTCGTGCGTCTCGGCCAGGGCGACCGCCCGGGCCAGCGCCTCGCTCGCGGCGGGGTACTCGCCGAGCCAGTAATGCGCTTCGCCCGTGCCGGCCAGGGCGCGGGCCTCGCGGACGGCCCACCCGTCCTCGGGCCCCGCCAACGCGAGGGCTCGGGCGTAGAAGTCCACCGCCGACCGGCTCTCCATGCGGCGCCGGGCACGGTCCCCGGCCCAGATGAGGGCGTCGACGGCGCGATCCGGCAGACGACGGTCCGCCGGATCGAGGTCCAGCGAGGCCTGGGCCGCGAGCTCGAGGTGATCGGCGGCGTACGAGCGGTGCCCGGACTCCACGAGCGCGTCCGCGACGCGCTCATGGAGCGCCTGCCGCTCGCGCTTGGGGAGGCTCCCGTACGCGACCTCGTGCACGGTCTGGTGGCGGAACCGCCAGCGCGGCACCGTGACCGGGCCCTCGTCGCGGACGAAGATCTCCGCTTCCTCCAGCGCTCGGACGTCCTCTGCCGTGGCCTCGGCGATCGTGCCCAGCTCGTCGAGATCGAACGAATAGATGAAGACCGAGGCGCGCCGGGCCAGGTCCCGCAGACCGTGGGGGAGCCCGTCGAGGCGTGCCGCCACGACGGCCTGCACCGTGGGCGGGAGCGTCCTGCTCCCCGCCCCTCCTTGCTCGTCGGTGCGAAGGACCATGCCGGTCGTCTCGACGATGAAGAACGGGTTGCCGCCGGTTCGAACGGCGATCTCCTCGGCCTCGCGGTCGCCGATGCGACCGCCCGCGGCCTCCCGCACGAGCTCGATCGCCTCGTCGAGCGGCAACGGCTCGAGCCGCAGGGTCACGGCATTCACCGCCCCCGACGCCCAGGCCTGACGTTTCTCGAGCAGCTCGGGGCGGCCGAGCGCGATCGTCAACGCGCGTTGGGGACCGTGGCGCGTGATCGTCGCCAGCCGCTCGATGAGATCGAGCATCGGACCGTGGAGCGTGTGCACGTCCTCGAAGACGACGACGACGGAGCCCTGTCGAGACAGGCCGTCCACGAGCGTGAGGAACCCGTTCTGGACATCCTGTACGAAGATCGACTCGTCGCGATGCCGCTGCTCGCCCACGCCGATCGTGAGCCCGAGCCGGCCGGCGGCTCGTTCGGCCTCACCCGGATCGCAGCAGCCGTCCACGACCTCCCGCAGGCGTTGCATCGCTTCGTCGGGCGCCATGTCCGTGTCGATGCCGGCCAGCTCGCGGACGATCGCGGTGATCGGCGCGAACGTGGCCGTGTCCCCGTAGGCCTGGGCACGCCCCTTCACCACCGTGACATCGGACTCGAAACCGACCATCAGCTCGTCCGCCAGGCGCGACTTCCCGACGCCCGGCTCGCCGAGGATCGAGACGAGGAGCGGACTCGAGGTCGCATGCACGCGCGCGAACGCTCCGCGCAGGATGTCGAGCTCGTTCGACCGGCCGACGAACGGGATCGTCCTGCGCGCCGACCGGGTGCTGAGCTCCTCCACCGGGTGCGCCGTGATCGTCCCGGCGAACCCCCGGGCCTCGACCTCTCGCTCCTGCGCGAACGAGACGGAGGCCTTCGTCAGGGCGTGGGTCGTCGCGCCGACGAGGACCTCGCCGGGCTGTGCCGCCGTCTGCAGGCGCGCCGCGGCGTTCACCACCGGCCCGGTCACGAGCAGCTGTCCGGTGGGGCCGATGCCCGTGGCCGCTTCCCCCGACTCGACCCCGACGCGAACCCCGAGCGGCTCCCGGAGCCCGAGCGAGTGTTGCAGGCGCTCCATCCGGTCGCGGATGGCGAGGCCCGCACGGACGGCGCGGACGGCGTCGTCCTCGTGCACGTGGGGGAGCCCGAAGACCGCCATCACTGCGTCGCCGATGAACTTCTCCGGCCGTCCGCGCAGCGCGCGGAGCTCTTCGCTGGCCGCGTCGAAGAACCCGCCGAGGACGTCGCGGGCTCGCTCCGGATCAAGCCGCTGGGCCAGTCCCGTCGAGTCGACCAGGTCGGCGAACAGGACCGTCACCATCTTCCGCTCCTCGGTCCCGAGCGTGGTGGCGACGGCCGTGCCGCAGTTCGGGCAGAACCGGGCGCCCTCGGGGAGCGTGTGGCCGCAGAACTCGCATTCCATGGGCCTCAGCATAGGTGCGGGCACCGACGGCTCCGACGGCCACGGAGACCGCATCGACGACTCGGAGGTCATGCGATGCACAACCTCGCGGACACCTCGACCCTTCCTGCTCCGCCGGAGCAACATCCCGCAACCGGGCGGGTTCCGACTCGGACCGGTGAGGTTCTCCGATCGGCCTTGTAACGGTCGGATCGCTCCGGGCCACCTACTCCCGTCCGAGGGCAGACCTCGAGGAGAAGGGGGTTGGGCATGGATGAGGGCACCATGACGGGCGCGGTCTACGTGCAGACGAACGAGCCCGAGAACAGGGTGATCGCGTTCCGCCGCGGGGCGGACGGGACCCTGGAGCGGATCGGCGACGTCGCGACGGGCGGGGCGGGGACCAACGTGCCGCACCTCACGTCCCAGGGCTCCGTCGTGCTCACCGGCGACGGGCGCCACCTGCTCGTCGCGAACGCCGCGAGCGACGACGTGAGCGTCTTCGAGGTCGGAGAGGACGGCTCGCCGAAGCACGTGCAGACGATCGCGGCCGGGTCGGCGCCGAAGAGCATCGCCGAGCACGACGGTCTCGTGTACGTGCTCAACACCGGGAAGCCCGCGGTGACCGGGTTCCGGATCGGGATGGGCGGCCTCGAGCCGTTGATCGGGTCGGAGCGACAGCTGTCGGCAGCGGACGCGGACCCGGCGCAGGTGGGCTTCACCCCCGACGGGCGGACCCTGATCGTCACCGAGCGAGGCACAGACTCGGTCGTCGCTTACACGGTGGGCGCCGACGGGCTCCTGGGCGAGCCGGTCCCGCACCGGTCGTCCGGACCGACCCCGTACGGGTTCGCCATCACCCGGAACAACGTCCTCGTCGTCACCGAGGCGTTCCGCGCCGAGAAGGGCGCGGCCGCCGCTTCGTCGTACTCGATCATGGGGAGCGCGGTGACGCCGGTAACGGCCTCGATCGGCAACGGCCGCAGCGAGATCTGCTGGGCGGTCCTGACGCCGGACGACCGGTTCGCGTTCACGACGAACTTCGCTGACGGCGCGGTGTCCCGGTACGGGATCGGCATGGACGGCACCCTGTCGCTCGAGGACGCCATCGCTGGGATCGCCGTGGAGGGGCAGCCGGGCCTCCGCGACGAGGACCTGACCGCCGACGGCCGGTTCCTGTACGCGATCGACGCCGACGGCGGCCGGGTCTACGGCTGGTCCGTGGGCGACGGCGGTTCGCTCGAGCCGGTCGGATCGTGGGAGGGCGTGCCCGCCACGGTCGCCGGACTGGCCGCCACGTAGAGCAGGCGGACGCCCGCGATGCGACTCGAGCCGCTCTACCGGGTCACGTTCACGACGCCCGAGAGCTGGAACGTGAAGCTCGACGGCGACACCGGGACCGAAGGACGGAGCTTCCTGATCGCCGAGGGGCGCGCCGAGGGGCGCCTCTCGGCGCGGTACCGGGCCGCCAACTTCCCGCGTCGCCGGGTGGACGGCGTCCTCACGCCGGACTTCCGGGGGGCGCTCGAGACCGACGACGGCGCTACGATCCTGTTCGCGTGGCAGGGCCTGGCCCGTTTGGCCGAGGGCGGGATGCGCCAGCTCCTGGGGAGCATGACGCACGTCAGCGACGACGGACGGTACCGATGGCTGAACGATCGCGTGTGCGCGGTGGCGGGCGAGGTCCGTCCGAGGGAAGATGCCGGGTTCGACGTGGTGCTGGAGGTGTCGGAGCTGCAGTGGGAGGCGGTCGGTTGACCGCGAGGAAGGAGGGCGAGATGTCGGTAGTGGTCCAGATGCGGGTCCGCGTCGACGACGTGGATCGGTTCAAGCAGGCGTACGAGCAATGGCTCCCGCAGATCGGCGAGATGGGCGGGACGTCGATGGGTCTCTTCTACGCGGAGAACGATCCCAACGAGGTGTCGCTCATGGAGGAGTGGGAGTCCCACGACAAGATGCACGAGGCCTCCGAGAAGTACGGGGATCAGTTCAACGAGAGGGCCGGCACGGTCGGGAAGGACTGGGAGACCCGGATCTGGCACAAGATGATGTGATCTCCCTGGTCGAGGAATGGACTCCCGCCACACGGAGGTTCTCGTCCGCATACGGTCGAGCGAGGAGGGAGCAGATGAAGGTCGCCATCATCGGTGCTGGCGGGATGGGCGGCGGCATCGCCAAGCATCTGGCGGGCACGCACGAGGTATCGATCGGGTCGCGGGACCCCGAGAGCGGGGTCCTGAAGGCCAAGGAACTGGGCGCCGCACGGGGCGGCAGCTACGCGGACGTCGCCGCCGACGCCGAGGTCGTCTTCCTGACGGTGCCCTGGCCCGCCGTCGACGACACGATCGCGGCGCTGGGGGATCTGACCGGCACGATCCTGGTCGATGTCACCAATCCCTACGTCGGCGGGAAGCTGCAGCCCCACGAGGATTCGTCGAACGCCGAGGAGATCCAGAAGCGAGCGCCCGGCGCGCGGGTCGTGAAGGGGTGGAACACCGTGTTCTCCCCTGTGGTGAACGCGGGCCCCGACTTCGGCGGCGTGGCCGCCTCGGTGTTCCTGGCCGGCGACGACGCCGGCGCCAAGGAGACCGTCGTCGCGTTGGCGCGCGAGATGGGCTTCGATCCGATCGACACCGGTCCTCTTCAGAAGGCTCGCGATCTCGAGCGGCTGATGACGGTGCTCGGTACGCTCGGCGGCCAGGACGCCGAGTGGGGCTCCTGGGCCCTCAGGGTCCTGACCCGCTAGGGAGAGGAGGAGGATGAGCGACCCGAAGGCCAACACCGAGACGGTCAGGTCGTTCTACGACCTGGTCAACGAGGGGAAGCCGGAGGAAGCCGCGGCGGCCCACATCGGGCCGCGCTACATCCAGCACAACCCGCAGGCCCCCGACGGCCCGGAGGGATTCATCGCGTTCTTCACCGGGTTCCGCGCGCAGTTCCCCGAACTGCACGTGGAGATCGTCCGGACGGTCGCCGAGGGCGACCTGGTCGCCGTGCACAGCCGCATGACCACCTCGGCGGAGGATCGAGGAACGGCCGTGGTCGACATCTTCCGGGTCGAGGACGGCAAGCTCGTGGAGCACTGGGACGTGCTGCAACCGGTCCCGGAGAGCAGCGCCAACGACAACACGATGTTCTGAGAAGGGAAGGTTCGAGGTGTCGATCGAGGGCCCCTCGGCTACGGCCTCCGCCGACCCGACGCGATGACGGCGGGTGCTCCTGAGGCACCGGGACACACCAGGGCGATCCTCTTCGACCTCGACGGGACGCTCGTCGACAGCGTGTACCAGCACGTGCTCGCCTGGCAGGAGGCTCTCGACCGGGCGGGCATCCATCTGTCCGTGTGGCGGATCCACCGGAAGATCGGGATGAGCGGCGGTCTCCTCGCGAACGCGCTGCTGCGCGAGACGGGGCAAGACGTGACCCCCGACGACGCGTCACGGCTTCGGCGGCTCCACGCGGAGGCGTACGGGCGGATGGTGGGGCAGGTGCGGCCGCTCCCGGGAGCACGCGACCTGCTGGTGTTGCTCACCCGCCTCGAGGTGCCCTGGGCCATCGCGACGAGCGGGTACGCGGAGAGCGCCGCCCCGGTGATCGCGCTCCTCGACGTCCCGGCATGGGTGCCGGTCGTCACCCGCGACCTCGTGGCCCACGCGAAGCCCGATCCGGACCTGTTCCTCGCGTGCGCCGAGCGGCTCGGCGCCGACATCGAGGACGCCGTGGTCGTGGGCGACAGCGTGTGGGACCTGCTGGCGGCGCGCCGGGCTCGGGCGCTGGGGGTCGGCCTCCTCTCCGGCGGCTACGGCCAGGAGGAGCTGGAGCGCGCCGGCGCGTACCGCGTGTACGGGGACCCCGCCGACCTGCTCGCGCATCTCGACGAGGTCGGGATCCGCGTCGACGACGACTGAACCCGCGTCGACGACGACTGAACCCGGAGGCGAAGGCCGGCCGGCGGGTACCGTTCCCGGATGATCCTCACCGGTCCGCGGGTCTCCCTTCGTCCGGTCACGAGAGGGGATGTCGAACGACTCACGGCGATCCGGCGGGAGCCCGAGGTGGCCGAACGGTGGGGCGACGTCGAGGACGGCGAGATCGAGGCGGAGTTCGTCGGCAACGCGCGGGTGTTCGTGATCGAGGCCGAGGGCGAAGTCGTCGGGGCGATCCAGTACGGAGAGGAAGAGGATCCGATGTACCGGCACGCCGGGATCGATCTCTTCCTGTCGACGGCCCGTCACGGCCAGGGGCTCGGCGCCGAGGCGATCCGCGTCCTCGCGCGACACCTGATCGACGAACGGGGCCATCACCGGTTGACGATCGACCCGGCGGTGGACAACGTGGCGGCCATCCGCGCGTACGAGAAGGTCGGCTTCCGCGCGGTGGGCGTGATGCGTTCGTACGAGCGTGGTCCGGACGGCACCTGGCACGACGGGCTCCTGATGGAGATGCTGGCCAACGAGCTCACTGACGCCTGAGCCGACGGGCGGAGGCACCTTGACCCGAAGAGATCGCGAGGATCGGTCCCGAGAGATCGAGGACGAGTCGCTCGCCTCGGACGATGCGACGAGCTGGTTCGAACGTCTCTACGCGGAGGCGGAGGAGGGCCAGGCGGTCGTGCCCTGGGACCGAGGCGCCCCTCGGCAGATCCTGGTGGACTGGGCCGCGGCGCGTGAGCTCGACGGCGCGGGGCGCCGCGCGCTCGTCGTTGGCTGCGCCTTCGGCGACGACGCCGAGTACGTCGCAGGGCTCGGGTTCGACACCCTCGCCTTCGATATCGCCCCGACGGCCGTCCGGGCCGCCCGTCGTCGCTTCCCCGGATCGACCGTGACCTATCGGACGGCGGACCTCCTCGACCCGCCCGCCGACTGGCGGGACGCGTTCGACCTGGTCGTCGAGAGCCACAACGTCCAGGCGCTTCCCGACGCGCTCCGACCGGACGCGATCGCGCGGGCGTCCTCACTGGTCGCGCCGGGCGGGACCCTGCTCGTGCTCGCGGCCGCCCGCGAGGAGGACGAAGGACCTGTGGAGGGGCCGCCGTGGCCGCTCACCCGAGCCGAGGTCGAGTCCTTCGCCACCAACGGTCTCGAGCCGGTCCGGATCGAGCGGCTGCAGGACCCCGCGGACCCCGACGTGGATCGGTGGCGCGCCGAGTTCCGGCGCCAGTGAGCCTTCAGCAGGGAGTCCCTAGCAGCCGGGCAGCCGGAAGCTTCCGATCCGCGTCTGCCACCCTCGCTGCGAGGAGCGTTGGTAGTACTCGTTCACGTACCAGAACGTGCAGTCGTCGGTTGGATCGATGGTCATGTCGGTGTAGTCGCCCCACCTCCCGCTGACCCGCTGGGAGCCGGAGCCGGCGATCAGCACGCCCTCACCGAGTGTCATCTCGTTGGGAGGATCTCCCGCCGCCCGGCCCGTGTACCGGATCCCGGGGAAGACGGTGGTCGCGTTCGACACGCTGTAGCCCAAGCCGATGTTGCCGAGCCGGTCCATCGCGACGCTCCCCATCCACCGGTGGACGCCGTCCGCGGGCGCGAACGTCCCCTGCTGGAAGACGGAGAACGCGCCGCCCGTCCGCCTGATCTCGTACCAGCGGGTGCCGGCGATCGCAGGTCGCGCCTCCACGGACTGGTTCGTCACGAATGCCTCGTACGTCCCGAAGTTCCTGTACGCGAGGCGGAAGATCGGCCGCTGCCGGTACGACAGGATGTCGACCTTGTTCCCCGTGTCCGGTTGCGGGATGCACGAACGGCTGCTGCTCGGGTCGCACGGGAAGATCGAGTCGAAGGCCGCGACGGGGAGCTGCGCCGTGAGGCCGAACGAGCCCGTCGGATGGGCGCTCCACGTGACGGAGAACGAGAAGACGTTCAGCCCGTCGAAGGGGGCGCCGCGCCCGGCGCCGTCGTCCATCGTCCCCACGAAGTAGTTCGGGCTGCCTTCCGGCGGGAGGGTCGTGCCGTCGAGGTCGCTCGGCAGCAGCCCGTCGCCGGGCAGGTAGCGGGCCGGTCCCGGCGGCAGGATGAACTGCACCGCCCTGGCGTTCGGGTCACCCCTCAGCATCCGCCTGCGCTCGAGCGCGTAGGCCCCGATGCCGCCGAACGAGTCGTCGGGGGCGAACTCCCGTGTTGACAGGAAGTAGGCGTCCGGCCACACCCCGTACTTCGGGTAGTCGGGGAAGTTGACCCCGGTCGAGAAGGCGTACCGGAAGTAGCTCCCGGTGGGATCGCCGCTCGTGGAGACCGCGACGCAGTTGAAGAACATCGGGCCTCGCGTTGTGAACTGCGTGAGGATCCAGCGGTCGGCGAGCTGGTCGTAGAGCACCACGGGATCCCCCGACAGGTCGGTGCAATCGTCCAGGGCGAACCCGTCCCACAGGGTCCCGAGCGTGAGCGGTCCGAGCAGGCGCGTGCCCGACCTCGAGTAGATCGCGAACACGATGTTCACCATCTCGACGTAGTGGTTCCGGCCGATCTCGCCGTTCGGGTCAGGTGGAGAGACCTCGAACGGGTTGTCGGCGTTCGAGAGTCCCTCGAAGTTCGCGATCGTGGCACCGATCGCGCCGGTCGCGGGGACCGACGCCTGGACCGCCCCGTCCCCCTCGAAGCCCCGATCCAGGACGACCGGTCCGCGTTCGGGCGGCAGCGGGTGCGGCTGGGGCGGGGGGATGGCGCGTCGGGCCAACGCTCGGAGCGTCGGCGACACGTCGAAGGCCGCGGCCGTCGTCACGCGCGGGTCCGAGAGGGTCTGAGCAGGAGCGTTCTCCGCCGCCGAGCCCGGCGACGCCGGAGCGACGAGGCCCGCGAGGAGGATCGCGGGGGCGATCCATCGGACGAGCGTGGCCGGCTTCCTGGACGTCATCGCACGCCTCCCTGGTCGAGGGGTCCCGAGGGTGAAATCCCATCCTCATCCACCGTCGCTCGAGGTGTAAAACCCGCAGGTCGGGGCGTGTTCCTAGAGCCAGACGTTGTCGTGGCGGAGGTAGAAGGCTGCCAGCTCCTCGTCGCCGGGAGGGCCGGAGCGTGCGAACTCCGCCAGCCCCTCGAAGTACTCCTCCCGCGGGGCGCCCGGGGCGAAATGGAGCAGCATCGACGCCGGCTCGCCCGACTCGTTGCGGAACCCGTGGATACCGCCCTGGGGGACGTGCACGAAGTCACCCGGCTCGGTGTCGATCCAGCGGGTGCCGTCGTGGATCCGGACGGTTCCCTCGAGGACGAAGAACGACTCCGAGATCGACCGGTGGAAGTGCGGGTCGGGCCCGCTCGGCTCCGGGCCCATGACCCAGCGGTAGAGGCCGAACCCACCGTTCGTCGAGCTCCCCGTCGCCAGGTAGTGCACGGTGTTGCCGTTGGGATAGGTGAGCTCCGGCTCGTGGCCCGCTCGACGGTAGGTCGCGCTCACCTCACCCGCCTCGCCGAGATACCGCGGTTCGGGATACGTCATCGATCCTCCATCGCCGGGGGGACGTTCTGGTTCAACCGGAAGAGGTTGGTCGGATCGTACCGGCGCTTGATCGCCCTGAGCCGGTCCCAGGTCGGCCCGGGGTAGGCATCGCGGATGCGTGCCTCCCCCTCGTCCCCCAGGAAGTTGACGTACGCGCCGGCGTCGTCCCCACGGAGGGCGGCCGCGAGATCCGTGACCCACGGCTCGTGGAGGGCGGCATCGTCGGGCCGCTCGTACAGGGCGGCCACGTTCACCATGATCCGGCTCCTCCGGTGGGCGAAGGCGGTGGCGTCCACGGGCACGCGGGCCATCGCCCCGCCGAGCACCCGGATCTGGGTCACGGCCATCATCGCGGTCGAGACGCGGAGACGATCGACGATCGTCTCCGCTGCCCCGCGGTCCACGGTGTCGACGAACATCGTCCGCGCCGTCGCGATGGGGTGATAGCCCTCCTCCTCCGGCAGGTAGATCTCGGGGTAGGGCATCGGCCTCACCATGTCGGCGATGGGGGTGGCGAGCGCGCGGAACGGAGCGACCGCGCGCTCGCCTGCCTCGCCGCCGCCCGCGTGCGCCATGATCGCGAAGATCACGAGCTCCCCGTGGTGCTCCTCGGGCACGAACGGCATCGGGGGCGCGACCATCACGTTGGCGACCGTGGAGAGATCCTCGGGCGCAGCCTCCGCCTCGGCGACGAACGAGGCGATCACGTCGGGGGTCGCCGGCAGGATCAGGATCCCCCCGACGATCGTGCCGACCTCGTGGAGCCGGAACCGGAACCGGGTGGCGACGCCGAAGTTGCCGCCACCCCCGCGGATCGCCCAGAACAGGTCGGGATGCGTCTCGGCGTCCGTCCGCAGGAGCTCGCCGTCGGCTGTCACGACGTCGGCAGCCAGGAGGTCGTCGATGGTGAGGCCGTGCTTCCGGACGAGGAACCCGACGCCGCCGCCAAGGGCGATCCCGCCGATCCCGACCGAGGGCGAGTCGCCGAACCCGTTCGCAAGTCCGTGGGCTGCCGCCGCGGTCGTGTACTCGCCGGCGGTGAGTCCCGATCCCGCCCACGCCGTGCGTCCTTCGGCATCGATGTCCAACGCCCGCATATCGGAGAGGTCCAGGACGATGCCACCGTCCGAGACGCAGTGTCCGGGGACGCTGTGGCCGCCGCTGCGGACGGCGAGCTCGAGCCCCGTCTCGCGGGCCACCGAGATGACGCGCGAGACGTCGGTCGCGTCCGCCGCCCGGGCGATGACCGCCGGCCGCCGGTCGATCCCGCCGTAGAACGGGGTGCGGGCCTGGTCGTAGCCGGCGTCGTCGGGCGCGATCACCCGGCCACGGAGGCCGGCCCTGAGCGTCGGGATCGAGAGGGGGGTGCTCCGCGAGGTCGAGGACTGCATCGGCCACTCCTTCCGTAGGTTCGTCTCCGTCGAACAACCGACGGCCGGGGAGATCCCATCCCACCGCCCCTGACCGAAGATCTCCCTTATCTTGACAAAAAGATTTGTCGGTGGCAACATGACCCCATGGACGAGGTGGCGGTGATCGAGGATCCGGCGGCGGCGGAGGCGTCGCTGGACCCGGTCCGGACCCGGCTGCTGGCGGAGCTGGCCGAGCCGGGGTCGGCCACGATGCTTGCGGACAGGGTCGGCCTGCCGCGGCAGAACGTGAACTACCACCTGAAGGAGCTGGAGCGCCACGGGCTCGTGGAGCTCGTCGAGGAGCGCCGGAAGGGGAACGTGACCGAGCGACTGGTGCGGGCCACGGCGCTGTCCTACGTGATCTCGCCGGCCGCGCTCGCCGGGGTGCAGCCCGACCCCTCCCGCGCGCCGGACCGGCTGTCGGCGCGCTGGCTGATCGCGGTCGCCTCCAAGCTGGTGCGGGACGTGGGGGAGCTCGTCGCCGGCGCGACCAAGGCCCGCAAGCGGCTCGCGACGTTCGCGATGGACGGCGAGGTCCGGTTCGCCTCGGCGGCGGATCGCGCCGCCTTCGCGGAGGAGCTGGCCGCCGCGGTCACCGGCCTGGTAAGCAAGTACCACGACGAGACGGCGCAGCGCGGACGGGATCACCGCGTGATCGTCGCCGTCCACCCGAGCGTGAAGCCCGACGCGGAGGAGACGGAAGCTACGGCTTCGGACGGAAAGGAGTCCTGAGATGGCCCACCCATTCGAGCTCACGGACGAGATCGACGTCGACGCGACGCCCGAGGAGGTGTGGGACGCGATCGCGACCGGCCCGGGGATGGACGCCTGGTTCATGGGGAGGAACGAGGTCCAGCCGGGCGAGGGCGGCACCGTGAAGACGGAGCTCCCTGGCTTCGGCTTCGAGGGCACCATCACCGCGTGGGAGCCGCCGACGCGCTTGGAGGAGCGGAGCCCCGAGGGGCCCGACGGTTCGCTCCACGCGTTCGAGTACATCGTGGAGGGGCGCGGCGAGGGCAGCACCGTGGTGAGGTGGGTCCACAGCGGCTTCCTCGGCGACAACTGGGAGGCCGAGTACGAGGGCCTGAGCGAAGGCGACCCCATGTACTTCCACAAGCTGGCCCAGTACCTCACCTACTTCCGCGGCCGGACGGCGACGCCCGTCAACGTGTTCGG
>JBIOTM010000253.1:0-9657 GCA_044865955.1 Actinomycetota bacterium | reverse complement strand
ATCGGCTCGCGCGAGCCGTCCGCCGAGACCAGCTCGTTCGAGCCTGCCTGTCCGGCGAGCTCCACCGCCGAGCCGGAGCCGTCGGTGACCTCGGGCATCCGACCGCTCTCCGAGGGGAGGGCGGGCGGCCCGGAGAGACGGTGCCAGCGGCCCTCGCGCGTGATCCCGATCGCGATGACGTCGACCCGCTCGGGGTCGAGCGCATCGATCACCGATCGTGCGGAGATGCACGAGATCTCGTGTTCGGCCGACCTCCCGCCGAACAGAACGGCGACGCGGCGGCGCGTCATGCCTTCTCGAGGGCCCGCGTGAAGTCCTCGATCAGGTCGTCCGGGTCTTCGAGGCCGACGGCGACGCGGAGGAGCCCGTCCCCGATCCCCGCCGCCTTGCGCGCGTCCGGGTCGACCTGCCGGTGGGTGGTCGACGCCGGATGGGCCACCAGGGTCATGACGCTCCCCAGGCTCCCCGCGATCCATCCCAGCTCGAGGGCCTCCGCCACGCGGCTGCCGGCCTCGAGCCCGCCCGTCACCTCGAACGCCAGCGTCCCGCCGAAGTCGCGGAGCTGCCGCGAAGCCAGCTCGTGTTGCGGATGCGACGGCAGACCCGGGTAGTGCACCCGCTCCACCGCCGGATGCTCCTCGAGCACGCTCGCCAAGCGGCCGGCCGATCGGCAATGGTGCTCCATCCGGAGGCTCAGGGTCGCGAGACCTCGGAGGCACAGCCAGGCCTCCAACGGCTGCATCGTCCCACCCAGGTCGATCACGGTCTCCCGCAGCCTCCGGAAGAGGTCCTCGTTCGTACACGCCACGCCGCCGATCAGGTCCGCGTGCCCCCCGATGTACTTCGTGGCCGAGTGGATCGAGACGTCGAACCCCAGGCCCACGGGGTTGCACAGGTACGGGGACGCGAACGTGTTGTCGACCGCCGAAGGCACGCCGGCGTCGCGGCACAGGCCGGCCAACGCGGCGAGGTCCGCGACCGCCGTCGTCGGATTCACGATCGTCTCGCAATAGAAGAGGTCGGCTCCGGGGAGCGCATCGCGCACCTGGTCGAGGTCCGTGGGGTCGACGAAGGTCGTCTCGACCCCGAACCGCGGGAGGATGTTCCGAAGGATCGAGACGGTCCCCCCGTAGAGCGCGCTGCCGGCGACGATCCGCGAGCCCGAGCCCGCGACGGTCAGGAAGAGCGACGAGATGGCGGCGACGCCGGAGGCGAACCCCATCGCTGACTCCGAACCCTCCAGGTCCGCCATGGCGGACTGGAACACGTCGACCGTGGGGTTGCCGTAGCCGCGGGAGTACACGTACCCGGGCCCTTCGAACCTGATCGCGCGCGCGAACTCCTCGTTCGTCTCGAACCGGAACGTGGATGACTGGAAGATCGGGACGCTGCCGGGCAGCTGCTCGAGGGGTGGCAGGCGGCTCGTGTGCACAGCGCGCGTCTGGAACCGCCGTCGCTTCGCCGGGTCGCTCACGGGGCTTGAGCCTACCCGCTCCACCTGCGCGGATAACGATCCCTGAGGCCCACGACCAGGCGGGTGAGCGCCTCCATGACGTCGGCCGTGAGCGCGCGGACCGGCGCGTGGCCGACATCGGGCCTCGCGCCGAGATCGATCGGCTCCCCCACCTCCGTCCAGATGGGACGGCCGAACTTCAGCGAGCCCTTCCCCGACTTCTGCCAGACCGCCTGCGACCCCCAGCTGGCCATGGGCACGATCGGCACGTTCGTCGCCAGCGCCAGCCGGACGACCCCGGTCTTCCCGTCCATCGGGAGCCGGTCCTCTCGCGTCGTGACCGTCCCCTCCGGGTACACCACCAGGATCTCGCCGTGCCGGAGCGCATCCTCGGCGCGGGCGAGCGACGTCTGATCCCTCGCGCCCCGGGCCACGGGGATCTGGCCGGCCCCCCGGAGGGCGGTCCCGACCACCGGGATGCGGAAGAGCTCCTGCTTGGCGAGGAACCTCGGACGGCGTCCCGCGCGAACGACGGCGTCGCCGTTGGTCAGCGGGTCCAGGTACGAGATGTGGTTGCAGACGACGATCGCCGGACCCACGCGGGGGATCCGCTCGAGACCCTCGTGGTGCAACCGGAACCACAGACGGAGCGGTGGCAGGACCACCGCTTTCGCGACGTGATACCAGGGCTCCGTCCGCGGCCTCCCTCGTTCCGACCCGGGGCCGTGAGGGTACCGCGAAGCCTCGGCTAGGCTGACGGGCCCGTGCGCGCCCTGGCTCTCCCGGTGAAATCCCTCGGCCATGCGAAGTCACGTCTGTCCACGTTCCTCACGCCCTTGGAACGAGGGGCCCTCGCCCTCGCGATGTACGAAGACGTGCTGGACGCGGCGCTCTCGCTCGACGGGTGGGAAACCTGGGTCGTCTCCTCGGACGAGAGCGTCCTCGAGATCGCGCTCCGGCGCGGCGCTCAGGCGTTCCCCGAGGAGCGGCCCTCCCTCCGCTCGGCCGTCCACCAGATCGAGGCCGAAGCGGCCGCCCACCTCACCGAAGCGCTCGCGATCCTCCCCGCCGACATCCCGCTCGTGACCGCCGAGGCGCTCACGACCGCCGTGCACACGCTGGGGCCGGTGGTGATCGCGCCGTCTGCCGACGAACGGGGCACCAACCTGCTCCTCCGCCGCCCCCCGGGCGCGATCCCGAGTCGCTTCGGCCCGGATTCCTTCCGCCGGCACCTGGAGACGGCGGCCGAGCGCGACCTCCCCACGGCGGTCGTCGAGCGGGCGGAGCTCGCGTTCGACCTGGATGAACCGGGCGATATCCTCACGGTGCTGGAGGCGCGACGACCCGGCAGGACCCTCGAGGTCTGCCGGGACATGGATCTCGCCGAGCGCCTCACGGCCCGGACCTGAGGAGGCCCGTGGATCAGGGAACGATCAAGGACTTCGAGGAACGGTCGCGCACGGGGACGCTCCTCACCGACGACGGGAGCGAGATCGTCATCGACGAGCGCTCACTCGAGGAAGCGGGGTTGCTCACGCTCCGGATCGGTCAGCGGGTGAAGTTCGAGACGGAAGAGCGGGACGGCGCGCGGGTCGCTCGCTCGCTGCGGCTCGTGACCATCGATTGAGCCCGTTCAGCTGGAGTTGCCCAGGACCTGGTGCCGGAATTCCTTGCCCGGGGTGAACGACGGGAGGTCGCGAGCGGGCACCACGATCGGCACGTTGGGCTGGCGGGGGTTGCGAGCGATCCGCCGGTTGCGGTGCTTCCGCTCGAACGTCCCGAAGTCCGCGAGGGTGACCCGGTCCCCTTCGACGACCGTCTCCCTGACGGTGTCGATCGCTGCGTCGATCACGCGCCCGACCTCGGCCTTGCTGAGACCCGTCTTCTTCGAGACCTCCGAGACCAGTCCGCCCTTGTTCATCGATGCTCCCTCCAGCGTCGTCGGGGTTGATCCCTAACGTATCGAGCGCGCGGCGGGATGGTCAACCGAGCCGGTGTGCGGGGGAAAGGTTCCGGGATCGGCGGGGGCCGGGGGTCCTCCGGTAGAATGGATCGATCCTGGGGCGTGGTGTAACGGCAGCACGACAGGTTCTGGCCCTGTTAGTCGAGGTTCGAATCCTTGCGCCCCAGCTGCCGCCCGACGACCGGGCTCGATGCCGCTACAGACCGAGGCCGACGAGCAAGGCGATGAGCACCACCGCGAGGCTCATGCCGAACAGTGCCAGGGTCTGGCCGAGCTCGTTCCGCAACCCGTCGTCCTCGTCCCGCGTGTCCACACGAGGTTGATACCCCGCCGTCGGTCGTTCCATACCCAGAGTGTCGGACCGTGAGGGGGTCGGACTTGAGGTCGTTGGGGGGACGGCCCCGCCGATCCGTTCGGTCGGTCAGGCCGCTCGCTCGGAGGTGTCCGGCTCGCCGAGGAGATCCCGCACCTGGGCCTCGACCCGCGCCCTGACCCGATCGTCCGTGAGATCTCCCCGCCGGGGCAGCCGGATCGTCTCCCCGTTCATGAACCGGTCGATCACCCGCGGGTCGATGTACGAGGCTCGGCATACGGCCGGCGTGTTCCCCATCGCCTCGGCGACCTCCTTCACCACGGAGGACACGACCCGTTTCCGTGACGTGACCGAGGTGAGCTCGCGCTCTTCCGACGCGAGGAGGGCGGCGGTGAGGACCGTCGCGTGCCACGTTCGGAAGTCCTTGGCGGACACGTCCTCGCCGATCACCTCCTTGAGGTAGCCGTTGATGTCCTCCGAGCGGACGTCCCTCCAGCTCCCGCGCTCACGGTAGGCGAGCAGTTCGCGCCCTCCTCCCTTCCGAGCGAGGAGGGCCCTCGTCAACCGAGCCAACGTCGCGTCCTCGACGCGCTGGACACGACGTTGTCCACCCTTGGCGGAGAAGTCGAACAGGACCGTGTCCCCTTCCACGCGGACGTGGCTGCGCCGGAGCGTGGCGAGCCCGAAGGAACCGTTCTCCTCCGCGTAGGCCTCGGAGCCGATCCGGAAGAACCCGAGATCGAGGAGCCTGGCCGCGCCGGCCAACGCCCGGTCCCGCGAGAGGCGCCGAGAAGCGAGGTCGCGGCCGCAGACCTTCCGCAGGTTCGGCAGACGCCGCGCGAATCGCACCACCCGATCGAACTTCTGCTGGTCGCGCCGGGCTCGCCAATCCCGGTGGTAGAGGTACTGCTTCCTGCCGGCGGCATCGGTTCCCACCGCCTGGAGATGACCTCGTTCGTCGGGACAGATCCACACGTCCTCCCACGCCGGAGGGATGGCGAGCTGCCGGATCCGATCGAGCGTCTCCTCGTCGCGGACGCGTTGCCCGTTGGGGTGCGTGTACACGAACCCCCGCCCGTGTCGCCGCCGCGAGATCCCGGGCACCGTTGACGGCACACGCCGCAGCGCGGTCATCGATCCGTGCGCCCGCCCATCCGATCCTCGGATCGGACGTCGACCGATCCCTCGGGCCGTGCTCGCTCCTCCTCGGCCTGCGCGGCCAGGACTCGCCGGTCGTCCCGCTCCAGCGGAGGGGGCACCAACGACCGCGGCCACAGGTGTCTGGCCCGGACGACGTTGACCTCGGCCGCCAGCAGGAACATCTGCGCCGCGAGGAAGATCCAGAAGAGCAGTCCGATCACGATCGCGAAGAACCCGTAGATCTGCTTCGCATGCCGGATCTGTGTGTCGACGAGCCAGCTCCCCACCAACAACAGGGCCGACCACGCCAGGGCCGCGACGACGGCCCCCGGCACCACCTCCCGCCAGGTGACTCGGGCGACCGTGAGGACGCGGAACGCGAAGGCGAAGAAAGCGACCGAGATCGCGAAGACCGCGAGCATCGACGCCAGCTTGAGACCGACCGCCGCGAACCCCGTCCCGGTCCCCACACCGGCCAGAGACGCCGACACGACGATCGACACGCCGAAGACGACGAAGAGCATCAGGGCCCGAAGGAGTCGGACGACCAGGTTGGGCCGCTCCGCCCGGGGCACGTCCCAGACGTCGTCCATGGCCTGCTGCGCGGCAGTCACCACGGCCGTTCCGGACCAGAGAGCCCCGACGATCCCGACGACCAGAGCGACGGGCGACCCGGTGAGCTCCCGAACGGCGATCCGCGTTCCGACGACGGGGAACTGGTTCAGGGCGGAGTCGAGCAATCGCTGCCGAAGGTCGGGGTGGTCTCGAAGCACGAAACCGACCACGGTCGCGAACACCAGGAGGAGGGGGAACAGCGAGAAGAAGCCATAGTAGGCGATCAGCGCCGCGAGCTGACCGGCGCGATCGTCGCCGAACTTCTTGACGACGCCGATGGGGAACGCCAGGAACGGTTTGCTCTGTTGGAGCTCGTCGGCGCGGCGCAGCATCCGCTGCGTCGCGCCACCTCCCGGGGCCGTCATGACCGGATTCCTTCCCTGGCCCGAACGTGGTCAAACCCGTGGTTCGGAGGGAGACCCATCGGGTATGCGCCCACCATGGCGACATCCGACGGGCGTTCGCAGCGTCGGTGCCCGCGCTGCGGCCGCGGCGTGCTCGCCGACATCGACTTCGGAGGGGAGGACCTCTTCCAGGATCCGGAGAGCCGGCAGGTCGACGTGTACACGTGCGGCCATGAGGTGCAACGCGCCCCGCTCGAGGTCGCGGACGGGGATCGGCTCGACGTGGAGCGGCGAGGCTCCGACGAGACCGCCGCGCCCACGCCGCTCGACGAGCACGACTGACGATCCGGGGGGTCCGGGACCGGCGGGGCACACCATCCGGTGTAGAGGTGCTCCTCCCGGGGTAAAGGCCGGACGACGCGTCGGCTGGGCCGATCGGAGACAGCGCCGAGGAGGAGCGCCGAGGAGAACGGATGGACATCGGGAAGATCGTTCGCGAAGTGGAGGTGCTCCCGGAGGCCGAGCCGGATCCGGCGCCCCTCCTGGACCCGGAACCGGACCGGGAACCGGTCGAGCAACCCGCCTGAGGCCACCCGGATGGCGGAGGTCGTCCCGCTCGTCGGCTCCGTCAGAGGGTTCCGGTGGTGGCGCCTCGGCGACCAGACCGACCTGCTCTCCCCTTGGCGCGGCCCGGTCCGCTGGGACCCCGGTGAGAACGAAGCGACGTGTCTCGCGCGACGCGGGATGTTCGGCTGGAGGATGGCACGGGCTCCGCACCCTCGAGGATGCCCCGCGTCGACCTGCGAGTGCGGCTTCTACGCACTCCACTCCCTCCCCGAGTTCAAGGACGGACAGGACAAGTCGATCTGGGAGATCGACGCGTCCACCTCCGGAGGACGCCACGGATTGGTCCTCGGCGTGGCGGAGGGGTACGGCCGGGTGCTGATCGGGACCGCGGGCTGGCGCTCGCGCTTCTCGAGGATCCTGGCGCTGTTCGCCGGACCCGCGGCCGGCGCACAGTCCGATGCGCTTCGGACCGCGGCGAGCCGATACGGGGTCCCCCTCTACCGGGATCTCTCCGCGTTCGCCTCGGAATGGGGGCCGGACCCGGACTTCGTGCACGAGCTCACCGCCTGAGCTCCGCTCGCCCGCCACCCGCCGATACGATGGGCGGTCACCGACCCCCAGGAGGCGAGCGTGGCCAGGTCCCTCGACGAACGCATCCCCGTCACCCTGCTCCCCGGCGACGGGATCGGCCCCGAGGTCGCGAACGCCGCGCGCAGGATCGTCGAGGCCACGGGAGCGCCCATCGACTGGGAGGAATGCGAGGCCGGCGCCGAGGTCTTCAGGAAGGGCCTGCCCTCCGGCGTCCCCGACGAGACGATCGCGTCGTTGTCCCGGACGCGCGTGATGTTGAAGGGCCCGCTCGAGACACCGGTCGGCTTCGGTGAGAAGAGCGCCAACGTCACGCTCCGCAAGCTCTTCGAGACCTATGCGAACGTCCGTCCGGTTCGGGAGCTCCCCGGCGTGACGACGCCCTACAGCGGTCGGGGCGTCGACCTCGTGATCGTCCGGGAGAACGTGGAGGACCTGTACGCAGGGATCGAGTACCTGCAGACGCCGGGTGTGGCCGAGGCCCTGAAGCTGATCTCGGTCAAGGGCTCCGAGAAGATCGCGCGGTTCGCCTTCGAGTACGCGCGGAGCGAGCATCGCTCGCAGGTGGCCTGCGCCACCAAGGCCAACATCATGAAGCTGTCCGAGGGGACGCTGAAGCGCGTCTTCGAGCAGGTCGCGCCGGAGTACCCCGACGTCGAGGGCTGGCACATCATCGTCGACAACTGCGCGCATCAGCTGGTGAAGCGACCGGAGCAGTTCGACGTGATCGTCACCACGAACATGAACGGGGACATCCTCTCCGACCTGAGCAGCGCGCTGGTCGGCGGGCTGGGGTTCGCGCCGAGCGCCAACATCGGGAGCGAGGTCGCCATCTTCGAGGCGGTCCACGGCTCGGCGCCCAAGTACGCGGGCAAGGACGTGATCAATCCGACCGCGTTGATCCTGTCGGCCGTGCTGATGCTGCGGTACCTGGGGCTGTTCGAGCAGGCGGCCGCGATCGAGCATGCCGTGCTGGTCACGCTGGAGAACGGCATCCTGACGGGCGACGTGGTCGGCTACGGCAACGGCGCCTCCACCACGGGGTACACCGAGGCGATCATCGGGAACCTGGGGCGCAGATCGGAGCGCTGGACCGTGCGCGAGCACCGGCCGTTGGAGCTGCCCAAGCTCTCCGACGACATCGACTACGTGAAGCCCTCGTCACGCGCGATCGTCGGCCTGGACGTGTTCGTCGAATCTCCCATGGAGCCGAACGAGCTGGGAGCCTCGCTGATGGAGCTGACCCACGACACCTCCCTCTCCCTGAAGTTGGTGTCCTCGCGGGGGACGAAGGTCTTCCCGCCCACGGGCGCGATCACCGACACGGTGGACCATTACCGATGCCGGTTCGTCATCAAGGAGAGCCCGGGCGAGCTGTCGGACGACGACGTCCATCGGCTCCTGCTCCGGATCAGCCGACGGCACCGCTGGATGCACATCGAGAAGCTCCAGGAGTTCGACGGGGAGCTGGCCTTCACCCGCGACCAGGGCGAGAACTGAGTCGGAGGGGCCGGAACGAAGGGCTGCGACCCTTCGTCCCGGCTCCGGATCCTCGCGCTCGTGAGCTAATGGCGGAACGGCGCCGCGAGCGCGGCGACGAAGCCCGCGTAGACCTTCCGGCTCACCGCACGCCGGTCGAGCTGCTTGCCGCGTCGCGTGGTCCGGGACCGGCGGAATGCGTCGGCCTCGCGGACGCGATCGGCGATCTGCTCCCGCGCCATGTCTCCCGTGATCATCGTCCCCCTCCTGGGTTCCGTGACGCCTCGACGGTACGGGGGGCCGGATCGCAGGTCCGTGCCCCTCGACACCGAGCCGAGGTGACCTTCGCCACGGCGTCGACGTGTCGCGCGACACACCCGCGGCGATGATGGCGCGGTGACCACGGTCGCGGTGATCGGGCTGGGTGCGATGGGGAGTCGCTTCGCGAGGCGCTTCCTCGACGCCGGTCACGACGTGATCGTGTGGAACCGGACCCGATCGAAGGCGGAGCCATTGGTGGCGGCGGGGGCGGCGTCGGGGGCGAACGCCGCCGACGCCGCCCGCGCCGCCGAAGTCGTGGTCACGGTCGTGGCCGACCCGACGGCTCTTCGCGCCGTGACGGAGAGAGCCGACGGGATCGCGGCCGGCGCCGACGCGCGGACGACCGTGATCGAGATGTCGACGGTCGGGCCCGAGGCGATCCGCTGGCTCGCCTCGGCACTCCCGCCCGGGACGGGCCTGCTGGACGCCCCGGTCCTCGGCAGCCTCGGCGAGGCCGAGTCGGGCTCGCTGCACGTGTTCATCGGCGGTCCCGAAGCGCTCGCGAACCGGTGGACGCCGCTCCTCTCCGCGCTCGGCTCCCCGATCCACGTGGGGCCGCTGGGCGCCGGGGCGTCGGCGAAGCTCGTGGCGAACGCCACGCTCGTGGGGACGTTGACGCTCCTCGGAGAGATCCTGGCGCTCGCCGACGGGCTCGGGGTCTCCCGCGAGATGGCGTTCCGCGTGCTCGCCGAGACCCCGCTCGCCGCGCAGGCGGAGCGGCGCCGCGCGTCGCTGGAGCGGGACGAGTTCCCGATGCGGTTCGCACTCTCCCTCGCTCGGAAGGACTCGCGGCTGATCGTCGAGGCCGCCGAGGCCGCAGGCGTGGACGTCCGCGTCCTGTCGGCAGCTGCCGAGTGGTTCGCCGAGACCGACG
>JBIOTM010000252.1:0-3226 GCA_044865955.1 Actinomycetota bacterium | reverse complement strand
GACGTCCTCGATGATCGCGCCCGAGGCGCGAGCGGTGACGATCGGATGGGTGTTGAACACCCCCTGCGGAACCGCCGCCGCGCGCCGTTCGAACCACTCGCGCGAGCGGGGGCCGGGGATCTCCGTGACGAGCTTCCGCTCCTGGGGGATGTCCATCGTCCACCTCCTGGCGTCGACGTCCTGGGGCGCGCTGGCACCCGGAGTATCGTGCGCCCCGGCCCGGGTTGTCAGTGGGGCGCTATCGGGCAAGAAGTCGTACTCCGTGCTCGTCCTGGTCGTCATCTCGATCCTCACGTTCCTGATCTTCGTGAAGCTCCCGGCGGGCGATCCGGCGAGACGGGCCGTGGGTCGCACCACCACGCGTGAGCAGATCGCGAACGCGCGGCGCGCGTTCGGCCTCGACCGGCCGTTGGTCGTCCAGTACGCCCGGTTCGCGAAGGGACTCATCCCGTTGCCGAACACCTTCCTCACCGATGAGGTGTACTACTCCTTCTCGAGCTTCATCCCCGTCCGCGAGGAGATCTGGCGCCGGCTCCCGGTCTCGGCGATGATCGGGCTCGGGGCCGCCGTGCTCTGGCTCGCCGTCGGGATCCCGCTCGGCGTCGCGACCGGCGTCCATCCGCGATCCGTCGGCGCCCGATGGACCATGGTCATGGCGATCGTCGGCCTGTCCCTGCCGGTGTTCTGGCTCGGCCAGCTGTTGCTCTACTTCATCTGGTACAAGCTCCGTCTCGCCCCCTCCAGCGGTCTCGAGATCGGGGCGAGCGTGTGGTCCAGCGCGCTCAAGGGCAAGTTCATCCTTCCCTGGATCACGGTCGCCGTGGGCTGGGGATCGTCTACAAGCACGCGCTCCGCGGCGCGCTCACGCCGATCGTGACGATGCTGGGCATCGATCTCGCCACGATCATGGCCGGCCTGGTCATCACGGAGAACCTCTTCGGGCTGCCCGGTCTCGGCCAGCTGGCCGTCCGGTCGATCGCCACGAACGACTTCCCGATGGTCATGGGGGTCACCATCGTGGGCTCGATGTTCATCGTCGTGGCGAACATCGTCGTGGACATCGCCTACGCCTTCCTGGATCCGCGCGTCCGGTACTGACGCTCGCGGCGGCGTGCGGCCCAGCGGACCTCAGCACGGCGGCGGCGCGGATGCCCGCATCCGGAGGATGTCGCATACTGGCGGTCTGAGCGGCGGTTCAGCGGCCGCCGGACACGAGAGGAGGGGCAGGTGGCCACAGCCCTGGAGTCCCACAAGATGTTCATCGGCGGCGAGTGGGTCGAGGCATCCACCGGCGAGATGGAGCCGGACATCGACCCCGCGACGGGTGAAGCCGTCGCCGAGATCCCCGTCGGGACCGTCGAGGATGCCAACCGCGCCGTCGAGGCGGCGAAGAAGGCGTACGACGAGGTGTGGTTCGACACGCCGCCGAAGGAGCGCGGGCTGATGATGCTCAAGCTCGCGGACGCCATGGAGGCCGATGCGGACAACCTCGCGCGGCTGGAGGCCGAGGACGTCGGCAAGCCGATCACGGTGGCCGCGGGCGACCTCCCGTTCATCATCGACAACCTCCGGTTCTTCGCCGGGGCCGCTCGCGTCCTGGAGGGCAAGTCCACCGGCGAGTACGAGCGCGGGTTCACGAGCTGGATCCGGAGGGAGCCGCTCGGGGTCACCGTCGGCATCTGCCCGTGGAACTACCCGCTGATGATGGCGATCTGGAAGATCGGACCCGCCCTCGCCGCGGGGAACACCTCGATCCTGAAGCCCGCGGAGCTCACGCCGCGGACCTCCCTCCGCCTGGCGGAGCTCGCGGCCGACATCTTCCCGCCGGGGGTCCTGAACATCGTGACCGGCCGCGGCTCCGTCGTCGGCGACGCGCTCACCCGCCACCCCGACGTCTCGCTCGTGTCGGTCACCGGGGACACGTCCACCGGCAAGCTGGTGGCGAAGGCCGCCGCCGACACGGTCAAGCGGGTCCACCTGGAGCTGGGCGGCAAGGCGCCGGTCATCGTCTTCGACGACGCCGACCTCGGCGCCGTCGTCGAGATGCTGAAGTTCGCCGGCTACACGAACTCGGGGCAGGACTGCACCGCCGCCTGCCGGGTGATCGCCGGCCCCAAGATCTACGACAACTTCCTCTCGGAGTTGGTGCCGGCCGTCGAGTCGATCGTCGTCGGGGACACCACGAAGGAAGAGACCGAGATGGGCCCCATGGTGTCGGACCGGCAGCTGGACACCGTCAAGGGCTTCATCGACCGCGCCAGGGAGACCGGCGCGACGGTGGCCACGGGCGGCGAGACGATGGCCGGGGCGGGGTACTTCTACAAGCCGACCGTCGTCGCGGACGTCGACCAGAAGTCCGACATCGTGCAGAACGAGGTGTTCGGGCCCGTGGTGACCGTGCAGCGGTTCGCCGACGACGATCAGGCCATCGCCTGGGCGAACGACGTCGTGTACGGGTTGTCGTCGTCCGTGTGGACGAGGGACATCGGCCGCGCGTTGAACGCCTCCCGGAAGCTCCAGTTCGGCGCCGTGTGGATCAACACCCACTTCGGCATCACCGGCGAGATGCCGCACGGCGGGTACAAGCAGAGCGGGTACGGCAAGGACATGTCGATGTACTCGCTGGAGGACTACACGCAGATCAAGCACGTGATGGCGGCGATCGGGTGACGTCGTCGCCGTCCGGCACGACGAACGAACGGTGGTGATGGAGGGATGAAGACGAGGCCGTTCCTGGTGAACGGCGAGTGGCGCACGGGCGAGGGCACGTTCGAGGTGCGCAGCCCGTACGACGACAGCGTCGTCGCGGAGATCGGGACGCCGACGGATGCCGACGTGGAGGAGGCTGCGGCGACGGCGCACGCGACCTTCGCGGAGTCGTCGCGGCTCCCCGTTCACGCGCGCTCCGAGGCCCTCGACCACATCTCGAGGCGTCTCGGGGAGACGATCGACCAGAACGCGGAGCTGATCGCGAAAGAGGGCGGCAAACCCCTCAAGTGGGCGAAGGTCGAGGCGACTCGGGCGGTGTCCACGTTCCGGTGGGCCTCCGAGGTGATCCGGCACGGGGACGACGAGCTGATGCGCCTCGACACCGAGGCCGCGCTCGGCTCCCGGGTCGGGATCGTCCGGCGGTTCCCGTTCGGCCCGGTCCTCGGGATCACGCCGTTCAACTTCCCGCTGAACCTCGTCGCGCACAAGGTCGCGCCGTCGCTCGCGGTGGGCGCCC
>JBIOTM010000251.1:0-2270 GCA_044865955.1 Actinomycetota bacterium | reverse complement strand
CTACGACCGCCCACTCATCTACCCGCGTTTTGGGGAGCTGCTCGCTGAACGGACCGAGGCGGTTCCTCCTCTCACACCCGACGAGCTCGAGCAGGCGATCCGAGGGCCGATCGAAAGAGTCGGCGTCCGACCCGAGCCTGGGCTGGTGGCGGAGATGATCGCCGACGTCGCCCAGCAACCGGGCGCCCTCCCGCTTCTGCAATACGCTCTCACGGAGCTCTTCGAACGTCGGGACGAGGATCGATTGACCCTCACCGCGTACCAGGAGCTCGGCGGGATCACGGGGGCCTTGTCCGCCCGAGCCGAACGCATCTACGAGGCGATCGACCAGAAGGGCCGCCGGGCCACCAAACAGGCCTTCCTCCGGTTGGTCACCCTGGGAGAGGGCCGGCAGGACACGCGGCGCCGCGTCACCCGGGGTGAGCTGGACGCCCTCGAGGTGGAACGGGAGGCGACCGACGTCGTCGTGGACACCTTCGGGCACCACCGGCTCCTCACCTTCGATCGGGAGCCCTCCACCCGGGAGCCCACGGTGGAGATCGCACACGAGGCGCTGCTGAGCGCCTGGGGACGCCTGCGAACATGGATCGACGACGCGAGAGAGGACCTCCGTCAGGAGCGAGGCCTCGCCCGGGCGGCCGCCGAGTGGCGAGGCTCCGACGGCGACCCGAGCTTCCTCATGCGAGGTGCACGACTGGAGCAGCTCGAGACGTGGGCCGCGACCACGGACCTGGCGATCGGGCGATCCGAGCGTGCCTACCTGAAGGCCAGCGTGGATCAGCGCGATCGGGAGCGTGAGAGGGAGGAGCGGCGGCGCGAGCGCGAGGCGCGGATCGAGCGGCGATCGACCCGCCGGTTGCGGGGCCTGGTCGCCGTCTTCGCCCTCGCGGCCCTCGTCGCCGGATCGCTCACCATCGTCGCGACGAACCAGAGGGGCAGGGCGGAGCGCGAGGCGCGGATCGCGACCGCGAGGGAGCTCACCGCGGCCGCGGTGGCGAACGTCGAGGTCGACCCGGAACTCAGCGTCTTGCTCGCGATCGAGGCCGTCCAGGCCACGCGGGCGTCGGACGGGACGGTTCTCCCGGGAGCGGAGGAGGCACTCCACCGCGCCGTCGTGGCGTCACGACTCGAGATGGAGGTGCCCGGGGTGGGGGGATACCTCGCCTGGAGCCCCACGGGAGTCTTTGTGACCGAGGGCCCCGAGGACTCGGGCATCATCGACATCAGAGACGGCGAGACCGGAGAGAGCGTCCTCTCGTTCCACGGGCACGACGGGGACGTCAACGACGTCGCCTTCAGCTCGGACGGCTCGATGCTCGCCACCACCGGGGACGACGGCACGCTGAAGGTGTGGGACGCCTCGACGGGGCGGCTCGTCTCGAGCCTGTCGGGCGATGGGGGTGCATGGGGCCCTTCCTTCGGCGCCGACGATTCGCTCGTCGCCGCGGCCTGGCGCGACGGGGACGTGGACGTCCGGGTCATGGACCTGTCCACTGGCCGCGTGGTCTCGAGCCTGCGAGTGCGGCGTCCTAATGACACCGCCCTCAGTCCCGACGGGAGATTTCTCGCTGTATCGACTGACCAGGGTCTTGAAGAACAGGATGGTGTCGTGTTCGACGTGAGGACCGGTCAGGAGGCGTTCCGACTGAGCGCGCCCGGCTGTTGCAGCGGCCCGACCTTCCGGGAGGTGTCCTGGAGTCCTGATGGCCGATATATCGCCGCGGCCAGCGAGGACGCCACGCGGGTGTGGGATGCGGAAACGGAAAGGCTCCGCCACACGCTGCTGGGTCAATCCGGAGTCGTCCGAAGCGTCGCCTGGAGCCCGGACTCCTCTCGCTTGATCACGGGAGGGTCAGACGGCACCGCGAGGGTGTGGGAGATGCGGGCCACGGGCGCCCGGCAGCTGTGGTCGCTGCGGGCTCAAGAGACGAACAGCTGGATCCCGGGAGTGGCCTTCTCGCCCGACGGGACCCGGGTGATGACCGGCGACGCGGGGAACTCCGTTGTGAAGATCTGGGACCTCGGACCCACCGGCGACGCCGAGTGGGCGAACCTCCCAGCACCCGGCGCATTCCAGGTGGAGTTCCTGCCGGACGGACGGCGCCTGGTGACGGGCCGTCAGTTCGCCCACGCGGTGACGATCTGGGACCTGGAGACTGGGCACGACCTTCGAACGATCGGACCGGCGACCGACTATTTCTGGTTCCAATCCTTCGACCTGAGCCCGGACGGCAGCTCGATCGCACTCGGCGGCGGGAGCACGCCCAACG
>JBIOTM010000250.1:0-2814 GCA_044865955.1 Actinomycetota bacterium | reverse complement strand
CGGCGATCAAGCGCACGTACGACCCGACCAACCTCTTCCACCTCAATCAGAACGTCCCGCCCGGCGACCGGTGATACCGGGGAGACCAGGATGAACACCGTGCGTTCGGGCGACGGCACCTCGATCGCGTTCGACCGGTCGGGCGGGGGACCGCCCGTGATCCTCGTGGGCGGCGCATTGAGCGATCGTTCGGCCGGCACGGAGCTGGCCTCGCACCTGTCCCCGCGGTTGACCGTGTTCGCCTACGACCGGCGCGGCCGCGGCGACAGCGGGGACACGCCGCCGTACGCGGTCGAGCGCGAGGTCGAGGACCTCGAAGCGCTGATCGAGGAGGCGGGCGGTTCGGCGTCCGTCTTCGGCCATTCCTCCGGCGGGGTGCTCGCCCTCGAGGCGGCGGCGCACGGCGCTGCGATCAACAAGCTCGCGGTGTACGAGCCGCCGTTCGTCGTCGACGACACCCGTCCGCTGCCGCCGGCCGACTACGTGAGCCGTCTCACGGAGCTCGTGTCGGCGGGCCGCCGGGGCGACGCGGTCGAGTACTTCCTGACCAGGGGGCCGGGCGTGCCCGGCGACGTCGTCGCTCAGATGCGGACCGGGCCGATGTGGCCGGCGATGGAGGGCCTCGCGCACACCATCGCCTACGACGGCGCGATCATGGGGGAGACCATGGCGGGCACGCCCCTGCCGCCCGAGCGCTGGGCCTCGGTCACGATGCCGACGCTCGTCCTCGACGGTGGCGACAGCCCGGCCTGGCAGCGAAACGCCGTGCGAGCGCTCGCGGGCATCCTCCGCGACGTCCGGCACCGGACGCTGGAAGGTCAGACGCACGGCGCCGCGCCGGAGGCCCTCGCTCCCGTCCTGCTGGAGTTCTTCGCCGGCTGAACGCTCACGGCCGCCGGATCGAGCTCACGTCGCCGGATCGTTTCGGTCAGCGAACGCTCGAGGGAGTCGAGCGTTCGCCGCTGTTCATCGGCCTGCTCCTCCAGCCGTTCCCGGTGGAGCTCCAGGTACCTGCGCACGATCTCGGGGTCCTCGGCCGACAGGACGGCTCGGATCTCCTCCGACGGCATCCGCTGACTCCGGAGCGTTCCGATCGCCCGGTCGAGCGAGCGACGGTGGGCGATCATCGCGCCGCACGCCTCTTCGGGGTCAGCATCAGTCCCAGCCCCGCGCCGAACAGCACGAGCCCGGGAGCGATCCCGATGACCGTGAAGATGAGCATGCCTCCCGTCAGGAAGAGCGCGGACCCGATCAGCACCCCGCTCAGGCTCGGAAGGTCAGGTCCCACCCAGCCCCGGCCGGGCTCGGCCCCCGGCGGGCGATCGGTGCCCGCGGGCGTCCGTTCCTCGTGTCCCTGCATGATGCGCCTCCTTGTGCCTCGGCGGATCGTTGGCGCGTTCCGGATAGGAGACGAGGCAGCGCGCGCCGCCGTGACAGTGCGGAAGAGATCCGGGAGGGGTGTCACAGGGGGCAGGGCCATCTCGTCGTACATGGCACGATGGAAGACCGGATGAGACGGGACAGCCGTGTGAGCGAGCCGTACGACGAGCTCAGGCCGCTGCTGTTCTCCATCGCCTACCGGATGCTGGGGAGCGTGAGCGACGCCGAGGACGTCGTCCAGGAGGCGTTCCTGCGCTTCCACCGCGAATCGCGAGCGGGGACGGCGGTCGACTCGCCGAAGGCCTACCTGTCCACGATCACGACGCGGCTCAGCATCGACCACCTGCGCTCGGCGCGCGTGCGACGCGAACAATACGTCGGGACGTGGCTTCCCGAGCCGATCCTGACCGATCCCGACTCGGACGTCGCCCGGCACGCCGAGACCGCCGATTCGCTCTCGATGGCCTTCCTCGTCCTGCTCGAGAGCCTCACGCCGGTCGAGCGCGCCGTGTTCCTCCTCCGGGAGGTCTTCGACTACGGATACGACGAGATCGCCAACGTCGTCGGACGGAGCGAGGAGAACTGCCGTCAGATCGCCGTGCGCGCGCGTCGGCAGGTCGAATCCAAGCGGCCGCGTTTCGAGGCGTCACGCCAACGCCGGGAGGAGCTCGCCCGGCGCTTCTTCGAGGCGGTGACGAACGGAGACACGGAGGGGCTCCTCGGCCTGCTGGCCGCGGACGTGTCCGCCTACGGCGACGGGGGCGGCAAGGCCCCGGCGTTCCCTCGCCCGGTCTTCGGGCGGGACCGGGTGGCTCGGGTGTTGCTCGGCCCCACGGCCCGGGGGCAGCGCCTGGGCGTGAGCGGGATGCGGACGGTGGAGATCAACGGGCAGCCGGGCGCGCTGTTCTTCGACGCCGGAGGGCGACCCGTCGCCGCCGTCTCGCTCGACATCGCCGACGGCCTCGTGCAGACCCTGCGCGCCATCAGCAACCCGGAGAAGCTTCGTCACCTCGAATCGCGCCGACCGCGGGAGTAGCGAGTCAGGACGGCGTCGGAGAACCTCGGCCAGGTCTCCAACGCCCACGGCCCGAAGTTCCGATCGGTGATCGCGACCGTCCCCAGCTCGGCCACCGGGTCCACCCACAGGAACGCCCCGGACCCGCCGAAGTGCCCGAAGGTCGCGGGGGAGTTGCGGTCGCCGGTCCAGTGCGGCCGCTTGTCGTCGCGGATCTCGAACGTGAGCCCCCAGGGATTGGGATCGAACCTCCCGACGTCCGGCAGGACCCCGGCAAGCTCCGGGAACTGCGGCCGCGTCGCCTCGGCCAGGGTCGACGCCGAGACCAGGGTGGGGCGGAGGAGCTCGCGGCCGAACGCCAGCATGTCCGAGACGGTGCTCCACACGTCGTAGGAGGGCGATCCGCGCAGCTCGGTGTC
>JBIOTM010000249.1:0-2546 GCA_044865955.1 Actinomycetota bacterium | reverse complement strand
CGATTCGATCTCGCAAGACGTCACGGACGATCGGTTCGAAGCTCCCGGCTAGCCCGTCAACCCGGCGATTTCCAATCCGCCCCGGACCGGCGCACACTCCACCCGTGCGTCGCGCCGAGCAGGGCCCGCGGCTTGCGAGCGGTGGTGTTCCTGGACACCGTCGGCTCGACGCAGTCGCCTCGGAGCTCGGCGACGAGCGCTGGCAGACCCTCCTCCGACGCGAGCTTCAGATCCTCCGCCGGCTCCTGAATGAGAGGGGCGGCCGAGAGGTCGACGTCGCCGGGGATGGCCTCTTCGCCCTTTTCCGGGAGCCGGCGCCGGCGGTGCGGTTCGCCGCCTCGGCCTGCCAGGCGGTCCGGGGGATCGGCCTGGAGATCCGAGCGGGGGTGCACTTCGGGGGGTCGAGTTCTCGGACGGGCGTCCTGGAGGGATCGTGGTCCACACCGGCGCGAGGGCGATGAGCGTCGGCGGGGCCGGCGAGGTGGTCGCCACCCAGGCCGTCCGGGATCTGCTCACCGGCGGAGGCCTCGTGTTCGCCGACCATCGAACCCACGCGTTGAAGGGCGTACCGGGACGTGGGCGCTGTTCCGGCTGACCGAGGTCGACCACGAGCCGGTGGCGCCCCCGCTGGGCGACGAGGAGGCCGATGCCCTGCGTCGGGAGGCCTCGGAGCCCGTCCCGTTGGTCAAGCGTCGGACCTTCCTGGTCGGGGCAGGGTGGCGAGGTGATCTCGGTGGATCCAGCCCGGGATGATGTCGGGAAGCACGTGTCGGTCGGTGGTACACCCAAGGCGCTCGCTGCGACGGAGGATCACCTCTGGGCCGTCGACCCCGCCGACAGCAACCTCATCGTGGTGGACCTCGACACGCAGACGCTTCGGAAGTCGATCGATGTCGGAGGGGAGCCCGTTGACGTCGCGGCTGGGCTGGAGGCCGTCTGGGTCGCGGACCTCGAGGGTCGCCTCGTCAAGGGTGGATGAGCCGAGCCTCTCCGTCGTCGACGAGAAGTCGGTGGATGGACCCGTGGCGGCGTTGGCGATCGACGAAGAAGCCAAGGTGATCTGGCTCCGAACGGCCGACCGCTGATGCACACCGCTGCGGTCTACGCGCGCGCAGGGCTCGCTCCAGGCCCGACCCCTCGAAGCAATCGCCTGAGCATCGACGCGAGGCGGTCCTGGTCCTCCGGCAGCAGCGCCGCGGCAAGACGAGCCTCCTCGGCGTTGAAGCGGGGGAACAGCTCCTCGATCTTCCTCCGACCGTTCGTGGTCAGGGACACGAGCACGATCCGACCGTCCTTCGCCGGCCTCCGGCGCTTGACCCACCGTCGTCGCTGGAGCGTCTGGAGGACGCCGGTCGCGGTCGGCCTGCTGATCCCGATCGCAGCGGCGAAGGCGCGGGCCTCCATCTCCCCCCAGATCCACAGGACCCACAGGCCGGTGAACGCCGTCCAGGAGAGCCGGTCCGCCGCGAGCACCGTCGACTCGAGGTGGCGGCGCAGCGCGGTCGAGCTCCGGAAGACGTTGGAGACGGCCCACATCGCGCGGAAATCCAGCGGGAGGTGACCGAGCTCCTCGAGGATCCTCCGTTCGGCGGGAAGCAGGTCGTCCGAGTTCACGCCGATCCCTTCGCGATCCTCTCCCCCAGCTCGGCAGACACGTCGAGCACGGCCATCACGTCGTCGTCGGTCGTGCGGTAGTTGACGAAGCAGGGCCGCAACCAGACGCGCTCGTCGATCAACGCCGACGCGAGGTAGACGCGGCCGTCCCGCTGGATGGCATCGGCGAGGGCCTGGTTGTGCGCGTCGAGATCCCTCACGCCATCGGGCACGTGACGGATCGGCACGATCGAGAGGTGGGGCGGGACGCCGAACGTCTCGAAGTCGGGATGCCGGGCTGCGGCCCCATGCAACAGCTGCGCCTCCGCCAGGTTCCGGCGGATGGCCTCGCGGAACTGTTCGGCTCCGTGGGCGCGGAACGCCAGCCAGAGCTTCAGCGCGCGGAGGGGGCGCGAGTACTCCAACGTGATGTCGACCGCGTGCAGCTCGTGCCGCTGGTGCGGGAGGTAGCCCTGCTCGTGCGCGAAGGTCTTGGACAGGGCATCCGACTCCCGCACGAGCACGACGCTGCAGGCCTTCGGGACGTAGAGCCATTTGTGCGCGTCGACGCTGACGGAATCCGCTCGCTCCAGGCCGGCGAAGCGATCAGGGTCGACCGACGCGGCGGGGAGCCCGTAGGCGCCGTCGACGTGGAGCCAGGTCCCACGCGGCTCGCAGACGTCGGCGATGGGAGCGATCGGATCGACAGCTCCCGTGAGCGTCGTGCCGCCGGTCGCGACGACCGCGACCGGGGTCACGCCGTCGCTGACGTCCCGGTCGATCATGTCGGCCAGGAGGTCCGGACGCATCCGGTGCTCGGCGTCGATCGGGATGTCGCGGAGATGATCGCTGCCGATCCCGAGGAGCTCGACGGCCCGCGTGATCGAGTAGTGGACCTCGGACGACGCGTACACCGCCATCCGCAGGCCGCCGAGACCGGCGGCGCGCGAGCC
>JBIOTM010000248.1:0-13522 GCA_044865955.1 Actinomycetota bacterium | reverse complement strand
GTCTTCGCCGTCGAGCTCGGCGATCTGATCGTCGAGCTCGACGTCAACCCCGTGATCGTGTCCCCGGGCGGATGCGTCGCGGTCGACGTGCTCATCGTCACCTGACGCGCGTGACCCTCATCCTTGCGGGGGTTCCGGTGCGTATACAACGCTGTACCCGTGGGTATGACGATGACGGTGATCCACCTGAGGATCCGGTTCGAACCGGAGTGAGGGGGCGAGGGAGGTGAGCGGGATGAAGAAGATCCGCATCCAGAAGCCGAAGCCGCGAGCCCCCCACGAGGTGGAGCCGCAGCGGCTCGATCCGCGGGACCCCGACGTCGTCCGCGCGAAGGGCGGCTGGGTCTGGCGATTCGCCGACCGGCGCTGGGCCGCCTAGCCCTGCAGGCCCACGATCCACCCGCGCACCCGCGTACGCTGGCGATCGCATCCGTCGTCGGGAGGGCACCGTGATCGCGAGGACCTGGACGGGCGCGGTTCGCGCCGAAGACGCCGATCCCTACCTCGACTACCTGGAGCGGACCGGCCTCACGGCCTACCGGGAGACGCCCGGCAACCGAGGGGTCTTCGCGCTCAGGCGCATCGAGGGTGATCGCTGCGAGTACATCCTGATCACCCTGTGGGACTCGATGGATGCCGTGAAGGCGTTCGCCGGCGACGACGTCGAGACGGCCGTCTTCTATCCCGAGGACGACCGGTTCCTGGTCGATCGCGATCGCACCGCGACGCACTACGACGTCGTCGCGCAGTCCTAGGTCAAAGGGGGTGGTCGACGGGGACCGTCCCCGGTTGCCAGCCGGGATAGGTGTCCGCCGGCCACCCGAACGCGTTCCCGAACGCCGGCGCCTTCGCCAGCCCCAGCTCGGGCGGCCTCGGCTCCTTCCCGAAATCGAAGACGTGCTCGAAGTTGTGCGTTCGCCGGATCCGATCCGTGAGCGGATCGAGGCCCCAGTTGTCGGCGATGAACCGGAGCGGCGTGGAGAACTCGCCGAGCTCGTCGTCGATCACGCCCCGGCGGGCGTAGGGCGAGATCGTGAGCATCGGCACGCGGATCCCGAGACCGATCGGATCGATCACCGGGGGCACGATCGGATCGTAGAAGCCGCCCCATTCGTCCCACGTGAGGAAGATCGCCGTGTGCTCCCACATGTCGGAGCGCATCACCGAGTTGACGATGCTCGACACCCAGTTGTGCGTGTGGCCCGTCGAGAACGGTGGGTGGTCCGAGAGCTGGAACCGTGGCGTCACCCACGTCACGGCGGGAAGGTCGCCGGCCTGTATGTCCTCGCGCAGCCGGTCCACCGACCGCACGTGCTCGTGCCACAGGTCGGTGTGGAACACGTTCCCGATCCCGTTGTAGGCGTTCCAGAAGTAGCCGGGCTGTCCGGGCACGGCGGAGTAGAAGGCCCAGTCGATCCCGGCACCGGTCAGCTGTTCGCCGACCGTCGGGAACTCGAAGCACGTCCCGTGCTTGGTCAGGTTCCCGGCCGGATCCTTCACGAAGACGAACCGGTCGTCCCCGACCGCGTCGCAGCCCCAGCTCTTGAAGGTGCTGCCGTCCTCGAGCCCCCGCACCGTGATGTTCTCGGGATTGTCGATCACGCCGCCCGACGTGCCGGCGACGAAGAAGAAGTGGTTCGGGTAGCTCGGTCCAGCCGCGGACGCGAAGAAGTTCTCGGAGATCGAGTACTCCCGCGCCCAGTGCCAGTAGTTGGGGATCTGGTCTTCGTCGAAGATGGTGTAGCCGTAGACCGATCCGAACAGGCCTGTGCCGAACCCGTCCATCTTCCCGCCGTCCACGCACAGTCGGTGCGCCGTCAGGTCGTGCGGGATGTCACCCGGGAGCCAGTCCGGACACCTGATCAACGGCTTCTCGACACCGTTCTCGACGCCCGTCGTCGTGCCGCGCACGCCGGGGAACCTTCCGAACAGGTTGTTGAAGCTCCTGTTCTCGAGCATCAGGTAGACGACCCGCTTGATCGGCCATCGGGTGTCGAGCGCCGGGGTGGCGTCACCGACCGACGGGATCCGCCGGCCTCCCGTGCAGGCGAACAGGACCCCTCCCGCCACGGCCATCGCGCTGCGCCGGAGGAACCGCCGGCGCGTGACGGGGAGCGGATGCCGTTCGTCGCGATCCGCCCCCGCGTAGGGATCGGGAGCCATGGGCTCCTGTTGTATCAAGCCGGATATCCTCGTCGGCGCCCCCACGGGCATCTCATGAAGAAGGTCACGATCGCGGTCTGGTTGCTGCTCGCCGGGTGCCACGGGGGTCCGGGGTCGCAGTTCCCGAACAGCCCGTCCCCGGGCGGGTCGGTCTCGTTCCCGTCGACGTCGCCGCTCCCGTCGCCCACCCCACCCGCCGTGCCGCAGCGGCCGCCCCCCACGAGCCGTCAGCCCTCGGCGACCTGCATCGAGGGCTGGATGACGCCTCCGGCCGGGTCGCCGCGCGCTTCGAGGCCGATCGGGATCATCCGTCGGACCGTGCGGATCCCGGGCACGCCCGTCGTCGTGGACATGCGGTACTTCTCCGGCCCGGAGTCGCCGCCCTCGGTGAAGGGCTACATCCTCACCATCCAACGCTGGTACGTGAAGCTCTACTCGGATACCGACCTGTCGTTCCAGGGGCGGTTCCTCGTGGAGGCTCGAGAGTTCGGCGCGGGGGTGGCCGCGGTCGCTCCGTACGACACGAAGGGCTTCCGCTCCCCGGACTGGAGCGGGTTCCAGTACGACGCGGCCCACCCGGCGCCGAGGTCCTACCCGGGCCTGCCGGGGGCGTGGTCCGGCATCCGGTACGACTTCGTCCGGGGTGGGGCCGGGCTCCAGATTCCGGGCCTGCCGGCCGAAGTCATAGGGTGCATGGGGGGTAGCTGATGTCGAAGGTCTTCGGGAGCTCGGGCAGGCGCACCAACCCGATCGGTGTGATCTCGATCGTGACCGGGATCGCCGGCGCGGCCGCCAGCGCGATCCTCTGGATCTACCGGATACAGCCCGCGAGCCGGATCCTGGGGAAGTACTCTGCGGAGTTCGCGGCCGGCGGCCAGCTCTCGAGGCAGCTCGCGGTCCTCGCCGCGGTGCTTGGAGCGATGGCCATCATCGCGTCGATGATGTCGACGACCCGCGGCGAGGGGGGCGGCGGCTATTTCATCGGCCTCGTCCTCGGTCTCGCGGCGCTGTCGTACCCGCTGCTCACGTGGCTGAACATCGTCTCGGGCCCGCTGAAGCCGGGCTTCCTCAGGTAGCTCGGGCCTCCGGCCCCCACCACCCAAGGGACCCCCGCCGGACGTTGGCGCCGCCGTCTGGGCTACGCTCCCGCGATGCTCGGCGAACTGGGGTCCGCGGTCCGGGCACGGCGCGTCTCCGCCGAGGAGCTGGTGCGGACGTCGCTCGAGCGGATCGAGCGGTTGAACCCGCCGCTGAACGCGGTCATCTCCGTACGCGAGCGTGCGGTCGACGAGGCGCGCCGGCTCGATCGTCGCGTCGCTTCGGGCGAGGACCCCGGGCCGCTCGCCGGCGTCCCGCTGCTGGTCAAGGACATGGAGGACGTCGAGGGCGTGCCCACGACGTACGGGTCGCTGGTGTTCGCGGACGCGCCGGCGGCCGTCGCCGACGGGCTGATCCCGCGTCGTCTCACGGCCGCCGGCGCGATCGTGGTCGGCAAGACGAACCAGCCCGAGTTCGCGTGCGCGGGCTTCACCGACAACCTCCTCTACGGCTCCACCAGGAACCCGTGGAACCTCGAGTGCTCCCCGGGAGGGTCGTCGGGCGGCTCGGCCGCGGCCATGGCGTCCGGGATGGTCCCCATCGCGACAGCGACCGACGGCGGCGGCTCCATCCGGATCCCGGCCGCCTGCTGCGGGCTGGTCGGCCTGAAACCCACGAACGGCGTGATCGGCCGGGAGCCGATCCCGGAGTGGATCGACCTGTCGACGTTCGGCCCGCTCGGGCAGAGCGTGGCCGACGTGCGGGTGCTCCTCGAGCTCGAGTCGGGTCCGGTCCCGGGTGACCCGAGCGCGTTGCCTTACCCCCTCACGATCCGGGACGAGCTGCCGTCGCGCGTCATCGCCGCGCCCCGCCTGGTCGACTACGGCCCGCTCCCCGGCGCCGTCCAGGAGCTCTTCGACGAGGCCCTGGGCGCCTTCGAACGGGACCTTGGCCTTCCGATCGAACGGATCGCCGCCGGGGACATCTTCCGCTCCGGCAACCCGAGCGAGGACTGGGTCGTCACCTGCGCCCTCGAGCACGTCCACCATCTCGGCTGGGACCTGTGCGACGCCAACGCCGACCGCTTCTCGCCGGCGTTCCACGGGTTCGTGGAGTTCGCTCGGAAGACGTCCCTCGACGAGTACATGGCCGCTCGCCGGCGCCGGTTCGGTTACGCGCGCGAGCTCGATCTGCTCCTCGGTGACGACGCGGTGCTCCTCACGCCGACCAACTGCTTCGAAGCGATGGCGCCCGACGGTGTCGACCAAGCGAACGGGCTGGCCGCCGAGGGACCCGACTCCTACAACACCGACCCGCAGAACGTCACCGGCCATCCCGCGATCAGCGTGCCCGCGGGGCTCTCGACGCGTGGCGTGCCGTTTGGGCTCCAGATCACGGCCCCGCGGTTCCGCGACGACATGGCGCTCACCGTCGCGGCGGCGTGGGAACGGACGAACCCATGGCCGCTCGTGGCGCCCGGCTACGAGCCCTTCGTCGTCTAGGGACCGAGGTTGTAGCCGAGCCGGCGGGGAAGCGTCGCCATGAACCCGACCAGCGGGTTCGCGTCCTCCCCACGATCCTCCGCCTCGTCCTTCCGACGGATCGCCGTGTTGGCGACCAGGGCGCCCGGTGAGCGGAAGGGCTCGGGCGGGAACCGCAGGGGCTCGAGGTCGACGAGAGGGAGGTCCAGGACGGGGTCCGACCGGCCGAGGACGCGGTTGGCCATGATCCGGCCGCCGAGATGCGCGGGACCGACCCCGTTCCCGGTGTACCCGTGCCCGTAGTGCACGTTGCCGCGACCGAGGGTGCCGAACGTGGGGAGATGGTGGCCGGCGACGTCGATCGGGCCTCCCCACGCGGCCTCCACCTGGACGTCGGAGAACCCGGGGAACATGCGGTGCAGGTCCGCGATCGCGATCCTGATCGCGTCCTCGTCGTAGGCGAAGCGCGGTCCGATCCGGCGGGCGAGGTTCGGCTGGATCCCACCCACACCGAACGCGATCCTGCCGTCGGGGGTCGTCCGGACGTAGTGCACGGCGGACCGCATGTCGGCGAGCCCCGACCCGTCGACCCAGCCGATCTCCTTCAGGACCTCGGGGGCCGGCGCGGACAGGACGATGTACGACCCCCGGACGACGAGGGTCCTCCGGAACTGCTTCAGGTGATGGGCCCACGCGTTCAGCGCGACGACGGCGACGCCGGCACGCACGCTCCCGCTCGCGGTCTCCGCGATCGCGGGATCCCCGACGCCGAAGCGCGTCACCGGGGCGTCCTCGAAGACCCTGACCCCTTCCTCCAACAGCACGCGTCGCATCCCACGGGCGAGGCGAGCCGGCTGCACCGTCGCGCCGACCTTCCGGTAGAGGGCGCCCCGGAACACCGGAGACGCGATCCGCTCGCGCATCTCGTCGCGGGAGAGGACCTGGAAATGCTCGGCGACGCCGAGCCGGTCGGCCGTGATCACGTCGTCCGCCCATCGGCCGACCTGGTCCTCCGACGCCGCGACCACGTACTCGCCGTCGGCCCGGTACCAGGCGTCGATCCCGTGGGCGTCGCAGAAGCTCCCGAGGGCCCGGACGCTGTCCTCGCCGGCCTCGCACAGCGCGATGGCGGCTCGGTCCCCGAACCGGTCGGCGAGGTAGTCGAGATCGCCCCAGAAGGAGTTCACGAAGCCGCCGTTCCGGCCGCTGGCACCGCCGCCGCAGATGTCCTGCTCGAGCAGGACGACGTCGACGCCGGGATCGAGCTCTTTCAAGGCGATGGCCGTCCACATGCCGGTGTAGCCCCCGCCCAGGATCACCACGTCGGCGGTGGTATCCCCGCGGAAGGGGGGGCACGGCGGGCCGGGGTCGTCTGCGAGCGCTTCACGGAGCCACCAGCTCCGGCCCGCGTCGGGAGGGATGGTCACTCCTCCCCCCATCGCGTTCTCGGCCGTCACTCCCCGAGTCGCCTCCTTGCTAGGCTGCAGCCCCGCATCTTCGCATGTCGTCGACGCGGGGGACGGGGCTCAAGGAGCGAGCGCCGCAGACGTGAGCGTAGCCCCGGGGAAAGGGGGACCCGCATGGCCGGCGAGCACGACCGTCCCCGCAGCTGGGAGGTCACCGAGGGGCCGCATCGCGCGCCGGCGCGCGCGATGCTCCGCGCGGTGGGCTTCTCCGAGGAGGACTTCGCCAAGCCGCAGGTCGCCGTGGCGTCCTCGTGGAACGAGGTCACGCCGTGCAACTACCACCTGGGCAAGCTGGCCGCCCTGGCGAAGGAGGGCGTTCGCCAGGGCGGCTCCGTCCCGATCGAGTTCGGCACGATCGCCGTCTCCGACGGGATCGCGATGGGCCACGAGGGGATGAAGGCGTCGCTGATGAGCCGGGACCTGATCGCCGACTCGGTGGAGCTCGTGATGCACGCGGAGCGGCTCGACGCCCTCGTGGGGATCGCCGGCTGCGACAAGTCCGAGCCGGGGATGATGATGGCGATGGCCCGGCTGAACCTGCCGTCCGTCTACCTCTACGGAGGGACGATCCTCCCGGGCACCTACGAGGGCCGCGACATCACCATCCAGGACGTGTTCGAGGCCGTGGGCGCGCACGCGAAGGGCTCGATCGGCGACGAGGAGCTGCTGGGGATCGAGCGCGCCGCGTGTCCCACGACGGGCTCGTGCGCGGGCATGTACACCGCCAACACGATGGCCGCCGTCGGCGAGGCGATCGGCCTCTCGCTGCCGGGGGCGGCCTCGCCGCCCGCGGTCGACTACCGCCGCGAGGTGCTCGCGCGGGAGAGCGGGCGGCGGGCCGCGGAGCTCGTCGCGGCCGGCGGGCCGCTCCCCCGCGACGTCCTCACGCGCGAGGCCTTCGAGAACGCGATCGCGGTCGTGATGGCGCTCGCGGGCTCGACGAACGCCGTCCTCCACCTGCTCGCGATCGCGCGCGAGGCGGGCGTCGACCTCGAGTTGGACGACTTCGACCGGATCTCCCGTGCGACGCCGCATCTCGTGGACGTGCGCCCGGCCGGCCGGTTCGTGATGAGCGACCTGGATCGCGTGGGCGGGGTGCCCGTGGTGATGCGTGAGCTGCTCGACGCCGGTCGCCTACACGGCGACTGCCTCACGGTGACCGGGAAGACGGTCGCGGAGAACCTCGCCGAGGTCGATGCACGGCCGCCGGACGGGACCGTGGTGCACGCCGCCGGCCAGCCGATCCATCCCACCGGTGGCACCGCGATCCTGCGCGGCAACCTCGCGCCCGACGGGGCCGTGATGAAGATCGCCGGCGCCGAGGGGCTCGCCTTCGAGGGCCTCGCCCGTCCGTTCGACTCCGAGCAGGACGCGTTCGCGGCCGTGACGTCCGGCGCGATCACGCCCGGCGACGTGATCGTGATCCGCTACGAGGGCCCGAAGGGCTCGCCCGGCATGCCCGAGATGCTCGCCGTCACGGCGGCCGTCGCCGGGTCCGGCTTGGGCAAGGACGTCGCGTTGGTCACCGACGGCCGCTTCTCCGGAGCCACGAAGGGATACAGCGTGGGTCACGTGGCGCCGGAGGCGTTCGTGGGCGGACCGATCGCCCTCGTGGAAGAGGGCGATCGGATCCGGATCGACGCCGACGCCCGCTCGCTCGCACTGCTCGTTGACGATGAGACGATCGCGGACCGCCGCTCGGCGTGGACCGCGCCGCCGCCGCGCTACACGACCGGCGCGCTTGCGAAGTACGCGAGGCTCGTCGGGCAGGCGGACCACGGAGCCGTGACGGGGTGAGCGTCATCACGAGCCCCGCGGCGCTGCGGTGCCGGATCTGCGGCACCGAGTATCCCGTCGAGCCCCGGTCGATCTGCGAGGAATGCTTCGGGCCGCTCGAGCCGGCCTACGACCTCGACGCGATCGACGGAACCGACTTCCGCAAGCAGGTGGAGGTGGGGCCGGCGAGCCTGTGGCGCTACCAGGCGCTGCTCCCCGGCGGGCCGGGGATCGAGCGGGTGGACCTCGGCGCGGGCTTCACGCCGCTCCGCCGCGCCGACCGGCTCGCGGCGGCGCTCGGCCTGAAGGACCTCTGGATCAAGGACGACTCCGTCAATCCCTCCTACTCCTTCAAGGACCGGGTCGTCTCGATCGCCGCCACGATGGCGAGGGAGTTCGGGTTCGAGGCGCTGTCCTGCGCCTCGACCGGCAACCTCGCGAACGCTGCCGCCGCCCACGCCGCCCACGCCGGCATGCCCTGCTACGTCTTCGTCCCCGAGGACCTCGAGCGGGCGAAGATCCTCGCCACGGAGACCTACGGGGCGAAGGTCGTCGCGGTGAGGGGCACCTACGACGACGTGAACCGGCTGTGCACCGAGGTCGCCGAGGCACTGCCGTGGGCGTTCGTGAACGTGAACATGCGCCCCTACTACGCGGAGGGCTCGAAGTCGCTCGGCTTCGAGACCGCGGAGCAGCTCGGATGGCGCCTCCCGGACCACGTGATCGTGCCGATCGCGAGCGGCGCCCTCCTCACGAAGATCCACCGCGCCTTCCAGGAGCTGATCGCCATCGGGGCGGTCGAGGAGAAGCCCTACCGGGTGAGCGGCGCCCAGCCGGAGGGCTGCCGGCCGGTCGCGCAGGCGTTCCGGGACGGCTCGGATGACGTCGTCCCGGTGAAGCCCGACACGATCGCGAGGTCGCTCGCCATCGGCTCGCCGACCGACGGGCACTTCGCGCTCCAGGTGGCGCGGGGGACCGGTGGTGCGATCGAGTGGTGCACGGAGCGCCAGATCCTCGAAGGGATCCGGCTCCTCGCCTCGACCGAAGGGGTCTTCACCGAGACCGCCGGAGGCGTGACGATCGCTAACCTCAGACGCATGGTCGAGCAGGGGGTGATCCGCCCCGAGGAGGAGGTGGTCGCCTACGTGACGGGCAACGGCTATAAGACCGTCGAGGCCCTCGATGGCGTCGTGGAGCCGAGCTACCGCGTCGCTCCCGACCTCGACGAGTTCCTGGCCGTGCTCGGCCGCTGAGCCCCTTCTGCCTGGCTTGCGCTCCGGCGCGGGAGCGCCCACACTCCATGCGCCGTGCCCAGCCCTGGGATCATTCAGGAGGTCACCCTGGAGAAGTCCGAGTTCGAGGCCGAAGCCGACCGACTCCTCGCGATGGCGCACGAGGACGGGGTCGTGCTCCGGCTCGTCGGCGCGCTCGCCTTCGCGAGGCGCTGCCCGCGCCACGCCTACCTGCAGGAGCTGCTCGGACGGAGGTACACGGACATCGATTTCGCGGCGTACGGACGGGACGCCGACAGGATCCGGGCGCTCTTGGGGCGTGCCGGATACGCGGACGACCCACGGGTCTTCGTCGACTCGGAGGGCTCGCGGATGGTCCTGGAGGACCAGCGGACGGGATTGCATCTCGACGTCTTCCTGGACAAGCTCGAGTTCTGTCACACCGTCAGCTGGAAGGGACGGCTCGAGGTCGATCACGAGACGATCCCGCTGGCCGAGATGCTCATGCAGAAGATGCAGATCGTCGAGATCAACGAGAAGGACCTGATCGACACGATCATGCTGCTGCTCGAGCATCCGCTCGCGGATCACGACGACGACGCGGTGAACGTCGGCCGAGTGGCGGCCGTGTGCGGGAAGGACTGGGGCTGGTGGCGGACGCTCACGATGAACCTCGACAAGGTGTGGCAGATGGCCGCGCAGTACGATCAGCTCAGCGAACAGGAGAAGCGGCACGTCGCCGAGCAGGCGCATGCCGCCCTCGACCGGATCGAAGCCGAGCCGAAGTCGATGTCGTGGAAGCTGCGGGCGAAGATCGGGGACCGCAAGAAGTGGTACCGGGACGTGGGTGAGCTGGCGCCGCTGATGGAGGACCTCTGATGCCCCTGTGGTCGCGGAAGGGTATGGCGAAGGCCAAGCCGACGAGGCTCTTCTACGCCTGCGACATCCACGGCTCGGAGCCGACGTACCGGAAGTTCCTGAACGCGGCGAAGTTCTACGACGTCGACGCCCTCGTCTTCGGTGGCGACCTCATGGGGAAGCTGCTGATCCCGATGGTCCGCGAGGCCGGTGGGACCTGGCGGGCTCGCCTGCAGGGGCAGAACCACCACATCCGGTCGGAAGAGCAGATGAAGGAGTTCAAGCGGACGATGCAGACCCTCGGGTTCTACTGGCAGGAGATGGACCCGGAGGAGTACGCAGCGTACGAGGGGCAACAGGATCGGATCGACGATCTGTTCGACGTCTTGGCGAAGGAACGCTTGGCCGAGTGGATCGCGCTGGCCGAGGAACGCTTGGCCGGCACCCACGTGAACGTGTACCTCTGCGGGGGGAACGACGACACGGAGCAGGTGCTCACCGCGCTGGACGAGGCGCACGGGGAGCGCGTCGTGAACGCCGAGAACCGCTCCGTGCCGATCGACGAGGAGCACGAGATCCTGACGATCGGGTACTCGACCCCGACGCCCTGGGAGACGCCGCGCGAGCGAACGGACGAGGAGATCGCGGAGGTCATCGAGAAGGTGATGCCCTCCGTGTCCGATCCGGCCCGCACCGTCTTCAACTTCCACTGCCCGCCGCTGGACTCGAGCCTCGACACGTGCCTGAAGCTGGACGCGTCCGTCTGGCCGCCGACGCCGGTCATCGACCGGGGTCAGCCCGTCTACTACGGGGCGGGTTCGCAGGCGGTGGCGGACGCGCTCGCCACGTATCAGCCCACCGTGGGCCTCCACGGTCATATCCACGAATCACGGGGGGCGAACAGGTATGGGCGCACCCCGGCTTTCAACCCCGGGAGCGAGTACGGAGAGGGGGTGTTACGCGGCCTGATCGTCGCGATCCGGGGAGGAGAGGTCGTTGGACACCAATTCACGTCCGGGTAGCGCCGGAGTGATGCGAGAAGGAGGGAGGTATGGCTGAAGCGGTAGCGCCGCAGGTGTTCACCCGGCGAGCCTCGGGCTTGGTCCGTGTCATGTCACCGTACTCGGCGTTCATCTACAACATCCTGACGATGGGGATCATCTTCCCCTGGACGTACCTGTGGGCACCGACGGCGTTCCAGGGGTCGAACCTCGTCCTCGGGATCGTCTTCGCGTTCGTCTTCGAACTGCCGATCGCGCTCGCCTACGTCTGGCTCGCGACGGCCCTGCCACGGTCGGGGGGCGACTACGTCTTCCAGAGCCGGGTCTTCGGGGGCGGGTTCGGGTTCACCGTCGTCTTCGCCTTCTTCGTCGTGTGGATCCTCCAATGGGTGGCGCTGTCCGGATGGCTCCTCGCCGCGCTCGGGATCGCGCCGACGTTCATCGGTCTCGGCGTGACGACCGGCATCGGCGCGTTCACCGACATCGGGACGTGGGCGGCCGGCACGACGGGGATCATCGTGATCAGCGTCGCGAACGCCCTGATCGCGCTCCTGCTGCTGGTGAGCGGGTTCCGCAACTACGTCCGGTTCCAGTACGTGATGTGGTACGCGATCCTGATCTCGTTCGGGATCGTGCTACTGCTCTTCCTCACGACGAACCCTGGAGCCGCCACGGGGAAGCTGAACGCGTTCGCCGGGCAGGTCGACGGCGTGAAAGGCTTCTTCGGCACCGCGCGGGCCGCCGCCGCGAGCGCGGGCGTGGACTTCAACCCGCCGTTCTGGCTGTTCGGCACGCTCATGGTCGCCCCGATCGCCTGGACCAGCCTCCAGTGGGCGACCTATTCGAGCGAGCAGGGCGGCGAGATCAAGAACGCCCACGTGTTCAGGAACCAGCTCTTCATCCTCGTGGGGTCGCTGGCCGCGACCGCCGGGCTGCTGGTCGTCCTGGCGCTCGCGATGCAGAAGGGGATCGGGCACGACGGCATCCTCGTGGCGTCGTCCGGATACTGGTTCGCCGTGCCGGAGGCGACGATCGGCGGGAGCTACATGTTCCCCAACCTGATCGCGATGGGGCTCACGGGCAGCTGGGTGATCGTCCTGCTGATCGGGATCGGGTTCATCCTGAACTCGTTCCAGATCGTCTGTAACTGCTACATCGGGACGACGCGGATCATGGTCGCCCAGGGCCTGGACGGGCTGCTGCCCGACTGGTTCGCTCGGGTGCATCCGCGGTGGAAGACGCCGGTCAATGCCCATCTCGCCTACTTCTTCGCGGCCCTGCCGGTGATCTGGGCGTTCAACTACGTCGGCGACTGGAGCACGAAGTGGGCCCTGGGAGTGACGTTCGCGAACGGGGCCGTGATGACGCTCTCGGCCCTCGCGGCGGCGCTGCTCCCGTACCGGGCGAGACGGCTCTACGAGGCCTCGCCGGGCGCCAAGTACAAGGTCGGGGACGCCCCGCTGGTCACGGTGATCGGCGTGCTGGGGTTCGTCCTCGGCGGGTTCATGGTCGCCTCGTTCTTCTTCGTGAAGGACCTCGGGCTCGCCTACTCGGCCAGCGGGTGGTTCCCGTACTTCATCGTGGCCGGGACGGCGGCGTTCGGCCTCGTCGTGTATCTGGTGATGAAGTCGGTGCGGGCCAGGAGGGGCCTGCGGGTCCAGTACGCGTTCGCGGAGATCCCGCCGGAGTAGGATCCCGGCGGCACGGCGGATGGGGCGGGGCCTGCGGCCCCGCCCCATCCATCTGAGGAGGGCTGGTGACCGAACGCGCTCGCGTGGTGGTGGTCGGTGGCGGCGTGACCGGCTGCAGCGTGGCGTACCACCTGGCTCGGGCCGGCTGGAGCGACCTCCTGCTGTTGGACAAGGGCGAGCTGACCAGCGGGTCGACGGCCCACGCGGCCGGGCTCGTCACGATGTTCAACCCGTCACCGACGATGATGGCCTTCCGGCGCTACTCGGTGGAGCTCTACGAGCAGCTCGGTGTGTTCGAGGCCGTCGGGAGCCTCAGGATCGCCTCCAGCCCGGAGTCGCTGAAGGAGCTCCAGCGGGGCGTGTCGCGAGCGAAGGGGATCGGGCTCGACGTGGAGCTGCTGTCGCCCGACGACTCGCGCCGGTTGATGCCGGCCGCGACGTCCGAGTCGCTCTTCGGCGCCGTGTGGGTCCCCGCCGACGGCTTCCTCGACCCTCACACCGCGACCTACGCGCTCGCCGACGCGGCGAGGGCGCTCGGGGCACGGGTCCGCACGGGGGAGCGCGTGACGAGCATCGACGTGTCGGAGCGCCGCGAGGTCACGGCGATCGAGACCGAACACGGTCGGATCGAGTGCGAGGTGGTGGTCGACGCCGCCGGGATCTGGGCGCCGCGGGTCGCCGCCATGGCCGGCGTGCGCGTGCCGTCGACACCGGTCGATCACCAGCACGTCGCGCTGAAGGCGGTGGCGGGGTCGGAGCTGCCGCGGGACATGCCGTGCTTCCGCGACCCGGACAACCTCGTGTACGGCAAGTCGG
>JBIOTM010000247.1:0-23997 GCA_044865955.1 Actinomycetota bacterium | reverse complement strand
GCTCGTCCACGCGGCTGACCGGGTCGTCGCGGCGGCCCGGGCCGCCGGTGGGCTGCTCGGAGGCAGGGAGCCGACCCTGACGCCCGGCCCGTGGTGCGCGTGGTGTCCCCGCGCGTTCGTCTGTCCGAGCGCCGAGCCCAGGCCCGCCTAGTTCATCTGCGGGTCCAGGGGCATCGTCGAGAGCATCCGGAACGTCGGGCCGAGGCGACCGACCACGGCCGACCACAGGCCCACGGGATCCACGGTGAACACGTCGCCGGCGAGCGCCGGGATCGGGTGCCACGAGCCCTCCTCCATCTCGGCTTCGAGCTGTCCGGCGCCCCATCCCGCGTAGCCCGCGAACACGCGGGCCCGTCGGAGGCCGCCGAGCGAAGCTGCGTCGGCCTCCTCCGGCAGGAACCCGATCGAGTCGAGCGCGAGAACGCCCGCCCGGGTCGGGTCCTCGAAATCGGCCAGGACCACCGCGGCCTCGGGTTGCACGGGGCCTCCGTGGAACAGGGCTTCCCCCGGTGGCACCAGCGACGAGAGGGGCGGTGCGGCTTCCTCCACGGTGGTCTCGAGCGGTCGATTGAGCACGACGCCCACCGCCCCCTCCTCGTCGTGGTGCCCGATCAGCACGACGGTCCGCCGGAAGTTCGGATCCCACAGACCCGCGCCGGCGATCAGGAGGTGACCGCGGAAGCTGTCCATGCCGGCAACGTACATCGCGAGACCGTGAAGCCGGCTCCGGTTGCTAGGGTTCGCCGCATCGCATCCGAGGAAGGCCGACCCCGATGGCGAAGGACCCGTACGAGATGGGCGAGATCCCGCCGGTCGGGGAGGTGCCCTCACGGATGCACGCCCAGCTCGTCCGGCCCGACCGCTTCGGCGAGCCGCGTGTGGCGATCCAGGACGAGGTGATCGACGTCCCCGAGGTCGGACCCGGCGACGTCCTCGTGCTGGTCATGGCGGCAGGGGTGAACTTCAACAACGTCTGGGCCGCCAGGGGCATCCCCGTGGACGTCACGAAGACGCAGGCCCGATGGGGCGAACCGACGGACTTCCACGTCGTGGGCTCGGACGCCGCCGGCGTCGTCTACGCCGTCGGCTCGGAGGTGACCAGCCCGGCGGTGGGAGACCACGTCGTCGTGCACGCGGGCCAGTGGGACCCCGAGGATCCCTGGGTCGCGGCCGGCAACGATCCGGGTCTCGCCTCGAGCTTCCGGGTGTGGGGGTACGACACCTGCTGGGGTTCGATGGCGCAGTTCACCAAGGTGCAGGCCCACCAGTGCCTCCCGAAGGCCGACCGGCTCACGTGGGAAGAGGCCGCCGCCCCGACCCTCACCGGTTCGACGGCCTATCGCATGCTCCACGGCTGGCCGCCCAACACGGTGAAGCCGGGCGACGTGGTGCTCGTCTGGGGCGGCGCGGGCGGGCTCGGCTCGCTGGCGATCCAGCTGGTCACCCTCGCCGGCGGCCGCGCCGTCGCCGTGGTGTCCTCGACGGAGAAGGGCGAGTACTGCGAAGGGCTGGGCGCCGTCGGCTACGTGAACAGGAGAGCCTTCTCGCACTGGGGGGTGCCGCCGGCGTGGGACTCGCCCGACTGGACGGCGTGGTTCGACGGTGCGAAGGCCTTCGGGAAGGCGATCTGGGACGCGGTGGGGGAGCGCGCGAGCCCGCGGATCGTGTTCGAGCATCCGGGGCAGGACACCATCCCGACCTCGAACTTCGTGTGCGATCGCGGCGGGATGATCGTCATCTGCGCGGGGACATCCGGGTTCGACACGCTGATCGACGTGCGCTACCTGTGGTACCTGCAGAAGCGGTACCAGGGGTCGCACCTGTTCAATGACGAACAGGCGACCGCGTTCAACGACCTGGTCCGGGAGGGCAGGATCCGGACGACCCTCGGGCACACGTACGGCTACGAGGACACCGGCCTGGCGCACCAGCTGATGGCGGACGGGAAGCTCCCCGAGGGGAACGTCGCGGTCCTCGTCAACGCGCCCGAGCCGGGGCTGGCGACGCTGCCGTGACGCTCGACGGTCAGCGCTCCTGGACCAGCTCCACCAGCACGCCGCCCATGTCCCGCGGGTGGACGAACGCGATCACGGTGCCCCGGGAGCCCCTGCGAGGGGCGTCGTCGATCAACGTGACCCCTTCGCGTCGCAGCTCGTCCAACGAGCTCGCGACGTCGCGCACGCGATAGGCCACGTGATGGACGCCGGGCCCTCGCTTCGCGAGGAACCTCCCCACCGGCGTGTCCGGTCCCGATGCCCCGACGAGCTGGATGAAGGAGCTGCCCACGGGGAACAGCACCTCTTCCACACCCTGGTCCTCGACCCGTTCGCGATGCGACGGTTCGACCCCCAGCGTCCGCCGGTAGCGCTCGACGGCTTCGTCGAGGTCGGCGACCGCGATCCCCACGTGGTCGATGTCCAGGATCAACGCTTCCTCCGGCTGCCCGGCTGCATCTTCGCCATCAGCCGATGGGCGGCCGAGACGTGGTAGAGGGGGAGCGCCAGCGCTCGGGTCACGGCCGCCACACCCTGCGCGCGCAGATCCTCCTCCGGCTTCGACCCATCGGCGGGCGGCGCGCGGAGCACGTAGAACTCGACCAGGTCCAGGAACTGGGGCAGGGAGGGCGTGAGGCCGCCCCGCTCGTACGCGTAGATCGTCTGCCGGGACGAGGGGGCGTCCGGCAGGGCCGACGCCGCTTCCACGGACCGGTAGCCGGCCGCCCGTCGCAGGTCCCTCAGCAGGGCCCCGACGACCCGCCGGTCCTCGTCGCTGATGGGCGGCTGCTTCGTGCGGGCCACGGCCGCACGATACCCAACCGAGCACGGGAAGCCCTCCCACCCCGGGCTTTCGGCCGAGCCGGGAGTCCCCCGATCGGGGCCGAAGGGCGGATTCACGGGTGATGGGAGTGGGTATACCGTGCTACGTCACGGCCGAGGAGCGCCCCGACCGGTGGATCTGGAGGAAGCGTGACCGAGAAGCACCACAGCGCCGCCGCCGCCGCCCTCCTCTCGGGTTCGACGACGCTCCGGAAGGGCCGCGCGGACGTCTTCCGCCAGCGCGAGCGCACCAAGCGCAAGCGGTTGCTCCGCGCGATCGTCCTCGTGACCGGGTTGGACGTCTACCTGTGGTGGCGCTACTCGTCCGGGCGCCCCATCCGCCTCCCGAGCATCCCCGAGGGGTTCCCGTGGGAGGTCTACCTCCCGGCGATGCTGCTGATCGTGGCCATCGGGCTGATGGTGGCGATGCCGCTCCTGTCCGGCCGCTCGCCACACATCACGGTCTACCCCGAGCAGGTGGAGGTCGGTCTCACCGACATCAAGGGGTTGGACACGCAGGTCGACGAGGTCGTGCGGACGTTGGACGTGTTCCTCGGCTACGGGACCTTCCGCGAGGAGCTCGGTGGAACGCCGCGTCGGGGCATCCTCTTCGAGGGCCCACCGGGCACGGGCAAGACGTACCTCGCCAAGGCGATGGCGAAGCAGGCGGGGGTCCCGTTCCTGTTCATCTCGGCCACGGCCCTGCAGTCGATGTGGTTCGGCATGACCGCGTACCGCATCCGGTCGTTCTTCAAGGCGCTCCGGAAGACCGCGCGAAAGGAAGGGGGCGCGATCGGCTTCATCGAGGAGATCGACGCGATCGGGCAGTCGCGCGACGGGGCCAATCCCGCGACGCCGGACGGCACGGTCCAGGACCGATCGGTCAACCGGTTCATGTCCTCGAACACCGGGGGGATGGTGAACGAGCTGCTGATCCAGATGCAGTCGTTCGACCAGCCGCCGCTCCGGACCCGGATCCGAGCCAGGATCCTGGGTTGGATCAACGGCTACCTCCCGATGAACTGGCAATTCAAGGTCCTCCGGCCCGAGTACCACAACATCCTCCTGATCGCGGCGACCAACCGGGCCGAGTCCCTCGACACCGCGCTGATGCGCCCCGGGCGGTTCGATCGGCGCCTGTACTTCGACGTGCCGACCCAGAGCGAGCGGGAGGATCTCGTCGACTACTTCCTGGAGCGGAAGAAGCACCACACGCAGCTCGACGACCCGTCGGTCCGCGTCCGGATCGCCCACGAGAGCTTCGGGTACACGCCGGTCATGATCGAGCACCTCTTCGACGAGGCGCTGCTGGTGGCGCTCCGCGACGGACGGAGGGAGATGAACTTCGCCGATGTGATGGAGGCGAAGTTCACGGAGGAGATCGGTCTCAAGCAGGCGGTCACCTACGCCGACCTCGACCGTCGGTCGGTCGCCGTCCACGAGGCGGGTCACGCGACGGTCGCGCACTTCCTCGGCCAGAACAGGCGTCTGGAGGTGCTCTCGATCATCAAGCGACGCGGATCGCTCGGGCTGCTCGCCCACGGCGACGAGGAGGAACGGTTCACGCGGAGCAGGACCGACATCGAATCCGGGATCGCGATCGCCCTCGGGGGGATGGCCGCGGAGGAGCTCGTGCTGGGGGAGTCCGGCACCGGCCCCGCGGGCGACCTGATGACCGCCACGCAGCTCGCCGCCCAGATGGTCGGCTCCTTCGGGATGGCCGGCTCCTTGATCTCCTACGACGCGGTGTCGCACGGACCGATCGGGGGCGCGAACCTCGTGGCGAAGGTGCTGGCCGACGACGACGGCAAGCGGAGCGTCGAGGACATCCTCGCTGCTCAGAAGGAGCGGGTGCTCGAGGTCCTCTCCGAGAACCGCGACGTGCATGCGGCCCTGGTCCAGGCACTGGTCGACCGCGACGAGCTCGTGCGCGAGGAGATCCTCGACGTGATCGAGAGGGCCCTCGCGGGCCGAGCCTGATCGAGCCCCGTTCTCCCCGTCGGCCGTAGACTCGTTCCATGGTCCGTTCGGTGATCGTCGCCGGCGCTCGCACGCCGATCGCCAAGCTCCGTGGCGGGTTCGCGGACCTGCGGGCCGTCGATCTGGGGGCGCACGCCATCCGGGCGGCCGTCGAGCGAGCCGGCATCGCCGGCGAGCAGGTCGACTACGCGATCGTCGGTCACGTGCTCCAGGCGGGGGCGGGACAGATCACGTCGCTCCAGGCGTCGATCGGCGCCGGCCTCCCGAAAGACGTCCCCGCGATCACGATCAACAAGGTGTGCCTCTCCGGGATGTCCGCGATCGCGATGGCCGACCAGATGATCCGGGCGGGCGAGATCGAGGTCGCCGTGGCCGGCGGCATGGAGTCGATGACCAACGCCCCGTACGTCCTGCCGAAGGCACGGGGGGGTGCGCGCCTCGGCGATGCCGAGCTCATCGATTCGATGATCCGCGATGGGCTGTGGTCCTCGTTCCGCGACCATCACATGGGGGAGGGGACCGACGAGATCAGCGCGGAGCTCGGCCTCACCCGCGAGGAGCAGGACTCGTGGGCGGCACGCTCGCACGTCCGCGCACACGAGGCTTGGGAGTCCGGCCGCATGGCCGAGGAGGTCGTTCCCGTCGACGTGCCGCAGCGGGGCGGTGCCTCCGTCAGGGTCGAGCGCGATGAGGGGATCCGCCCGGATACCACGGGGGCGAAGCTCGCGGCCCTGAAGCCCGCGTTCCGGCCGGACGGCACGATCACCGCCGGGAACGCCTCGCAGATCTCCGACGGGGCATGCGCGGTGGTCGTCACGAGCGCGGAGAAGGCGCACGAGCTCGGCCTCGAACCGCTCGCCGAGATCGTCGCGTACGGGATGTCGTCCGATCGCTACCCCTCGTTGCAGACGGTGCCGGCGATCGCGTTGGAGCGAGCGCTGAAGAAGGCCGGCCTGGCGGCGTCGGACCTCGGTCTCGTGGAGTTCAACGAGGCCTTCGCCGCGGTGCCGATCCACTCGGCGCGGATGCTGGGGATCGACGACGGCATCGTGAACGTGAACGGCGGGGCGGTCGCGCTCGGGCACCCCATCGGCGCGTCCGGCGCACGGATCGTGCTCACCCTCGCGCTCGAGATGCGCCGTCGATCGATCGACCTCGGGGGAGCCGCGATCTGTGGGGGCGGCGGTCAGGGCGACGCGTTGGTCGTCCGGAGGATCTGAGCTACCGCTTCGTCTTGCCCTGGGAGAGCTCGCGAAGCTCCCTGACCAGCGCCTGCTCAGCGTTCACCCAGTGATCGGGGTCGTCCTTGACGACCTCCGGCTGCGGGGCCTCCTCCACCGGCGCGGCCTCGGGCGCGCCTTCCGAACCCGCGTGCGGAAGGAACACCTGGAAGGAGGAGCCTCCGCCTTCGACGGCCTCCACCTTGGCCCAGCCACCCTGGACCTCGGCGAGGCGCCGGACCATCGGGCTGAGCGAGATCTCGGACGAGCTCTCCGCGTCCTCGACGGCGATGAGCGCGCCGCCCCTTGCCCGCATCAGTCGGACGACGATCGTCTTCCCGGCCGGCGTTCGGTCGATCGCGCTGCGGAGGAGTCCGCCGACGATCTGCTGGGTCCGCGTGCGATCGACCGCGATCGACGTCGGCTCGGCCTCGACCCGGATGTCGTGGTCCGTGTCGACGCCCGATTCCCCGACCACCCGACGGATCAGGGACTCGAGGTCCGTGTTCCGGAAGTCGAGGTCCATGGATCCAGTCACCAGCGAGTCGATGTCTGAGAGGTCGCGGATCGTGTCGTCGAGCCGGCGGGCGTGCGCCGTCAGCTGCTGCACGAGCTGGCCGTGGTCCTTGGCGTCCCGCTTGTGCTTGAGGAGCTGGATCACGCCCATGATGCGGGAGATCGTCTTCTGGGCGTCGATCGACATCTCCCTGACGAACGGCGCAGAGCCGAGGCGCTCCTCGGCGACGAAGGGATCTGCCGGTGCCTCGTGATGCTCGTGCTTCGGCTGGAGCTCCCGGATCTGGTCGGCCATCTGGTGCTGCCGGAGCTGGGCCTCAAGCTCCTCGAGCCGCTCGCCGTCGATCACGGCCTGACGTTCCAGCTCCCGGGTGCGCTCCTCGGCGGCGATCAGCTTCTCGCTCTGGCCGGCGAGGCGCTCCTGGGTCGCGCTCAGCAGCTCGTCGATGTGCGCCCTGCCCTCGTCCTGCGCCATCTCCAGCGCTCGGCGGGCCTCGACCTCCTGCAGTCGCCTGTTGACATCCTCGTTCGCCTGGATCGCCGCCTCCAGCTCGGCCGCGAGGTGCTCCGCCCGCTCCGTTGCCCGGCGGGCCTCGACCTGGGCGCGCTTGCCGGAGCCCTCCACGTCTGCCCGTCCAGCTCGCTCCGCGGCGAGCCCCGTCTCGGCTGCCGTGAGCGCCGAGCGCGCTTCGGCGAGCTCCGCAGCGAGCCGTTCCGCGTCCCCCCGCGCTCGTTCGGCGTCGTGGCCGGCCCGATCGAATTCCCCCTCGCGTTGCGTCAGCTCCTCCTGCAGCGTCCGGATCCGATCGTGCGCGGCTTCCAGCTCGATCCGGGCGCTCTCGAGATCCACGGCCCGGGCCTCCGACTCCGACCGCGCCGCTTCGAGGTCCGCACCCACGGCCGCCACCCGTTCCCCCGCTTCCTTCGCGCCCCGGTCGGCGAGCGCCAGCCGGGTCGCCACCTCGGCCTCGCTCGCCGCGAGCTGAGCCGCGTGCTTGGACTCCGCCTCGGCCAGGAGGGCCTGGAACTCCTCCCGCACCGAGCGGACCTTCTCCTCCAGCTCGGCCTCGCGCTCGACGAGCTCGGCCCGGTGCGAGGCGCGCATGCTCTCGACCTCGGCCCTGGTGCTCCGGAGCTCGTCCGTCAGCATCGCGGCGCGCTGCTCCTCGCTCCGCAGCGCCAGCATCTCGCTGCGAGCATCCGCCAGCTCCGTGCGCGCGCTCTCGAGCTCGCCCTGCATCGCCGCCATCGCGTCGCGGGCGTGGAGCGAATCGAGCTGAGCCGCGTCGAGCTCCTCCTGGAGCTCCCGGGATCGCTCCGCCTGACGCTGGAGCGAGGACAGCTCCTGCATCGTCAGCGAGAGCTGCGTCTGCGCGCCCTCGAGCTCCGCACGCAGGCCCATGGCTTCCGCCTCGACCTGATGCAGCTGCTCGCCCTCGACGCCGATCGCCTCGACCGCGTCGCGGCGAGCCAAGAGCTCGCCGGCCAGCCGGTCGCGTTCGGTCGTCACGCTGTGGAGCCGCTGTTCGAGGGACCTGGCCGCGGTCTCGGCCTTCACGGCCCGCTCCTCCAGAGCGCGGTCCTCCCGCGTCGGGCCGTCGCGAAGCGTCCGTTGCGTGGATCGCAACTCCTCCAGCGTCGCCCGGTACTGATCCTGCAAGAGGACCAGACGCTGCTCGGCGGCCTGGGCACGGTCCTCGGCGCGCCGGCGAGCCTCGGCTTCCTCCTTCAGTCCGGGCTGCGGCGCCTCGACCACCCTCCTCGCCTCCGTTCCGGGGAAGCGCTGCGGGACCACGGGGATCCTCGCCCGCACCGGTTCGGCGGAGTCGGGCACGCGGCGGCCGGCGCCGGTGAACGTGAGGAGGACCAGGATGAGGGCCCCGCCGAGGAAGAACATGTTGGTCTGCCACGGGCCGCCGGCCGCGGAGATGTCGTCCGATGGCCGGGTCAGCTCGACCGCGCCCGGGTTCCCCACGCCGGATGGGAAGTGGAGACCCACCACGACGGACAGGGTGCCGTCGACGATGCGGTGATCGGGGTCGCCTCGATACGCGTCCCTGATGCGGTTCCGTTCCCCGGCGAGCCGATGGCCGATCGCCCCCTCCTCGGTGGAGTAGAGGATCTGGCCGGAGGCGGAGAAGAGCGTGACGGTCTCGAAGTCGCTGGTGTCCAGCACCACGTCGCTGAGCGACCGCGACAGCTCGCGGACGCGGTCGGGGGAGGCCTGATGCTCGAGGTCGTCTGGACGGAACACGAGGGTGAGGGAGCTGTCGGTGATCACGCGGGCCTGCTCGACCGCTCGGCCCTCGGCCGCGGACCGGTCACGGATGCTCATCCACAGCGAGCCGGCCACCCCCACCGAGAGCAGCGCGACCAACGCGACGTGCACCCTCCGAGCGAGTCCGTTCCCGATCACCGTGCGCACATGCAGGCCCCTTGTTCGGTCTCCCGCGCTCCTTATCGGCAGGCTCCGCGGGGCGGTTCAGTGCCGGGCGGGTGATATCCCTTCGCGCATCCATGGGCCGAGGACCTAGGCCTTCCGGTCTCGGGCGACCGTCAGGCCGCGCGGGTCGTCGTCGATGTCACGTGCCACGCCTGGCCCGTCCAGGCGAGCGTGGTCTCGCGGATCCGGCTGGGGCAACAGTGGGCATCCCCGGGGAGGAAGACGGACCGCGTGATCACGAGCCCCGGCGCCTCCGGCGGCCCGGGATCGATCCTCCCGTCGCACAGCTCGTCGGCGAAGACCTTCTCGACGCGCAGCAGGTCGATCACCAGCCATCGCCCGCACGCGCCCGAGCCGCCGAGGCCCTCGAAGACGAGGGCGTCGTCGGATGCGTCACCGGTGACGTCCGTCGTGGACGCCTGGATCTCGGTGATCCCGTCCTCCCCGCCGTGGCGTTCGACCAGGGCCGTTCGCCAGAACGGCCTCGACGTCGCTCGCCGCCACACGGCGAACCCCCCCGGGAGCCGATCGACGTCCGGACCGGCCTCGACCCACGAGACCAGGATCACGACGCCGTCGTCGGTGAAGCCGAACCATTGGCCCGTGACGTCGGCGCCCTTCGGGACGAGCGCTTCGGGCGGGACCTCGACCGGCTCGAGGTCGCGTGCGAAGGTGGTCGGCATCTCGCCGAGCACGAAGGGCTCCGGGCTCGGCGAGGGAGACGGACTGGACGCCGGCGAGAGGGCGGACGGTGAGGCGGCCGAGGAGACCGTCTGCCGCGTCGGGCTCGGCTCGACCGACGGCTCGGCGCCGCAGGCCGACAGGAACACGGCGGCGGCGAGGGGGACGATCCACGTGCGCACGGAGCGATGCTATCGGCGCCCTCCGTCCGAGGGCGGCTGCAGGCGTAGGATGCCGCGGTGGCAGAACGCGCCGCGCGCCGTGTCGTCGACTCCAGCGTGACGCTCACGCAGATGATGGAGGTGACCGACGCCAACGTGGCCGGCAACGTGCACGGGGGCGTGATCATGCGTCTGGTGGACACGGCCGCGGCGCTCGCGGCGATCAAGCACTCGGGAGGCCTCGCCCTGACGGTGGCGATCGACGAGATGACGTTCCTGGAGCCGGTCCACATCGGCGAGGTCGTCGTCCTGCAGGCGTCGGTGAACGACGCCGGGACGACCTCGATGGAATGCGGCGTCCGTGTGGAGGCGCACGATCCCCTCACCGGAACGATCCGCCACGTGAACTCGGCCTACCTCGTCTTCGTGGCGGTCGACGAGGAGGGCCGGCCGCGGCCCGTTCCGGCGCTGGTGGCTCGGTCGGAGACCGAGCTCCGGCGGCAGCGCGAAGCGAAGCTCCGCAGGGAACGTCGGATCGTGCACAAGCAGGCCATCATGGCCGTCCGTGCGACGGAGGAGCCGGCGGGGTCCTGACGATCCGGCCGGGTTGGCCGACGGTGCTCGTGGGAGTATGGGAGTACGACCACGGAAGGACCGCTCATGACCTCTGCACTGGCCGGCGCCCGCACGCGGTTGGAGGCGGCGGACGGGACCTTCGACGTCTATTCGCTCCCCTGGCTGACCGACCGCGGGATGGGCGAGCTCGAGCGGCTCCCGCACACGGTGAAGATCCTCCTCGAGAACCTGCTCCGCCGGGCGGGGTCGCGGGACGTCGCCGACGAGGACGTGCAGGCCCTCGCCCGGTGGCCGGGTCCCGCCGCCGACGTGGCGTTCATGCCGGGACGCGTCCTCATGCAGGACTTCACCGGTGTCCCCGCCGTCGTCGATCTCGCCGCGATGCGGAGCGCCGTGGCGCGCGCCCGACAGGACCCCACCCGGGTGAACCCCCTGGTGCCCGTGGACCTCATCATCGATCACTCGGTCCAGGTGGATCTGTTCCGGACGCCGGAGGCGTACGAGGCGAACATCGAGTGGGAGTACCGGCGCAACGGCGAACGCTACGCCCTGCTCCGATGGGCGCAGCAGGCGTTCGACGGGCTCCGCGTGGTCCCCCCCGGCGCGGGGATCTGCCACCAGGTGAACCTCGAGCACCTCGGGCAGGTCGTGTCGGTGCGCGACGGGGTCGCCTTCCCCGACACGCTGATCGGGACCGACTCGCACACCACGATGGTCAACGGTCTCGGCGTCCTGGGCTGGGGCGTGGGCGGCATCGAAGCCGAGGCCGCGATGCTCGGTCAGCCGATGTTCCTGCCCCAACCGGATGTCGTGGGCGTTCGGACGATCGGCGAGCTTCCGGCCGGCACGACCGCGACGGACCTGGTCCTCACGCTGACACAGATGCTGCGTTCCTACGGGGTCGTCGGACGGTTCGTGGAGTTCTTCGGGCCGGGGCTCTCCTCGCTGGCGATCGCGGACCGGGCCACCCTGTCCAACATGTGCCCCGAGTACGGAGCGACCTCGGCCTTCTTCCCGGTCGACGATCGAACGCTCGAGTACCTGCGGTTCACCGGCCGGGGCGACCTGATCGACCGGGTCGAGCGGTACACGAAGGAACAGGGGCTGTTCCGCACCGACGACGATCCCGACCCCACGTTCAGCGACACGCTCGAGTTGGATCTCTCGGCCGTCGTGCCGTCGGTGGCCGGCCCGCGGCGCCCGCAGGATCGTGTCGCGCTCCCGGACGTCTGGGATTCCTTCATCGACGCGTTCCGGCACGGATCGGAGCCGGATCCCAAGCCGACGGAGCTCGGCCGGTTCGTCGCGGAGGGGGGGAACCCGAACGGGGACTTCCAGGCGGGGCCGCTCGAGGAGGACGTGACGTCGGGGGACGGAGAGGTTCGGCACGGCTCGGTGGTCATCGCGGCGATCACGTCGTGCACGAACACGTCGAACCCGTCCGTGATGATCGCGGCGGGCCTCCTGGCGAAACGAGCGGTCGAGGCGGGGCTCGAGTCGCGGCCATGGGTCAAGACGTCGCTCGCCCCGGGTTCGCGCGTGGTCACCGACTACCTCGACCGCGCGGGCCTGACGCCGTACCTGGAGAAGCTCGGCTTCGGGCTCGTGGGGTTCGGCTGCACCACGTGCATCGGCAACTCGGGGCCGCTCCCGGACGACGTGGCCGAAGCGGTGGACGAGCGGAAGCTGAACGTCGTCGCCGTCCTGTCGGGGAATCGGAACTTCGAGGGCCGGATCCATCCCCAGGTCCGAGCGAGCTATCTCGCCTCCCCCCCGCTCGTCGTGGCCTATGCGCTGGCCGGCCGCATCGACTTCGACCCGACGACCGAACCGCTCGCGGACGGGCCGGATGGGCCGGTCTTCCTTCGCGACCTCTGGCCGGAACCGCGAGAGGTCGCGGAGACGATCGCGGACTCGATCTCGGAGGAGCAGTTCGGGGAGGAGTACGCCAGGATCTGGGACGGGGATGAGCGCTGGGCCGGCCTCCCCACGCCGACCGGGCCCGTCTACGAGTGGGATCCGGGATCGACGTACGTGCGCGAGCCGCCGTTCTTCCAGGGAGAGGGTCCGGGACCGGTCGGCGACGCCCAGGCCGAGGGGTCCAGGATCGATCGAGCGCGGATCCTGGTGAAGGTCGGGGACTCGATCACCACGGACCACATCTCGCCGGCGGGGTCGATCAAGCCGGACTCACCGGCGGGCGTGTACCTCCAGGAGCACGGCGTGCAGCAGCGGGACTTCAACTCGTACGGGGCTCGGCGCGGGAACCACGAGGTCATGATGCGAGGCACGTTCGCGAACATCCGCCTGCAGAACGAGCTCGCCCCGGGCACCGAGGGCCCCTGGACGACGCATCACCCGAGCGGCGAGGTGATGACGGTCTACGACGCGGCGTTGCGGTACCGGGACGAAGGGGTGCCGCTGGGCGTGCTGGCGGGGAAGGAGTACGGCAGCGGCTCCTCGCGCGACTGGGCGGCGAAGGGTCCCGCGCTCCTCGGCGTGCGCTTCGTCCTCGCGGAGTCCTTCGAGCGTATCCACCGTTCGAACCTGGTGGGGATGGGCGTCCTCCCGTTGCAGTTCAAGACGGGCGAGACGGCGGCGACCCACGGCCTCACCGGGGAGGAGACGTTCTCGATCCGCGGCCTCGAGATCGGGATCGCCCCCGGGCAGGATGCGAACGTCGAGGCGACCCGCGAGGACGGCTCGACGGTCTCGTTCCCGGCCACGGTCCGGATCGATGCGCTCGCGGAGGTGGCCGCGTTCGGTCACGACGGGATCCTCCCGATGGTGCTGCGGGAGATGCTCCCCGGCTGAGGGGCTGCGTGGCCGGCCCGGCACCGCGACCCGGGACCGGTCAGGCGAGCTCGGCCGTGTAGACGGGAGCGGTCGTCGGGGCGTCGGGGCACGACGGGGATTCGATGGTGACCGCCATGAGCTCCGTGGTGCCGATGTCGGCGTCGAGGTACGCCGCGAGCGATCCGTCGCGGGGCGTCAGACAGGCGCCTCGGACCGGCGTGTCGTCCTCGATGAGCCACACCTCGTAGATCCTTCCCCGCCCCGGCTCGGGGAGCCCGGTGCCCCAGACGACGACCCCGCGGGACCCAGGGGTATAGGCCATGGCCAGATCGCCCTCGGCCCCCTGGAACCGGACGAAGCGCTGGCCGGGGACCACGCCGGGACCGGAACCGGTCACGAGCGCCACCGCGAGCAGCAGGGCAACCCCCGCCGCCACGCCGAAGGCCGCCTGCCACCGGCCGAGCCGGGTGTCCCGCCGGCGCGCGAGCTCGTCTGGCGGCGCGGCGGCGGGACCGGGCCGGGGTGCGCCGTCGCGCCGCCGTTCGCCCAGGATGCCGTCGACCATCCCGCCGGGCACCGGACGGGGGTCGAGGGCGTAGGCGAGGAGCCCGGCGACCTCCAGGTGCTCGGCCTCGAGGCGACGGCACTCCTCACATTCGCCGTGCGCCGCGAGCTCCCGGTCCAGGAGCGAGGCATCCTCGGCGTCGAGCCCTCCGAGCGCTCGGACGGCGAGGAGCTCGTCGATCGACGCGTGGTCGCGGATCATCGTTCGATCCTCCCGAGTCGTTCGCGGAGGCGTCGCATCCCGAGCAGCGTTCGCGACTTCACCGTCCCGAGCGGGAGCCCGGTCCGTTCGGCGATCTGCGATTGCGAGAGACCGTCGTAGTACATGCGTTCGATCACGTCGCGTTGCTCGGCGGGCAGGTCCGCGAGGGCGCGGCGGACCAGGCCGCGCTCGCGGGGCCGGTCGATCACCGACAGGACGTCGTCGGCCGGGTCCTCCACCACCACCGGAGCGCTGGTCGCCGCCTCGTCCGTGCGCCGGCGCTGCGCTTGCTCACGCCGAACGGCATCGACCGCGCGGTGATGAACGGTGCCCATCAACCACGCGCGGACGGAGCCCCTCGCCCGGTCGTACCGTTCGGCGCTCTGCCACACCGCCAGGAAGGCCTCCTGCACGATCTCCTCCGCCACCTGCGCCTGCCGGACCACCCGGAACGCCAGGGCGTGCGCGACGGCGGCGTATCGCGCGAACAGCTCCCGGAAGGCCCCGTCGTCGCCCCCCTCCACGCGACGAAGGAGGTCTTCGTCGCGTGGCCCGGCCGGCTCACGGGAGCTCATGCGCGTGCGGGTCCGATCCAACGTCGAGGTCGCCGCGTCCGTGGGCACCGTCCTTCGTCCGGGGTCGCTGACGGTATTCGCGGTTCATCGACCATCGGATGACCGGGGATGCAGACGCTCCTCGGCCGTCTGCAGCAGGCGCTCCAGGCTCACCGGCTGCTGGGGGTCGTGGATCGCGGTCCCGACCGAGAGCGCCAGCGGACGGGGTTCCGGACCGGCGGAATCGTGCAGGGCGATCGCCTCCACGAGCCGCGAGAGCACCGCGACCTCGGCGCCCTGTGCCTCGCCGGACAGCAGCACGCAGAACGTGTCGGGGGCGATGCGCGCGGGGAGGTCGGCCTCACGGATCGCGCTGAGGAGGACGTCGGAGGCCTCGCGAGCGAGCTCCTCGGCCGCCGCCGGTCCTCGTGATGCCTCGTCGGACCCGTAGTCGTCCAGACGGACGAACAGCAACACCACCGGCGTGCCCGCGCGGTCGGCCATCCGGAGGTGATGCTCGGCGATCGCGACGAACCCGCGGAGGTTCGGCAGCCGGGTCAGCTCGTCGACGGTGGCGAGCTCCCGGCGGAGCCGGCGGCGCTCCACCGCGTAGCGGATCGCCCGAGGCAGGAGCCCGTTCGCGATCGATCCCCGGACGAGGTGGTCTTCGGCCCCGGCGTGGAGCGCGACGGCGCCGTCCGCCTCCCGGTCGGGCGCCGTGACCACCAGGACGGCCGCGGCCGGGGTCTTGAAGCGCAGGGTCTCCAGGACCTGCAACGGGCCCGGCTCGTCGAGCGCGACCACCACGGCGTCCTGGTCGGAACCCGGACCGAGCGACGCGAGATCCGGGATCCTCGTCACCTCGAAGCCTTCACCCTCCAGCTCGGAGCCGAAGTCATCCTCGGTTCCCACGAGCAGCACGCGGATCGCGTCGCTAGCCAAGGCCCCCTCCACCCCGGGACGGGTCATCCTATCCCGCCATCGTTCCGCCACAGGAACGCAACCGGTCGATCCGGGTGCGCGAGCCGCCCGTGCGATTACGCTGGAAGCCGCATGAGCGACCACCCCTCGCCCCGGGGGCACGGGCGGCTCGCGCACGTGGCCGTGGGGATCAGCGCCACGATCGCCCTCCTGGTCGGGGCCTTCGCCGGGTACGCGATGGTGTCGTACCTGGGCGCGGGCGGCGCCGGACGCGCGGTGGCGACGTTCCGAGGGGACGATCCCGCGGTGGGTCCGTGCGCCGAGGATGTCTGCAACTACCTCCTCCTCGGGAGCGACTCGCGGAAGGGCCTCACCCCTGAGGAGCAGGCCCAGTTCGGGACCGACGCGCACAACGGAGGCACGTCGAGGGCCGACACGATCATGCTCGTCCAGCTGGATCCCCGGCGGGAGCAGGCGGTCGTCCTGTCGTTCCCCCGCGACCTGTGGGTGCGGATCCCCGGTCGTGGCTGGGACAGGATCAACACGTCGTTCGAGGGTGGGGTGAACGGGGGAGGGCCGCTGCGGGTGGCGCGGACGGTCCACCGGCTCACCGGCCTGCGGATCAACCACTTCCTGTACGTGGACCTCCTCGGCTTCCAGCGGGTCGTGGACACGCTCGGCGGCGTCCGGATGTGCATCCCGTTCGACGTCCAGGATCCCCTCAGCGCGCTCGACCTGAAGGCGGGCTGCCAGACGCTCGACGGGCAGCAGGCGCTCGCCTACGTGCGCACGCGGCACCTGCCCTGCGACGAAGCCGCCCCGGACCTGCACCGGATCGCGCGGCAGCAGCAGTTCCTCCGGGCCGTGATCAACAGGCTCCTCGAGCCGAGGGAGCTCGTGCGGCTGCCGGGTCTGGTTGAGCCCGTCCTCACCAACCTCAAACGGGACGCCCAGCTCCCGATCGCGGATCTGGCCTTCCTCGTCGGGCAGCTGCGTGGGCTCTCGACCGGCGCCGTCGAGTTCCGCGCCGTCCCCGCGGTCCCCGACACGGTGCGTCCCCCCGGGTTCACGAGCGCGATCTCGATCCTGCGACCCGATCCCTCGGCGCGGGCGATCTTCCAGGCGCTTCGCGACGGCGGGCCGCTCCCCGATGCCGGGATCGAGCTCGTCAACACGCCGACGTCGCCCGCGAACATCGTCGTGGCGGTCGTCGACGACGCCTCCGACGACGTGGCCACCAGGATCGAGGACGTCCTGTCCATCTCGGGGTTCGACGTCACGCCGGGGATCCTCCCGTTCGGGGGCGCCGCCGTCCCCGGCGGGCCGGCGATCGCGTACACCCCGGGCCACCTGGAGGAGGCGCGTGTCGTCGCTCAGTACCTCCCCGGCCTCCAGGTACGGATGGTCGGCGGGTCGCGGGCGTGGGACATCGCGGTGGTGGCGACGTCCGACTACCGTCCGGATGAGCTCGGTGCCAACGGTCCCTCCGAGCCCGAGTGCATCCAGCCCGACGCCGGATGATCGTCCTCGGCCCGTGACCGGGGATCGCGCCGCGCTCGAGGTCCGCTGACCGTGCGGGTCCTGGTCGACGCGAGGCCCGCCGTCTCCGCCGAGCGGACCGGGGTCGGGACCTACGTCTGGAACCTGCTGCGCCGGCTCCCGGTCGTCGACGCGGGCACCGAGTACCTGGCGTGGTACCTGCACGCCCGAACGATCCTCCGCCCGCGACGGTACTTCGAGGGGATCGGCGTGCTGGAGCGGCGCGTGGTGGTGCCGTCGAGGCTGTACGACCGCACCGCACGCCGCGGGTTCCCGCCCGTGGAGCTCTTCGCGCGCTGCGACCTGGTCTTCGGGACGAACTTCGTCCCGCCCCCGTCCCGACGGGTCCCCTGGGTCGCCACCGTGCACGATCTCGCGTTCCGGCTGTTCCCGGAGACGGCGCCGCAGGCCGTCCCGTGGTGGCGCCGCGCGGTCGAGCGCTCCGTCCGATCGGCCGCGACGGTGCTGGTCCCGTCGGAGTCGACGCGCCGCGACCTGCTGGAGCTCTACGACGCCGATCCCGAACGGGTGGTCGTCGTGCCGCTCGGTGTCGATCGCTCGGTCTTCGCGCCGGCGCCGCCCGAGCGGGTCGAGGATGTCCGACGGCGCTTCGGGGTCGAGGGGCCGTACCTGGTCGTCCTGGGCCGTCACCAGCGGAAGAACCTGGGGGGGCTCCTGCGAGCGTTCGCCATGCTCCCGGACGGCACCCGACCGACGCTCGTGGTGACCGGCGCCCCTCCGTGGACGCCGGACGGTTCCGATCACGACGCGCCCGCCCTCGCGGCGGTCCCGGAGCGCGCGCGCCGACAGATCTCCCTGACCGGCTACGTCCCGCCGAGCGACGCCGTCGCCCTGCTGTCGGGGTCGCTCGGCCTCGCGTTCCCGTCCCTGTACGAGGGGTTCGGCTTCCCCGCGCTCGAGGCGATGGCCTGCGGTGCCCCCGTCCTCACCTCCGACACGTCCTCGCTGCCGGAGCTGGTGGGCGACGCCGCGGTGCTGGTCGACCCCCGGGACGACGCCTCGATCGCCGAGGGCCTCCTCCGGATCGTGACGGACGAGGGGCTCCGCGAAGGGCTCCGGACCGCCGGCCTCCGTCGGGCGGCCCGGTACGACTGGGACGAGACGGCCCGGGCGACCGGATGCGGATCCTCGTCGTCTCTTCGTTCCCTCCCCGTCACTGCGGCATCGGGACGTACGCGAGCGGTCAGGTGGCGCGACTCCGGGCCGACGGCCACGAGGTCGTGGTGCTCTCGCCGGCGGACGGCGACGGAGACGAGCGGATCGACTTCATGGACGGGCGGCCGTTCCGGCGCGCCGCGGCCCTGGCCGCCGGGTTCGATCGCGTCGTCGTCCACTTCGAGCCCGGCATCTACCTCCGACCCCGGGCGCCCCTCTCGACGATCCGGACGGAGTGGGCCTTGCTGCGGTTCGTCTCGAAGACCCCCCAGGCGGAGATCGTCGTGCACGAGACCTACCCCGAGCTCAGCTGGTGGCGTCCCGACCACCGGCTGCTTCGGCGCGCGCTCGCGCGCACGACGGTGCTCGTCCACACGGAGGCCGAACGCGGCGCGCTTGCGCGCGCCTACGGGATCCGCGACGGGGTGGAGGTCGTGCCCCACACCGACGGCGTCTATCTGCGGGGCGTCCCGTCCCGAGAGGAGGCCCGCCGCAGGCTCGGCGTCCCGGCCGACGAGCGTCTGTCCGTCTGCGCGGGCTTCATGCACCCCGCGAAAGGCTTCGAGCGAGCCATCCTCGCCTTCGAGAGCGCTGGGTCGCCCGGGCGGCTCGTCCTGCTCGCTTCCGTGCGGAGCCCCACCGAACCCAACCTCGAGTACGCGCGGTGGATCGCCTCGCTCTGCGACCGGGTCCCCGGGGTGGAGTTCGTCGACCGTTTCGTCCCCGAGGACGAGTTCAACGCCTGGATCGCCGCGGCCGACGTCGTGGTCCTCCCGTACCGCCGGGCATGGTCGTCGGGCGTGCTGGCGCGGGCGCAGGCGATCGGGACGCCGGCGGTCGTGTCGGCCGTCGGCGGGCTCGCCGACCAAGCGGGGCCCCGCGACGTCGCGTTCACGGCCGACGAGGAGCTGCACCAGCTCTTCGCGACCGCGAAAGGCGGGCACCCCGGGTCGCGGTAGCCCGGCGCGTCACCGCGATCGCTCCTCCAGCGCGGCGTCGAGCGTCGTGAACGCCACCTCGGGCACGTAGCGGGACCGGATCAGCTCACGGCCGCGTTCGCTCAGGCGTCGCCATGTGACGTCGTCGGTCAGGAGCCGTACGAGGTGCTCGACGACCTGGGACGGACCGTCGGCGACCAGGAGATGTTCGCCGGGCACGACCTCGAGCCCCTCGGCGGCGTCCCGTGTCGCGACGGCGGGGAGACCTCGAGCGAGCGCGTTGAGAAGCTTCACATGTGTGCCGGCGCCTCCGACGCCGAGATCGCAGAAACACCGCGCGAGCCGATACAGCGGCTCGTCGTCGGTGACCTCGCCGACGAGCTCGACCCCGGGGGTCTGCCGCGCAAGGGCACGGAGCGGATGGGGCGCGCCGGCTCCCGCCAGAACCAGGCGCGCCTCCGGGACGCGATCGCGGAGCGTCGGGAACCCGTCGCGAAGGAACCTCGTCACCCCCTCGACGGTGGGCTGCCACGACAACGTTCCCAGCGTCAGGGCGACGGGCTGGGACCCGGGGGCGAGCGGCGGCCGTCCGAGGAGCGACGGCACGGGCACGTTCGGGAGGATCGGAACGGGAGGGGGTGCGCCGAGCGCGAGCACCGCCACCCGGTCGGGCTCCGACACCGCGAAGACCACGTCGAACCGCCGCAGGATGCGGGCCTCGTAGCGCCGCACACGTGAAGACTCGACCCCCACCGCCGCCCTCCGGAGCGGCGAGCGTTCCAGCGCCAGCTGTCGCCGCCACATGAGGTGCTCGGCGTTGTGTTGATGGAGGATGGTGGTTCCACGGAACCACTCCGGCAGGTACTGGGCCATCAGCCAGCCGTCGACGAGGATGACCTCGTGGTTCCCGCGCGCGACGAGCTCGGTGACGGCTTCCGCCATCGAGGGGTGGCGGTTCCGCTCGATGCTCAACGGCACGCGCCGCACGTAGCTCGAGAGGAGGCGCCCGATCGACCGAGGGCGGTCGAGCCGCACGGTGACCGTGCGCCCCGACGTCCGTTGCCACCGTTCCCCCGGCGACAGGAAGCACGCCACGTCGACCTCGTGCCGGCGTTCGAGGTGCGCGAGCAACGCCGCTGACTTGATCGTGCCCCCGCTGCGAGGCTCGGCCAGCGGGCGCGGGGTGATGAACAGCACGCGCTTCGTCACGCGGGGCGATCCGTGAGCGCCCGGAAGGGGAACACCACGGTTGCTCGAAGGATCCGCGGCAGCCGGCGCGGCTCGAGGGCGAGGCGCCACGCCCACTCCAGCCCGGAGCGGCGGAGGAAACGGGGGGCTCGTGGGAGGTTCCCCGACCAGATGTCGAACGTGCCCCCGACGGCCATCAGGATCCGGGCGGACGGGAGGTGCGGGGCGTGCAGCGCGATCCACCGCTCCTGTTTGGGCGCGCCGAACGCCACGAGCACGATCGCCGGGCCGACCGCTCTGATCTCGTCGACGAGCTCGCCGTCCCGGTCGACCGGGCGCACCCGGCCGTCGGGCCCGATCGCGGACGCGGCGCCGGCGATCGCCACGCGCAGGCCGGGGAGGCGCGTCCGCCAGCGTTCGGCCGCGCGCGCCGCCACGCCGGCCGCGCCCCCGAGGAACATGACCGTGTCCCCGCGTTCCGACGCCAGTCGAAGCACCGTGCCCGCGACGTCGACGCCGGGCCACCGGCGGACGCGACGACGGCTCCGAAGCGATTGGATCAGCGCGACGCCCGCCCCATCCGGCAACGCGAGGTCCGCGCGGTTCAACACCTCCGCGTACGAAGCATCCGCCCGCGCGTGCAGCAGGATCTCCGGGTTCGCCGGGAAGATCCGGAACGCCCGGTCGCCGTCGAGGAACCCCTCGCAGACCCGGCGCAGGGCTCCTCCGGAGGGGAGGTGGTGGAGCCGAACGCCGAAGATCTCGCCTACGGTTCCGTCGGGACTCCTCTCCATGCGGCCTGCAAGCCTATCCGGGCCCGCCCGCACGCCCGAGGGCGCTCCCGCTAGGCTTGCAAGATGCTGCGGATGCCCTGCCGACGAGGCGTGGACGCGCCGCCCGACGGGACGGGTCCGCCCTGAAGAGCATCGTCAGTCTGACCGCCGCGCTCGCCGTGCTCGTCTCGGCCTGCACGCACCCTGCGGTCTCCACCACGGGCGACCCGTCGCGGGACGGCGCGTCGTCGGGCGCGCCGGCCGGCACGGCCGCGGACGATGCGTCGCGCGTGCCCACGAGGTGGCCGATCAAGCACGTCGTGTTCCTGATCAAGGAGAACCGAACGTTCGATGAGCTCTTCGGCCGGTTCCCCGGCGCACGCGGCGTGACGGTCGGCCGGGACGACGGACGCCCGCGTCCCCTCACGCGCGGCACCGACGGACGGCTGCCGGGGGACCTTCCTCATTGCTACGTCTGCGCGGTGCGGGCATGGGACCACGGAGCGATGGACGGCTTCGACCAGGGTCCGCGCGGCGCGTTGGCCTACACGCAGCTGCGGGCCGATCAGCTCCCGAACTACTGGCGGTGGGCGGAGGAGTACGCGCTCTTCGACAACTTCTTCGCGTCGGCCCACGGCCCCTCGTTCCCGAATCACCTCTACACGATCGCGGCGCAGTCGGGCCGGGCGGTGGACAACCCCCTCCGGGAAGGGTTCTTCTCGTTCAGCTTCGGATGCGACGCGCCCCAGCGGGAGCTGGTCCAGGTGGTGGACTCCGAGGGGCGGGCGACCTTCGTCCCGCCCTGCTTCGACTTCCGCACGGAGGGGGATCTTCTCACGCGATCGGGGATCCCGTGGGCCTACTACGCGGCCGGCGAGGACCAGCGCGGGTACATCTGGTCGGCGTACTCGTCGATCCGCCGGTACCGGGTGCACCCCGCGCGATGGCGCAGACACATCTTCCCGGTCGACCGCGTCGTCCGGGACATCCGCGCCGGCACGCTGCCGCCGGTCACCTGGATCACGCCGCGTTTCGAGCTCTCGGAGCATCCCGAGTACAGCTTCTGCCACGGGGAGAACTGGTCCACCGAGGTGATCGACGCGATCATGGACAGCCCGATGTGGAAGGACACGGCGATCTTCCTCACCTGGGACGACTACGGCGGCTTCTACGACCACGTCCCGCCGCCGCAGGTCGACGGCATGGGCTTCGGGGTCCGCGTGCCGATGCTCGTGATCGGTCCGTACGTGCGGCGCGGAGCGATCAGCCACGAGCTGGGGGAGTTCTCGAGCGTCCTGCGGTTCATCGAGGACAACTGGCATCTCGACCGGCTCACCCACCGGGACCGTCGGGCGACCCCCATGCTCTCGGCGTTCGACTTCACCCAGGCCCCGCGGGCGCCGGCTCCGCTGCCGGCGCGCACGGACTGTGAGGGCCCTCGGTTCCCGAAGGTGAAGGAGACGGGGTGAGGGGACCCGGGTGCTACCCTGACCTGCGATGATGGACGACCCCGCCGGATCCGACGCGGCCCTGCGGATGCTCCGGCGCGAGCTCTACTGGGCGCAGGCGGGCGTCAAGCGGGCCCGTGCCGACACCATCTCGATCCGCGATCAGCTGCACGGGTTCGCCCTGCAGCGCCGGACGGAGGAGTCCCAGTTCCGGCCCGCAGGCGAACGGTCGCTCGAGTCCCCCTCGAGCGCCCGCCGCGTGGTGAAGTTCGGGCTCTGGCGCCTGCTCCGCTTCGCGACGCAGCGCTACGACCGGTTGCTGGCCGATCTGGCGGAGCTCGACGCGGGCCTCGCCGAACGGTTGGTCGCGGCCGAGGACGAGGTCGCGCGGCTCCGGGTCCAGCTGGACGAGCTCCGGCGGGACCGGCCGTGAGGATCGCGGTCCTCCATCCCCAGACCGCGTTCGCGTACGGCGGAGCCGAGGTGCACACGGAGGCGCTCGTCCGCGCCCTGCGGGCGGAGGGCCACGAAGCCGAGCAGGTGACGATCGCGGGCAAGTGGTATCCGGCGACCGAGCTCGCCCACCAGATGGCCGTCTGGCGGAGCTTCGACATCACGGAGTCGGGCGGACTCGAGGTCGATGCGGTGATCGCGCTCAAGTTCCCTGCCTACCTCGCGCAGCACGAGCGCAAGATCGTGTGGCTGATCCACCAGCATCGGACCGCCTACGAGCTGTGGGACCATCCGGAGTTCGCCGACCTCGCCCGTCAGGACGAAGGCCCCGCGGTCCGGGACATGGTCCGGGCGGCCGATCTCCTCGCGCTGACCGAGGCCAAGCGCGTCTTCGCCAACTCGGGCAACGTCCGTGACCGGTTGCTGGACTCGCTGACGGTGCATGCCGACGTGCTGTACCACCGGTCGCCGATCTCGGAGGTCCTGCTCGAACGGACCCCCGAGGAACCGGGGGAGCACGTGCTGTTCCCGGGACGCTTCGAGTCGCTGAAGCGGCAGTCCCTGATCGTCGACGCGATGCGCCACGTGCGCACGCCCGTGAGGCTGGTGCTCGTGGGGAGCGGTCCCGACGAAGCCGCGCTCCGCACGCAGGCGGAGGACCGAGCGCTCCGCGACCGGGTCCGGATCGAGGTCCGTGTTCCCGACGAACGGCTGCACCAGCTCTACCTGACCGCGCTGGGCGTGGTGTACGGGCCGTTCGACGAGGACTACGGCTACGTGACGATCGAAGGCTTCGCGGCCGAGCGACCCGTGGTGACGCTCACCGACAGCGGCGGTCCGCTCGAGTTCGTGACAGACGGCGAGACCGGGCTCGTGGCCGAGCCGGACCCGAAGGCGATCGCGGAGGCGCTCGATCGTCTCTACACGGACAGGGAGGCTGCCCGTCGCTGGGGCGCGGCGGGCAATCGACTGATCCGGGAGGTCGTGCCCCCCTGGCCGGACGTCGTGGCGAAGCTGCTGGCATGAGCGGGATCGAGGCGTGGGTGCGGCGC
>JBIOTM010000246.1:0-7732 GCA_044865955.1 Actinomycetota bacterium | reverse complement strand
GGCCGGCGGCGACGCGGTGGACGTCGACATCGAGCTGGACAGGGCGCCGCGAGAGGTGACCGTCCCGACGGATCTCACCGCCGCCCTGAAGAAGGAACCGAAGGCGAAGGCCACCTTCGACGGGCTGTCGTACAGCAACAAGCAGTGGCACGTGCGGTCGATCGAGGGCGCCAAGACCGACGAGACACGGCAGCGCCGCATCACCAGGTCGATCGCAGCGCTGCGAGACGGCCGCCCACGCTGATCCTGATCGTCTGCCGACTCCGCTGCCGGGTCGCTCCCCGTCCGGACCTGACTCGGGAGCGGCGCTCCGGAGCATGGATTACCCTCGGAAGCAACAGCCTTGTATCCGGGCGAGGGGGTTCGAGAGGCCATGAAGAGAGGCATCAGGCGCGGGATCGCGGTCGCTTCGTTCGCGTTCGTATCCGGCGCGTTGACCGCGAGCTCTGCCCTCGCCGCCCTCGATCCGACCTTCGGCGGCGACGGCAAGGTCACGACCAACTTCACAGCAGGGTTCGACGGCGCGAACGCGGTCGCGATCCAGGCCGACGGGAAGATCGTCGCCGTCGGCGGCGACGCGGGGAGAGGCGGGAGGTTCGCCGTGGCCCGATACAACACCAACGGATCGCTCGACACCACCTTCGGTGGGAGGGGGAAGGTGAGCACCAACTTCGCGAACGGCTCCGACGTTGCCTACGGGGTGGCCATCCGCTCCGACGGGAGGATCGTGGTGGTCGGTGAGATCAGCCACGTCGCTCATGGCCCCAGCATCGTCGGTCGGTTCGCTGTGGCCCAATACATGCCCGACGGAACCCTCGACACGACCTTCGGCGGGGACGGCAAGGTGACCACGGACTTCACGAGCGGGGAGGACGGTGCCCGCGGGGTGGCGATCCATGCCGGGAAGATCGTGGCGGCCGGAGCGACGAACGTGGGCTGTTTCTGCAGCAGGTTCGCGCTGGCCCGTTACGACGCCGACGGGTCGCTCGATACGACCTTCGGCGGCGACGGCAAGGTGCTCACTCGATTCCGGAACGGCGGCCAGGCACGTGCCGTCGACATCCAGGCGAACGGGAAGATCGTGGCGGCCGGCGGTCAGGTGCCCGAGGTCGATCGGTTCGAGGTCGCCCGCTACCGTCCCGACGGCACGCTCGACCCCACCTTCGGCGGCGACGGCAAGGTGACCACGAACATGGGTCGGGGAGAGGAAGAAGCGACCGGTGTGGCGATCCAGGCGAACGGGAAGGTCGTGGCCGTCGGGTACACCGACATGCCCCACGAGTTCGGGGACACGTTCGGCCCGGGGAAGTTCGCCCTCGCGCGCTACCGCGTGGACGGGACGCTCGACGCCGGGTTCGGCGGGGACGGGAGGGTGAAGACGAGGTTCGGTCGCACGGGGAGCTCGGCCGCCGAAGACGTGGCCATCCAGGCCGACGGGAGGATCGTGGTCGCCGGCCATGCCTCCGGGCGCGGCGGCAGGTTCGCCCTCGCCCGGTACAACCTCGGGGGAGCCCTCGATGACAGCTTCGGCGGGGACGGCAGGGCGACCACGAACTTCACCGCCGGGGAGGACCTGGCCTTCGGTGTCGCGATCCAGGTGAACGGGAGGGTCGTCGCCGCGGGCCATGCCGCGATGGTCGGCGGCGTATTCGCACTGGCCCGCTACCTCGGCTGAGAGGACCCGTCGGGAAGGCGATGGCCGAGGCAGGGGCTCCATCGGAAGAGATCGAGGAGCGGGAACGGGAGCGAGCCCGGATCGCTCGCCTCCTGAAGAGCCACGCGCCTCCCGACTGGGAGGAGCGGCTCCGCAAGGAGGAGCTGCTGGACGCCGTCATCGACGGAGAGCCGATCCAGATGTTCGTGATGGCCGCCGACATCCGGAACTCCACGATGCTGATGAAGGAAGCCATCCGGTTCGAACGGTTCGCCTTCATCATGGACAAGTTCGTGACCGCGGTCCGGCGAGGGATCCGGGGACCGGGCGGATGGTTCGACAAGTTCACCGGCGACGGGTTCCTCGCCTACTGGATCGTCCAAGCGGGCCCCGAGGATGTGTACGACGAGCGCTTCGTCCAGGCGGCCGGCAACATCGTGCACACCGCGCAGACCCTGGTCGACTTCTTCCATCGGCTCGTCCTCGAAGACTTCCGGAGCAACTCGAGGAACCTGCCGGAGGGCGCCGGTCTCTCGATGGGGCTCGACGCCGGCCCCGGCTACCTCGTCCAGATCGGCGGCGAGCTGACCGTGGTGGGGCCGCCCGTCGTCGGCGCGGTGCGGATGGTGACGGCCGCGGCGGAGCCTCGGGAGATCATCGCGAACGTCTTCCTCGGCGAACGCCTCCGGGAGGAGCAGGACGGCGTCTACGAGGGGCTGGGCGTGACCGTCACCCGCGAATACCGGCCGACCAAGGAGTACCCGAAGGGGCAAGAGGTCTACGCCTTGACCTTCGATCGCCAGGTGGGGTCCGGCGTCGAGGACCGATCGTCAGGACTCGAGTAGGTCCTTCAGGCCGGCGAGCGCCGCCTTCCACGCCCGCTCCGAGACGGACCTCGCATCCTCGGAGGGAAGGTTCACCTCCGTGATCGTGAGCTCCGTCGTGCCTCCGTGCTCCGAGAGCGCCCACGAGACCTCCTGATGGTTCTCGGGCCGGTCCGGGAGCCCTGAGAGCGGGCTCCAGTGCGTGTGAACCAGCAGCCGCTCAGGCTCCACCTTCACGATCGTCCCCGAGTCCTCGTATGGATTGCCCTGGTACTCGCCCCGGTGCACGATCCGGCTCCCCTCGGCCCAGTCGGTCTCCGTGTCGACGCCGAAGAACCATCGCTTGATCTGGTCCGGTGTGGTGAGGGCCTCCCAGACCTTCGAGGCGGAAGCGTCGATCGTGATCGAGGATTCGGTCGTGCGGTCTTCGGGCGTCCTTTCACCTCCGCCTGGGTTCGGGCCAGGGTAGCGAACGCGCGGATGACGGCACTGGGTACACTCGCGCGCTTGGCGTCCACAGCGCTCGAGGAGGCCGACGATGGCGAGATCGACCATGAACGCGGCGGCGTTGACGTCGTTCGGCGGGACCTTCCAGGGCGAGGTCGTGCTGCCCGGCAGCGCCGACTACGACGCCGCCCGAGTCGTCTGGAACGGGATGGTCGATCGTCGTCCCGCGATGGTCGCCCGCTGCAGCGGGGTCGACGACGTGATCGGGGCGATCCGGTTCGCGCGGGACCAGGACCTCGTCATCGCGGTCCGGTCCGGCGGGCACAGCGTGGGCGGCTTCTCGACGTGCGACGGCGGGATCGTGATCGACCTCTCTCGGATGCGGGGCGTCCAGGTCGACCGGGAGCGCCGCGCGGCGCGGGTGAACGGCGGGACGTTGCTCTCGGAGCTCGACGAACGGGCCCAGGCCCACGGGCTCGTCTGCCCCGTCGGCGTGATCGGCCACACCGGGGTCGCCGGCCTCACGCTCGGTGGTGGGATGGGCCGGCTCCAGCGGCACTTCGGTTTCTCCGTCGACAACATGCTCGCCGTCGACCTGGTGACCGCCGAGGGCAAGGAGCTCCACGTGAGCGAGGAGGAGAACCCCGACCTCTTCTGGGGCATCCGGGGCGCCGGGCCGAACTTCGGCATCGTGACCTCGTTCGAGTTCCGCCTGCATGAGCTGGGGCAGACGATCACGCAGGGACTCATGGCGTTCCCCGGCGACCGGGCGCACCAGGTCGCCGAGCGGGCGCGCGAGTACCTGGCGGGGGCGCCCGACGAGCTGATGCTCTCGTTCGGGTTCGGCGTCGCGACCGAGGATCCCCCCTTCCTCCCGGAGATCGCCGGCCGACCGCTCGTGTACATGGCCGCCACCCACTCCGGCCGTCCCGACGAGGCCGGCGCGGTGCTCCGTCCCCTCCGCGACCTCCGGCCGTCGGTCGACACGATCGAACCTCGCCGGTACGTCGACGTCCAGACGGCCGGCGACGAGGAGATGGCCTGGGGGAAGCGCTTCTACATGAAGGGTGGGTTCCTCGCCGAGCTCTCGGACGCCTACGTCGACGCGGGACTCGAGCGCCTCACGGATCCCCCCGGCGCCGGCTGCTCGATCACCCTGTGGGCCCAGGGAGGTGCGATCTCGCGCGTCCCCGACGACGCCATGGCGTTCACGGGCAGGGACGCCCCCTTCTGGCTCGGCGTCGAGGCGGAGTGGGACGACCCGGCGCACGACGACGCCCACATCCGATGGGGCCGCGCGACGATGGACGCCCTGCTGCCGTTCACCGCCGCGGGGCACTACGTGAACGACATGGTCGAGACGGGAGAGGACGTCGTGCGAGGGGTCTACGGAGACGCGAAGTACGAGCGACTCGTGGACCTCAAGCGCGCCTACGACCCCGACAACGTCTTCCGGCTGAACCAGAACATCAAGCCGTAGGCGACCGTGGGACGATGAACGCCGTGAGCAATGAGCGGCATCCGCGGCTGCTCCCGGTCGCGGAGGAGGCCCGGGTCACGCCGATCGAGCTGTTCTTCGACCTCGTCTTCGTCTTCTCGCTGACCCAGGTGAGCGCCCTGATGGCCGCCGACCTCACGGGGGGCGGCATGGTCCGCGGGCTGCTCGTGCTGGCGCTGCTGTGGTGGTCATGGGTCGGGTACGCCTGGCTCGGCAACGTGGTGCAGGCTGAGGAGGGACTCGGCCGGGCGGCGATGTTCGCCGCGATGGCCGCGATGTTCGTCCTGGCCCTGACCGTCCCCGAGGCCTTCGACGACCTCCCGGGGGGGCTCGACGGGCCGGTCGTGGTCGCGTTCGCCTACCTCGCGGTCCGCGTTCTGCACCTCGTGATGTTCGTGATGCTGTCGAAGGACGACCCGGGTCTGCGGCGTCAGGTCTGGCGGTTCTCCCCGTCGGTGTTCGGCAGCACCGCGGTGCTGCTGGTCGCGTCGCAGCTGGACGGCACGGCGCAGACCCTCACCTGGGCCGCCGTGCTGATCGTGGACTACGTCGGCACGATCCTCGGGGGCGCGTCCGGATGGAGGCTCCGGTCCGCCTCCCACTTCGCCGAGCGCCACGGACTGATCGTGATCGTCGCCCTGGGCGAGTCGATCGTCGCCATCGGCGTGGGGGTGGCGGGGGTGCCCATCTCGTGGCCGGTGATCGCGGCGGCGGTCCTCGGGCTGATCGTCGCCGGGAGCCTCTGGTGGGCGTACTTCGACGTCGTGTCGATCGTGGCCGAACGCGTGCTCCGCCGCCTCGAGGGCGAGCCACGGGCGCGCCTGGCCCGGGACGCCTACAGCTACCTGCACCTGCCGATGGTCGCCGGCATCGTCCTGCTGGCGCTGGGGCTGAAGAAGGTGCTGGAGTCCGTGGGCGACGGGACCCACCACGAGCTATCGGACCCGCTCAAGCTTCTCCCGCTCGGGGCGCTCTTCGGGGGCATCTCGCTGTTCCTGCTGGCGCATTCGGCCTTCAAGTACCGGACCTGGCGCCGGGTGACCGCGCGTCGCCTGGTGGTCGCCGGGCTGCTGATCGCGCTGATCCCGCCGGCCGCGGAGCTCCCGGCGCTCGTGGCGCTCGGGTTGCTGGCCGCAGTCATGACCGCGATGATCGCGTCCGAGGCGGTGCGGTACTCGGAGCTCCGGGAGCAGATCCGTCACGAGGAGGACGCCGCTCTCTCCCACGGCGATCCCGTTCGGCAGGCCGACGGCTGATGCCCATGCGATCGGAGGCCCATCGGTCGTGGCGCCTCACTCCGCATGGCCTCCTCGCAGCAGCTCGACCAGCCGGTCGATGAAGGCGATCTGACCGCTGAGGAGTTTCCGCCGGGCGGCGTCCAGCCCGAACCAGCCGGCCCGGTCCACCTCGGGGAACTCGCTCATCCGGCCCGAGCGCGGCGGCCACTCCAACGCGAACGTGTTGCTCCGGACGTCCCCGACGTCCACGTCGCCTTCCAGCGCCCACGCGGTGACGCGCTTGCCACCGGGTTGCCGGAGCTCCCCGAGGGACCGGGCCCTCCGGGCATCCGGCGGGTCGATCCCGAGCTCCTCGCGGAACTCCCGGACGGCCGCCTCGAGCGGATCCTCTCCGGGCTCGTACTCGCCCTTGGGGATCGACCACGCGGCTTCGTCCTTCTTCGCCCAGTAGGGCCCGCCCGGGTGCACGAGCAGGACCTGGACCTCGCCGCCGACCCGTCGGTGGAGGAGGAGTCCGGCGCTCAGCTTCGGCATCCCGCGTCCCTCAGCCGACCGACCGCGCGTGGATCTCGCGCACCGTGTCGATCGTGTCGGCCTCGTCGGCGGTCTTGTCGGGCCGGTAGCCCTTCACGCGGGCGAACCGGAGCGCCAGCCCGCCCGGGTACCGCGGGCTCGACTGCAGACCGTCGAAGGCGACCTCGACGACGAGCTCCGGACGGACGTGCACGGTGATGCCCTCCCGCCCGGTCTCGAGCTCCTGCAGCCGCTCCGTCTGCCACCGGAGCATCTCGTCGGTCATGCCCTTGAAGGTCTTGCCGAGCATCACGAAGCCTCCGGTCTCGGGGTCGCGCGCGCCGAGGTGCAGGTTGCTGAGCCATCCCCGCCGGCGACCGTGCCCCCATTCGGCCGCCAGGATCACGAGGTCGAGGGTGTCCGCCCGCTTCACCTTGATCCAGCTGGCGCCCCGCCTCCCCGCCTCGTAGGGCGCGTCGAGCGCCTTGACCATGACGCCCTCGTGACCGCGCGCGAGCGCGTCGTCGAGGAAGCGCTCCGCCTCCGCGAGGTCGTCCGTCACGATCCTGGGCACGCGCAGCTCCTCGGGGAGCCGGGCCTCCAGCGCGGCGAACCGCTCGGCCGCCGGACGGTCGATCAGGTCGTCGCCGTCGAGGTGGAGGATGTCGAAGACGAAGGACGAGAGCGGGAAGTCGGCGTGGAGCTGCGAGAGATCCTTGCGGCTCCGGCTCCCGAACCGGCTCATCGTCATGCCGAACGGATGCGGTCGCCCGTCCGGGCGCAGCGCGATGGCCTCTGCGTCGAGCACGGCCGCCTCGAGCGGAACGCGCCGGATCGCCGCGACGATCTCGGGGACGCGCGAGGTCACGTCCGCCAGGTTCCGGGTGAACGCGCGGACCTCGTCGCCGAGTCGGTGGATCTGGATCCGGGCGCCGTCGAGCTTCCACTCCACGGCCGCGGGCCGAACGCGATCGAACGCGCCCTGCAGGTCCGCCGCGGACTGCGCCAGCATGGGCTGGAGCGGTTGCAGGAGCGACAATCCGAAGCGGGCGAGCGCGGCCTCGCCTCCCTCGATCGCGGCGGCCGCCACGGCGCCGAGATCCCCGGCCAGCATCGCCGCCCGCCGGAGCGCCGAGGCGGGGATCCCCGCAGCCTTCGCCACCCCATCGAGCATCACCCCCTCGAGGGCCCCCTGGCGGATCTCGCCCAGGAGCAGGCCGCGGAGGAACCGCTGCTCGACCTCCGTCGCCCGCTCGAACAGGCCGAGGAGCTCCGCGCGACGAGCCGTCTGGGAGCCGGCGCCGGTGAGCCCGCCGATCCGCCTGAGGGCCGCATCGACCTCGACCAGCTCCAGGCTCGGCTGCCCCGCCGGGGTGGGCGGATCCCGCAGGGATGCCCACCCGACCCCGATCGACCCGTGGGGCAGCGCGCCGGATAGGTAGGCCACGGCGATCGGCACCTCGTCGGGCCGGAGGCTCGCCAGCACCGACGAGAGCCGTTCGACCTTCCGCAGCCGGGACGAGGTCGCGGCGACGTCGGCCGACGTCGCAGCGACCAC
>JBIOTM010000245.1:0-3689 GCA_044865955.1 Actinomycetota bacterium | reverse complement strand
GCTCCCGGACGGACGACTCGACCGCGTCGTCGGGCACCCCGATCACCACGAGCTCCGCCGCGGCGGCCGCCTCGGCCGCGGGCAGCACGGGGACCTCGGGGAGGTGCGCGGCCGCGCGGCCGCGCGTCCCCGCGCGGCCGGACACCCCCACGATGCGATGTCCCGCCCGTGCGAGGAGGACGGCGACGGCCGTGCCGACACGACCCGCGCCGATCACGGCGACGTCCATACTGCCGAGTATCGCAACCTGTCCGGTCGCTCGATCGACTCCGCCCGCGGAGGCGGCGGTGGTGTCGGGGGCCTCGCCCCCCGGGGAGGGGTCAGAGCTCGGTGAGGGGCTCCCGCACGATCCAGACGATGGGGCCGGCGGGGGCGGGCGCCCCGGCCGGGACGTCGATCGGACGCAGCCGGTGGTTGCGGAGCCGCCACAGCCGTCCGCCGGACACGACGAACGCCGTCCCGTCGTTCGCGTAGGCCGCCGCCACGGGTCCCTCGACCGCGTTCACGTACCGCGGGATCTCCGGTCCGGGGCCCACCATGCGGAGAGGGAGCTGCCACAGTCCGAGACGCTCCCCCCCGAGCCGTCCCGTCACGAGAGCCGTCGTGGCGCCGGGCGCGTACGCGAGGATCCGGTCCACCCGGAGCGGCACGCCGCGGACGAGGAACGGCACGGGCCTCCCCCCGAACTGCCGGTACAACGAGGCGGCGCCGGCGATCCGGAGCGGCGGCGGATCGTAGTCGCCCACGGCCGGTCGCGTCGGCACCACGGCGGGGGCGAACTCGGCAGAGCGGGTCACCAGCATGTCGCCCCCCGGCGAGATCCCGATCACCCCCCGGTCGTGGAGCAGGACCCCGGCGTCCGGGTACCCGGCCCCCACGACGTCGACGCCGCCGAGACCCTGCCGCGAGAGGAAGTATCCGAGGCTCGTCCGACCGGCCGACAGGATGTCGCCGCAGATCGTGTCGCGCAGGACCGCCTCCCGCCCCTCGACGCCGACGGACCGCGCCGTCACGGAGACCTCGCGGCGGCAGCCGTCGAGGAGCGGGCCGCGGTCGACGAACACGACGGTCGACCCCTGCTGGGCCCACGTGACGATGTCGGCCCTCCCGAGCGGCTCAGGCTGGGCACCCGGATCCAGCGAGTCGAGGGTCGACGCTTCCTCGACGCCGTTACCGAGGTTCGAGGTGAGCCCGATCCAGCCGTACCCGGCCGACCTCACGTTGACCAGCTCCAGCGGCTCGCCGATCAAGGGACCCCTCGCCACCTCGTCGGTCGAGAGGTCCCAACGCCACAGGCGAGCGGCTCCCTTGCCGTCGGGGACGGCGTAGACGAGGAGCCCCCCGGTGGGACGGGGACCGGGCGGGGACGGGGATACCCGTCGGGGGCCGAGCTCGGATCCGCCCCGCGCCAGCAGGAACACGATCAGCGAGAACACCGCACCGACCACCAGGAAGACGGAGCGCACGCTGGTGGAGGGGGGACGACCCTCGGACGGCGGGCGATCCTCCGACGCCGGCCCACGCTCGGGTCCGTGTCGGGCTGGGACCGGCGTCGCGGGGACGGCCCCGGTCGGGGGTCCGGCGGGAGCGGATGGCCGGGATGCGGCGCGCCGCTCCGTCCCAGGCGCCGCCGGTCGGTAGAGCGGCGCGCCGCATCGCGGGCACGTCGCGGCCCCGGTCTCGCCCTCCCAGTCGCACCGGAGGCAGGTGGCGTTCATCGACCCGCCGCGAGCGGCGGCGCGAACGGCGCCACGCCGTCCGTGTCGAGCCGCAGGCCCTTCAGGCGCCGGCCGTCCGGCAACGCGAGGTCGGCGTCCAGCTCGAGGAGCGGCAGGACGACGAACGCGCGCTCCGCGATCCTCGGGTGCGGCACGACCAGATCGGGCTCGTCGACGGTCTCGTCGTCGTACAGGAGGATGTCGACGTCGATCGTGCGAGCGCCCCAGCGCTCCGTCCGCTCACGTCCCAGCTCCTCCTCGACCGTCCGGCAGGCATCCAGCAGGGTCCGGGGCGACTGGTCGGTGTCCGCCCGGACGACCGCGTTCAGGTAGTCGGGCTGCGGCGGCCCGCCGACCGGAGCCGTCTCCCAGACCCGGCTCGAGGACGAGATCCGGAGCCCGTGCCGCCGGAGGCCGTCGACGGCGGCCTGGAGGTTCCCCAGCCGGTCCCCCAGGTTCGACCCGAGCCCGAGGTACGCGGTCACGGCCACGACGCCCCCTAGCGGTCGCCCCCAGCCGTCGCCGCCGAGGCCACCCCGTCGATCCCGAGCCGCCCGGCCGCGTTGGGCTTGTGGACGACCGCGGTCACCGTCGAGACGCGCGGGACCGCGGCGACCCGCTCGGCGACGGCTTCCGCCATCGATTCGATCAGGTCGAACGAACCGCGTTCGATCACCTCGCGGACCACCTCGGTGATAGCGCGGTAGTCGGCCGTGCTCCCGATGGCGTCCGCATCGACGTCCACCTCGAGATCGAGGTCGACGACGAACGGCTGCGGATCGTCCTTCTCTCCGGGACGCGCGCCGTGACGGCCCTCGGCGCGGATGCCGGACAGGAACAGGCGGGCGAGGCTCACGGCGCCGCCTCCTCGTCGCCGTCGTCGACGTCGAACCAGTCGTCGCGTTCGTCCTCTTCGAGGTCGACCCACGGCGGGCGGCGTTCGAGCTGGATCCTCACGACCCCCTCGTCGCCGCCGTGGGCATGCGGCGCCTTCAGGTACCGGGCCCGCAGGTACTCCAGGATCATGGGCGCGATCGTCGCGGCGGCCTCGTCCGTGATGTCGTGGCCGCATCCCGGGAGGATCCCCAGCGTCGACGTCGGGATCGCGTCGTTCAGCGATCCGGCGACCCCCACCGGGACCACCGCATCGTCCTCGCCCCACAGGAGCAGCACGGGGAAGGCGAACGCGGCGAGTTCTTCGTCCGAGACGTCGCGGGCGCGCGGGGCGTCGAGCAGGACCATCGCCTCGACGCCGCCGTCCCGAGCGAGGGCCTGCGCGAGCGCACCGCCGGCGCCGTGGCCGACGACGCCGAACCCCCCGTCGCCGGCGAGCCGCCGCACGGATGCGAGCCGTTCGTGGAGATCCGCCTCGGGGAGGTCTGGCGCCACGACCCGGAACCGAGACTCGAAGAGCGGCACGAACTCGCGCCACTGGTCGGAGGAGCGGCCCTCGTCGTGCAGGAGCACCAGCGTCGGCCGAACCTCGCTCATCCCGCTCCCCTCGCGATCGCGTCGACGATGCGCAACGCTCGGACGGTCTGCGCCACATCGTGGACGCGGACCACGTCGACCCCGCGCGAGGCGCACCAGGCGGCCGCGCCGAGGGATCCCTCGAGCCGCTCGCCGGGCGCGTCGCCTCCCGAGAGCTCGCCGACGAACCGCTTCCGGGACGCGCCCACCAGCACCGGGACACCGAGGTCGCGGAAGGAGCCGATCGCTCGGAGCAGCTCGAGGTTGTGCTCGGTGCGCTTGCCGAACCCGATCCCGGGATCGATGCAGATGCGCTCCGGCTCCACCCCCTGCGAGACCGCGAACTCGATCCGCTCCGACAGGAAGGACTTCACGTCGTCGACCACGTCCTCGTAGGTGGGGTCGCGCTGCATGGTGCGCGGCGTCCCCTGCATGTGCATCAGCACGAGGCCGCAGGCGCGCTCCGCGCACAGCGCGGCGAGGTCGGGCTCCGACCGCAGC
>JBIOTM010000244.1:0-8941 GCA_044865955.1 Actinomycetota bacterium | reverse complement strand
CCGAGCCGGAGCGCGCCGCCGCCTACGATCTCGTCCGGCGGGAGGCGCGTGCGGGGCGACAGGCGTTCGTCGTCTGCGCCGCGATCGACGAGGGGAACCGGAACCAGGTGAAGGCCGCCGAGGCGGAGGCTCGGCGTCTCGCCACCGACGTGTTCCCCGACCTCAGGGTGGAGCTCCTCCATGGACGGATGCGCCCGAAGGACAAGGAGCGCGTGATGGAGGACTTCCGTGCCGGGAGGGCCGACGTCCTCATCTCCACCACGGTGATCGAGGTCGGCGTCGACGTCCCGAACGCCACGGTCATGCTCGTGGAGAACGCCGAGCGCTTCGGGCTCGCCCAGCTCCACCAGCTCCGCGGCCGGATCGGCCGCGGAGCCGACGTTTCCTCCTGCGTCCTCTTCGACGAGTCGGAGGACACGAACCTGGACGCGAGGGCGAGGATCGACGCGATGATCCGGACGACGGACGGCTTCGAGCTCGCGGACGAGGACCTCCGTCTCCGCGGCGAGGGCACCCTCTTCGACGCCCGGCAGTCGGGGATGCCCGACCTGAAGCTCGCCCGCCTGTCGGAGGACCTCGATCTGGTGAAGCGATCGCGGGCGCGGGCGTTCGAGCTGATCGAGCGCGATCCCGGCCTCGGCGAGCACCCGAGGCTGCTCGCCGAGCTCCGGGACCGGTTCGAGGGCTCGATCGAGTGGCTGTTCAGCTCGTGACGGCCGGGGCCTGAGCTTCCTCCCCGGCCGGTCCGTGCCCGTTCGGGGCCTATCCTCGCGCGGGATGCGCGTCATCGCGGGAAGCGCCAAGGGGATCCGCCTGGTGCGTGCCCCCGCGGGCGTCCGACCGATGTCCGACCGGGCCCGTGAGGGCGTCTTCTCGAGCCTGTCCGAGGAGGTGCCCGGCGCGCGCGTCCTCGATCTCTACGCGGGCACCGGCGCCCTCGGGATCGAGGCGCTCTCCCGCGGTGCCTCGAGAGCCGTCTTCGTGGACAGGAGCTCGCTCGCGACCCGGGCCATCCGGGAGAACCTCGCTCGGACGGGCCTCGCGGACCGTGCCCGGGTCGTCCGTTCCGACGCCGGGCGGTTCCTCGCTCGGCCCGGATCCGTCCAGGCGTTCGACCTCGTGTTCGCCGATCCCCCGTACGACCTCCCCGGCGAGGACCTGGCCCCCGTCCTCCGGGCCCTGGCCTCGGATCACCTGCTCAGCGAGGGTTCCACGGTGGTCCTGACCAGGGGATCCAAGAGTTCCACGGTTGTGATTCCGGTACACTGGATCGTCGCGAGGCAACTCGCCTACGGGGACAGCGTCCTCACGCTGTTCCGGTCACGAAACCTGGAGGTGTGATGGGCTTGACCGCCCTCTGTCCGGGGACCTTCGACCCCGTGACGAACGGTCATCTCGACATCATCGGCCGGGCCGCCCAGACCTTCGAGACCGTGCTGGTGGGTGCATTGGAGAACCCCTCCAAGCAACCGATGTTCACGCTCGAGGAACGGGTGGCCATGCTGAAAGAGGCGTGTGCCGGCATGCCCAACGTCAGTGTCGTCTCGTTCCGCGGGTTGCTGGTCGACTTCGCCCGCGCCCAGGGCGAGTCCGCGATCGTGAAGGGGCTCCGCGCCGTCTCGGACTACGAGTACGAGATCCAGATGGCGCAGATGAACCATCGACTGGGCGGGGTCGAGACGCTGTTCATCCCCACCAGCCCCAAGTGGTCGTTCCTCTCGTCCTCGCTCGTCAAGGAGGTCGCGAGGCTGGGGGGCGACGTCTCCGGGCTGGTGCCGGATCACGTCCGTGATGCGCTCGCCGACCGGATGGAGGAGGCCTGATGGACCTTGGAGGACGCCTCGAGCGGCTCCAGGAGCTCATCCGGGAAGCCAAGTCGATGCCCCTGTCCTCCTCCGTGCTGGTGAACCGGGAAGAGGTGCTCGAGATGATCGCGGAGATGCAGGAGGCGCTCCCCGAGGAGATCAAGCAAGCCCGGTGGATCGTCCGCGACCGGGACGACCTTCTGACGAAGGCCCGGTCGGAGGGGGAGCGGATCGTGGAGCAGGCGCACGATGAGCAGCTCCGGATGGCGCGCAAGGAGGAGATCGTGGCGCGCGCGACGAAGGAGGCCGACCGGGTCGTCTCCGAGGCGGAGGAGCGCGCGCGGCAGATGCGAGCCGAGGCGGAGGACTACGTCGACGCCAAGCTCGCCCAGTTCGAGATCTCGATCCGCAAGATCCTCGAAGCGTCGCAGTCTTCGACGAGGTCCCTGAACAGGACGCTCGACCAGGTGGAGGGGGGCCGCGAGCGCCTGCGAGGCCCGGCGACGCCTGCCGAGGCCGAGTTCGCCCAGCCCGCCGAGGAGAGCGCCCTGTTCGACGAGGAGGAGGAACGATGATCGAGACGATCGACGTTCGCGAGCTCCTCGACCGTCCCGGCGCGTCCAAGGTCGAGCAGGTGTCGGGGACGATCGAGGACCTGACGACGGAGCTCGCCGGCCTCAGTACCGACACTCCGGTCACCGGCGAGCTGGTCCTCGAATCCCTGGTCGAAGGGATCGTCGCTACCGGCCGGCTCGAAGGATCGCTGTCGCTCAGCTGCGCCCGATGCCTGAAGGAGTTCCAGCGGGGGTTCTCGGTCGACCTCGCCGAGCTGTTCGTGCCCTTCCCGCACGAGGACTCCGACGAGTACCCCCTCGATCCGGAGGGGTACCTCGAGCCTGAGCAGATGGTGCGGGACGTCGTCGGGGTGGAGCTGCCCTACGCACCGCTGTGCCGGCCCGATTGCCTCGGGCTGTGCGCACGCTGCGGGGGGGACCTCAACCTCGACGAGTGCACCTGCACCGAACCGGAGGTCGATCCTCGATGGGAAGGGCTGGGGTCGCTCCTCGACGATCTGAACGAGCCAGGGAAGGGATGACGAGATGGCGGTGCCCAAGAAGAAGCAGAGCAAGTCGCGGGGCGACAAGCGCGCCGCCAACTGGAAGGCGCAACCACCCGCCTACGCGGAGTGTCCCCAGTGCCACCAGCCGAAGCTCCCGCACCGCGTGTGTGGCAACTGCGGCTACTACGCCGGCCGGCAGGCGATCGAGGTCGAGTGACGGCGTGAACCCCGCGGAGGCATCGGCCTTGCCCGGACCCGAGGCGTTGGGCGAGGCGCTGGGGATCAGGCTCCGGGACCACGGGCTGCGAGAGACCGCGCTCACGCATCGGTCGTTCGCGTTCGAACAGGGTCTGGACACCACCAACGAGCGGCTGGAGTTCCTCGGCGACTCGGTGCTCGGCCTCGTGGTCACGGACATGGCCTTCGAGGCCTTCCCCGACATGCCGGAAGGGGAGCTGGCGAAGCTCCGGGCGGCGATCGTCAACGCGCAGGCGCTCGCCGAGGTCGCGCGGTCCCTCGGACTCGGCGAGCTGGTGCGCCTGGGGAAGGGGGAGGAGCAGAGCGGCGGCAGGGACAAGGCGAGCATCCTCGCCGATGCCCTGGAGGCCGTCTTCGGCGCCGTGTACCTCGACCTCGGGATGGACGAGGTCCGAGGGTTGATCGAGCGCCTCTTCCGGCCGCTGATGGATGCGTACGCCCGCGGCGAGGGGGATCGCGACTACAAGACGATCCTGCAGGAGCTCGCCTCCCGGGAGCTCCGGACGATGCCGGAGTACCGGCTGGAGGAACGGGGCCCGGACCATGAGAAGGAGTTCACGGCGACCGTGTTCCTCAGCGGCCGGGCGATGGGGACCGGGATCGGGAGGTCGAAGAAGGAGGCCGAGCAGCGGGCGGCGCGTGAGGCCTTCGATCACATCTCGGACCGGGTCGAGGCCTGAGGAGGGCTCGTGGAGCTTCCGGAGGTCGAGGTCATGCGGCGGGACCTCGAGAAGGACGTGGTCGGGCGACGCGTCAGGTCCGCCGAGGTGAAGGGCTCACGCAACGCGATGCGCGTGATCCGCCGCCACGGCAAGCGCAAGGACTTCACGTCGCGGCTGGAGGGCCGGAAGCTCACGAAGGTGGAGCGACGAGGCAAGTACATCCTGCTGTACCTCGACTCCGGTGAGGTCCTGGTCACCCACTTCGGCATGAGCGGACAGTTCCAGCGCGGGAACGGCCGGGTGCCCGTCGAGCCGCACACCCACGTCGTCCTCACGTTCCAACAGGGCGGGGATCTGCGTTTCGTGGACCCCCGCACCTTCGGAGAGATGTTCGTGACCGGCGCCGACGAGCTCGGCAAGGTCAAGGAGCTCCAGCACATCGCCATCGATCCCCTGGATCAGGTCTTCACCTGGCCGACCTTCCAATACCTGCTGGCGCAGCGCGGCGCGAAGATGAAGCAGCTGTTGATGGATCAGAAGTTCATCAGCGGGCTGGGCAACATCTACTCGGACGAGGTCCTCTTCGCCGCGGGCCTGCGGTACGACCGTCTGTCCGACACGCTGTCCTCGCAGGAGGTCCGGCGCCTCTATCGCGCCATCCAGGAGACCCTGCAGGAGGCGATCAAGATGCGAGGCACCACCCTCGACGACGAGGCATACGTCGACCTGTTCAACAAGCCCGGGGAGTTCCAGGAGGAGCTGAAGGTCTACGGGCGGGAGGGTCTCCCGTGCCGCCGCTGCCGAACGCCGATCCAGAGCGTGAAGGTGGCCCAGCGGACCTCGTACTTCTGTCCGCAGTGCCAGAGCTGAGCCGGTCGGCGACCGACGTCAGGCGAACTCCGCCCCCGCGTCCCGCATCGTGCGGATCGCGCGTTCGCCGTCCCCGCTCTCCACGTCGACGGCGCGGATCGCGTCTCCGAGCACCACGACCGGGTAGCCCAGCCGCCGGGCGTCCAGCACGGTCTCCCGGACGCAATAGTCGGTCGCGAGGCCGCAGACGACGAGCCGTTCGACGTCGTGCTCCTGGAGGAGGCGATGGAGGTCGGTCGGCACGGTCTCGCCGGTCGTCGGATCGCGCATCGTGAAGCCGCTGTAGCCGTCCTCCCCGGCGGTGCCCTTGCGAACGACGTCGCCGATCACCCGGAGGTCCGGATGGAACGAGGCACCCCACGTCTGCTGCACGCAATGCACGGGCCAGATCCCGCCGTCCTTCTGGAAGTGCGGCGTGGACCCGGGATGCCAATCCTGCGTGTACACCACCAGCGCGCCGCCCGCCTCCGCCGCGTCGATCTCCTGGTTCGCCGCGGGCACCACCTCCTCGCCCCCCCGGACGGACAGGGAGCCGGCGGGGTCCGCGAAGTCGTTCTGCACATCGACGACGAGGAGCGACGTGTGATCGTCGTAGCCGTCGTGCATCGCTCGGGCCAGCCTAGCGCGAGGCCGGCGGGCGTCGCCCGCCGGCCTCGCCGTCGCTCGTGACGCGGACCTGTCGGTTGCTACGCCCCCTCGCTCCTGGACCCCAGGCGGAGGGCGAGGGTTCCGAGGGCGAGGAGCGCTAGACCCACCGCGGCGAGCCACGGCAGATCACCGGAGCCCGTGAACGCGAGCGGGCTCGCGGAGGGCGATCTCGTCCCGGATTCCCCGAGGACCGTCGGCGATGCGGTCGTCGAACCACCGCCGCCGACGATGGGAGGCGACGAGGTGGTCGAACCACCGCCGCCGACGATGGGAGGCGACGAGGTGGTCGAGCCACCGCCACCGACGATCGGAGGCGGACCCGTCACCTCGCAACCGCTGACCCAGAACACCTTGTGCTTCACGTCGGCTCCGATGGATCCTTCGGCATGCACCGTCAGCTTCACGTGGAACCCCTGCTGTGGGTGTGGCGCCGCACCGGACGCCGTGAGCGCGGGCCCCAGGTCGATCGGCCCGGTCGACGCGTCCAGGTCGGTGCCGCCGCCGTTGGGGTCTTCACCGATGAAGATGGCGCCGTCCATCAGGTTCCCCGAACCCGTCGGCGACCACAGCTCGAACCCATAGGTCGCTTCGAGATCGCCCATCTCGTAGTTGTAGAAGTCGATCTCGAAGACGCATCCGACGTGCGGCTCGTTGTTCGGATGGTCGTCGAACGGGATGTCGTCGACCTTCACGGTCCCGTTGTTCCCCGGTGGATGGGTGCTGCCGGGCGGCGCGCCTCCCGCCATCATGGGGATCGCCAGGATCGCCGCGCCCGCCACGAGTGGGATGATCCCGAGCGCTCGTTTCCGAGGTCGCATCGGTGCACCTCCTGTTCGTCGGCCCGTATGGCTCCGTGGGCTCCTACCAAGAGGATTACCCCTCTACCGCAACCCTTGAACCCCGAAAGACCTACAGCTTGTGGGACGATCGGCCGATGCGTCGTGCTCGGGTCACGGTCTCGGGAAGGGTCCAGGGGGTCTTCTTCCGGGCGTCCGCCGCGAGGCGTGCCGAGGAGCTTCGGCTCTCAGGCTGGGTCCGGAACGGCCTCCGCGGCGAGGTGGAAGCGGCCTTCGAAGGTCCGGAGGACGCCGTCGCCGAGATGATCGACTGGTGCCGTCGCGGCCCGACCCACGCCCGGGTCGATCACGTCGAGGTGGTCGATGAGGCCCCGAGCGGCGAGGCGGGTTTCCGCATCCTGGATCGGTGAACGTTCCGCACCCGCCTACCGGGTCGTGAACCTGACCACTGTTAGCATCGCGCCGCATGTTCCTGCGACAGATCCAGATCCGAGGCTTCAAGTCGTTCGCGGACAGAACCGTCCTCGAGTTCACCCCCGGCGTCAGTGTGATCGTCGGTCCGAACGGTTCGGGCAAGTCGAACCTCGTGGATGCGATCAGCTGGGCGCTTGGCGAGCAGGGGCCCCGTGCCCTCCGAGGGGGCCAGATGGCCGACGTCATCTTCGCAGGGACGCCCTCCCGCCCCGCGCTGGGGATGGCGGAGGTCAAGCTGGTGATCGACAACGAAGCGGGCCTCATCCCCGTGCCCATGACGGAGATCGAGGTGAGCCGTTCGATCTTCCGCTCCGGGGAGAGCGAGTACCGGATCAACGGGAAGCTCGTCCGGTTGCTGGACGTCCAGGAGCTGCTGGCGGAGTCGGGGATCGGCAGGGCGCTCCACACCGTGGTGGGACAGGGACAGCTGGAAGAGGTCCTGCTGTCGCGACCGGAGGAGCGTCGCAAGTACGTCGAGGAGGCCGCCGGGATCGCGAAGCATCGCCGCCGGAAAGAGCGGGCCGAGCGCAAGCTGGCCGGTCTCGACCAGGATCTCCTCCGCCTCCAGGACGTGATGGCGGAGCTGCGGCGCCAGCTGAAGCCGCTGAAGCAGCAGGCGGAGATGGCCAAGAAGCACGAGGCCCTCACCTCGGACGCGGAGAACCTCTCCCGCAAGCTGGCGGCCGCACGCCTCAGGGCGCTCCGCGCGGAACGCGACCGACGACGCTCGGGCTGGGAGCAGGGGTCCGCCCGACGCGCGGAGGCGCGGGAGCGGCTCGACGCGCTCGACGACGAGGTGCTGCGCGGGGCCGACGCGCGGGCGGCCGCGTCTCGGGTGCTCGCCGACGCCGAGCTCGCCTTCCGGTCCGCCCACGCGGACCGGACCGAGGCGGAGCAGGCCCTCCGCGGAGCCGTCGAGCACGAGGCGGAGGCCAGGCAGGCCGCGGCCTCGCTGGCGGCTCGAGCGGCGACGTTGGACTCGATCGAGACCGAGCTGTCGCGCCTCGAGGCGGATCTGGCCCGTACGGTCGAGGAGCTGGACGATCGGGAGCGCGCGCTGGAGGAGGCCGAGATCTCCTTCCGCGAGGCGGACCAACGCCGTCGCGAGGTCGAGGAGCTCCGGCGAGGCGCCGGGGAGCAGGCCGCCGGCAGGCGGGTCGAGATCGAAGCCCTGGAGCGAACCGTCTCCGCCGGCGAGCGGGAGCGCGAGCGCCTCGAGACGGAGGTCGGCGCGACGCGAGGACGGATCGCGGCGCTGCGGGCGGAGCGCGAGGCGATCGGATCCGACATCGAAGGCCTGGACGGTCGGTCCTCGCCGCTCTCGGAGCGGCGAGGACGCTTGGAGGCCGAGCGTCGGAAGGTGGGGCAGAAGGTCGAGGAGCTGGAGGACATCGAACGCCGGCAGGGGGCGCGGGTCGAGCTCCTCGAAGCGCGCCGCCGCGACATCGAGGAGACCGCGGGTTCCCGGTTCCTGCAGACGCATCGGGCCCGGGCGGCAGGGATCCTCCGTGACCTCGTGCGCGCCGACGAAGGGCTCGAGCGCGCGTTGGTGTCGGCGCTCGGCCCGCTCGCGGATGCGGTGGTCTACGAGGACCGGGACGAGGCGCTGGCCGCGGCGCCCGACGGCGACGGCGCCATCCTGGCCATCTCCTCGGGCGGACCCGTCACCCAGGGCCTCTCGGGCGAGCGACCCCTGCTCTCCGCGGTAGAGGCGGATCCCGCCGCGCGTGGCATCGTCAGCACGGTCCTGCGGGACGTCTACCTCGCGGGCTCGATCGAGGAGGCCGCGCAGAAGCAGGCCGCCCATCCGGCGTCGTCGTTCGTCACCCCCGACGGAACGCTGGTCGGGCCGGCCGTCGTCCACACGGCGAAGGAGGTCGACGGCCGTGCCAGGGAGATCCGGGCGGAGCTCCAGGTCCTCGCCCACGACCTCGCGGCCACGCGCGGGCGGCTGAAGCCCGAGCGCCGACGTCTGGACGAGACGGCCCAGGAGATCGACCTCTTGAACCGGCAGATCGAGGCGATCGACGCCGACATCACCGTCGCGGCGGAGCGCATCGGCAGCCTGGAACGCGACCTCGCAGGTCTCGGGAAGGAGGAGGAGCTGGTCGCGCGGCGGCTCGCCGCCGTCCAGGATGCCCAGGCGGTCGCCCGCCAGAGCCTCGCCACGCTCGGCCCGGCGGTTCCCGACGAGATCCCCGAGATGCCGCCGATCCCGCAGCCGCCCGTGCAGGCACGCGTGACGGTCGAGACGCTGAGGCGCGATCGCGCCTCCCTCGACGCGCGCTTGTCGCGCCTGCGGGCGAAGCGGGACGAAGCGTCGACGCAGGACCCCGAGCGGCTCCGAACGACCGTGGACGAGGCGCG
>JBIOTM010000243.1:0-6613 GCA_044865955.1 Actinomycetota bacterium | reverse complement strand
CCGCGCCTCCTCCGAGAGGCCGAGAGCCTTGCGGCGGAACGGTTCCGGCTCGATGCCGCCGAGGCCCTCGATCGGGATCCGGCGCTCGGCGACGACCTCGCCGAGCGCCGCATCGATCCCTATGCCGCCGCTCGGGCGCTCCTCGATCGGGCTCGCGCGCACTGATCGCCCGCACGCGCGCGCGGCACGTATCCTCGGACGAGATGAGCCCCGAGCGGTCCCGGACCCCGTGGAGCGAGCGGTCGCACCGATCCCTGTCGGGCGAGCCCGTGCCCGCCGTGGTTCGTCCGACGGACCTCGAGGGGTGGGACCCCGACCAGAAGCTCGGGCAACCGGGCGCGTACCCGTTCACCCGCGGGGCCTACCCCTCGATGTACCGGGGGAGGCTCTGGACGATGCGGCAGTTCGCCGGCTACGGCACCCCCGCCGAGACCAACGCCCGCTACCGCTTCCTCCTCGACCACGGGCAGACCGGCCTGTCGGTGGCCTTCGATATGCCCACGCTGATGGGGCTCGACTCCGACGACCCCCGCTCGGAGGGCGAGGTCGGGCGGTGCGGCGTGGCCACCGACTCCCTCGACGACTTCGAGACGCTGTTCGATCGGATCCCGCTCGGCGACATCACCACGTCGATGACGATCAGCGGGCCGGCCGTGGTCGCGTTCGCGTTCTTCCTCGCGACCGCGGAGCGGCAGGGCGTCGATCCGGCTCTGCTCGACGGCACCCTGCAGACCGACATCCTGAAGGAGTACATCGCGCAGAAGGAGTGGATCTTCCCGCCGCGCCCGCACCTCCGCTTGATCGGCGATCTGATGGCGTTCTGCGCGATGCGCGTTCCGAAATGGCACCCGATCAGCGTCTCCGGCTACCACATCCGGGAGGCCGGAGCGACCGCGGCGGAGGAGCTCGCGTTCACCCTCGCGGATGGGTTCGCCTACGTCGAGCTCGGCCTCGAACGGGGGCTCGAGGTCGACGCCTTCGCGCCCGCGCTCTCCTTCTTCTTCAACGCACACGTCGACTTCTTCGAGGAGATCGCGAAGCTCCGCGCGGCTCGGCGGATCTGGGCGCGGTGGCTGCGCGACCGGTACGGAGCGACGACGGCGGAGGCGATGCGGCTGCGGTTCCACACGCAGACGGCCGGGGTCTCGCTCACCGCGCAGCAGCCCATGAACAACGTCGTGCGAACCGCGATCGAGGCGCTGGCCGCCGTCCTCGGGGGCACCCAGTCGCTCCACACGAACGCCCTGGACGAGGTGCTCGCGCTCCCTACGGAGGACTCGGCGAAGCTGGCGCTCCGGACCCAGCAGGTGATCGCCCACGAGTCGGGCGTGGCCGACGTGATCGACCCCCTCGGCGGGTCCTGGTTCGTGGAGGCGACCACCGATCGGATGGAGGAGCTCGCCGAGGAGATCTTCGCCGAGATCGACGCGATGGGGGGCGGCTCGATGCTCGAGGGCGTCCTGGAGGGGATCGAGCAGGGCTGGTTCCAGCGGAGGATCGCGGAGTCGGCGTTCCGCGAGCAGGAGCGGTACGAGACCGGCGACCTCGTCAAGGTCGGCGTGACGGACTTCGTCGACGCAAGCGAGGCGCCGATCGAGACGCTCGTGATCGGGGAGGAGACCGAGTCGGCCCAGGTCGAAGCGGTGCGCCGAACGCGGGCGGACCGGGACGGGGGAGCGGCGGCCGACGCGTTGATCCACCTGAAGGAAGCCGCCACCACCGACGCCAACCTGATGGAGCCGCTCATCGCCTGCGCTCGCGCCCGATGCACCGAAGGGGAGATCGTCGGGGCGCTGGCGTCGGTGTTCGGGACCTACCGGGAGACCCCCGCGTTCTGAGCCAGTTGCAAGGGATTGCAAGAACAGGTTAGGCTTCCTGCGTGCCCCAGCAAGACGACCCGCCGAGCAGTCCGTGCTAGCCGCTCTGTCCGGAGGAGGCTTCGGCTTCGGATTGCTGGTGGCCTCGTTCTGGTTCGGCTTCCGCCACGGGATCGACTGGGACCACATCGCCGCGATCACGGACATCACCTCGTCCCAGGAGGACCGGCGCCGTTCCGTCGTGTTCGGCACGCTGTACGTCGTCGGACACGCGGCGGTGGTCCTCGGCCTGGGGACCGTGGCGATCCTGATCGGACAGGGGCTCCCCGAGAGCGTCGATGCCGCGATGGGACGCGTGGTCGGCGCCACCCTGATCCTGCTCGGCGTCTACGTGTTCGTCTCCCTGATCCGGCACGGTCGCGAGTTCCGGATGCGGAGCCGGTGGATGCTCCTGTTCGCGGGCATCAGGAGCGGGTGGTGGAAGCTCACCAGAGGTCGCGTGTCGGGGATCGAGGTGCACGACCACGCGCGTGAGCCGGTCCACGTCCACGCCGGAGGCGCCGGAGCCGTCTCGGCGGACGAACGGGTCGCCGACTGGCATCACGGGCACCACGGGCGGCCGGGCCACCACCACCACAAGCATCCCGAGCCCGACGACCCCTTCGTGAACTACCAGAAGGGGACGTCATTCCTGGTGGGCATGCTGCACGGGATCGGGGCGGAGACCCCGACCCAGATCCTGATCTTCACCGCTGCGGCCGGGGCCGGCGGGAAGGCGGCCGGCATCGTGGTCCTGCTCGCCTTCCTCGTCGGGCTCATGACGTCGAACTCGGTCATCACCGTGGGAACCGCCTACGGGTTCCTCCGCGCCTCCAGGAACTTCGCCGTCTACGCGACCGTCGCGGTGATCACGGGGTTCTTCAGCCTCGTGATCGGCGTGTTGTTCGTGCTCGGCCAGGACTCCCTGCTCCCGGCCCTGTTCGCAGGTTGACCGCTCAGGCGGCGCAGTCGGCGCAGAGTCCGGTGATCGCGAAGTGCGTGAGGTCGGCGACGAACCCGTGGTGGCGGCGGATCAGCTGCCGCAGGCGCTCGGCCTCGGCGATCGACAGCTCGTCGTCCCGGCCGCAGTTGTGGCAGGTCAGATGGATGTGGCGGGCCTCTTCGGCGCGATGGTACTCGGCGCCCGCCTCCACGTGCGAATGTTGCAGGACCCCGATGTCCTCGAGCAGGGCGAGGGTCCGGTAGACCGTCGAGGGGTTCACGCCCGGCATGTCGGCTTGGATCGTCCGCGCCATCGCCGCGGGCGAGATGTGCCCCCTGGCCCGCATCACCTCCGACACGATCGCGTGCCGCTGCGGTGTCATGCGGAGGCCGCGTCCACGGAGCTGGTCGATCACGTCGGTGGAGGCCGGTCGCGCCACGGGGCGATAGTAGCATCCTCTTGCAGGTGCAAGACGCCGTGGTGAGGATCAGACCGGCGGGGGAAGCCCCAGGAGCCGAGCCGCCCAGGGCAGGGAGGTCCGGGCCTGCGCCAGCTGGAGCGGCCGGGCATGAGGCGCCTGGGGGATGTTCGGGAGACCGGCGCGGGCGCAGAAGTAGCCCGCGAGCAGCGAGGCCAGGGCCGGGAGCCCCGGCGTGCCGTCGGGCAGCACGCGATCGGGCGGTGGGCCTCCCTCCGAGCGCAGGCTCGGCAGCCAGGCCGCCGTATCCAGCACCGGGTTCCCCACGCACGCGTTGTTCCAGTCGACCAGGATCGCCCGATCGTCCACGAGGCAGAGGTTGTCGCTCCGCACGTCGAAATGCAGGACGGATGCGCCGCCGATCTGGGCCTGCGCCGACGCCTCGGCGAGCGCCGGGAGGTGCTCGGTGAGCCACCGTCGCGAGCACAGCCCCGTCGCGAGCGCGGGCTCGGGATCCGCGGCGACCGCCGGCCACCCGTCCTGACCGAACTGGCTCTCGTCGGCCGGGGGGAGGCTCTCCGCCGGTGCCGACGCATGGAGCGCCTCGAGCGCGCCGAGGACGGCATCGACCCGGGCGTCGTTCCAGGGCGGGGGCCACTGGGCGCCTGAGAGGTCCTCGAGCGCGAGGACCGGCGCGACTCCGTCGTCGTCCCATCCCAGGAGGCGGGGGAGGAACGGGAGGCCCTCCAGCGCTCGGTACGCGCGATGCTCCTCACGGAGCCAGTCGGCGGTGTAGTCGAAGCCGGCGACCTTGACGAACGCCGACCCGCCGTCCGGCAGCCCCACCACGAACCGGCGGTTCGAGGGGGCGCCGTGCCCGGACGCGACTCTCCAGCCGACGGGCATCACGCCGAGGGCACGGCGCACCCGCTCGGCGTCGGCGGCGTCGGGTCCCACGGCTCGATCGTAGCCGCCGCCGTGAACGGAGCCGCCGCCGGTAGCATCGGCCGCCGTGACGATCGTGGTGACGGGGGCCTCGGGCCTCCTCGGCAGGGCGGTCGTGGGGGCGCTCGTCGACCGTGACGAGGTGCGCGCGACGGTCCGGCGGGCCGAGGCGGCGGACGACCTCCGCCGGCTCGGTGCGAAGGTGGCCGTCCGTCCGCTCTCGGAGGCGGACGAGCTGAGCGAGATCCTCCCGCGGGTCCACACGATCGTGCATCTCGTCGGCGGCGTGAACCAGCGGAGCGACGAGGAGATCCTGTCGGCGAACCACGGCTCGACCCTCACGGTGGTGCGTGCGGCGAGGGAGGATCACGTCCGGCGGCTGATCCTGATGTCGGTCCCGGGTGCGTCTCCCGAGGTCGAGGATCCGTTCCTCCGGGCGAAGGGGCTGGCCGAGGAGGCGGTCGTGCACAGTGGGTTGGAGCACGCCGTCGTCCGCTCGACGCACGCGTACGGTCTGGGCGGGCTCTGGTTCACGGCGACGGTCGTGGCGGCGGAGCACGGCTTCGTCGTCGGCGACGGCCGACAGGCGATCGCGCCCGTGTTCGCCGACGACGTGGGGGCGGTGGTCGCGGCGATCGACGATCGCCGGGAACCCGTCGAGGGAGTGTGGGGGCTGGAGGGACCCGATCGACTCACCGCCGACGAGGTCTTCGGCGTGCTCGCCGAGGGTGGCGAGCCCGAGCACCTCGATGCAGCGTCCGCCGCCTCCCGCCTGACCGCCCTCCTGGAGCGCCCGGTCTCGGCGCGAGCGACCGCGTTCTTCGCGGCGGCGTCGGTCGCGGACGCGCCCGATGCCGCCGCTGCCTTCGGCGTGGCGCGCACGTCGTTCGAGGAAGGTCTCCGGGCGACCTCGGAGAAGGCGTCGCAGGGCGGCTGATAGGGTGCCGCCCGCGATGCCGGAGCTCGTGCACCTCGAGGTGGACGACGGGGTCGGGATCGTCCGCCTGGACAGACCGCCGGCGAACGCGATCTCGCTGCAGCTCTCGATCGAGCTCCTCGATACCTTGCGGCGGGCCGAGGACCGGGACGACATCGGCGCCCTCGTGCTCTGGGGAGGGCCGACGCTGTTCGCCGCGGGCGCCGACATCAAGGAGATGGTCGACCAGGGCCCGGACGAGATCCGCCACCAGGTCTCGAAGCTCGGAGAGGCGTGCGACCTCCTCGAATCGATGCCGAAGATCTCGATCGCCGCGATCACGGGGTTCGCGCTCGGGGGTGGGTTCGAGCTGTCCCTCGCCTGCGACCTCCGGTACGCCACCGACGACGCGACCGTGGGACAACCGGAGGTCCGCATCGGGGTGATCCCCGGCGCCGGCGGTACCCAGCGGATGACGTGGCTCGCCGGGGTCGGGGTCTCGCGGGACCTCAGCTATTCGGGTCGCCAGGTCCCCGCTCCGGAGGCGAAGGAGCTCCACCTCGTCGAACGGGTCGTCCCGGCCGGCGAGGTCCTCGAGGCCGCCGTCCGGGATGCTCGCGCCTTCGCCCGAGGCCCCCGCGCGGCCCTCGCCGCCGCCAAGGAGGCGATCAGGGGAGCCATCCGAACGCCCGGGCCGGCGGGGATCGCCCGCGAGCGAGAGCTCTTCGTCACGCTGTTCGGTACCGACGACCAGCGTGAGGGCATGCGCGCCTTCATCGAGAAGCGTCCGCCCGAGTTCCGGGGCACCTGAAGCCGTCCCGCCCGGGCCCACCGGGGGAATGAACCGGCGGCGGGGACCGTTCGAATGACACGAAAGGGCGGGCGCCCGATCCGCCCGCATGGCCGGGAGCAGCGGCCAGGACAAGCGGCCAGGAACAGTGGGAGGACGTGAGCGAGATGGCGGAGGAGAGGTACCGGGGCCAGTCGGTCCGGTCGCTCCCGAGGGCCAACAGGCGTTACCAGGCCGATCGCGTCTGCGAGGCACCCGGGTGCAGCACCAAGCTCTCGATCTACAACAAGTGGAACTACTGCTGGCAGCACGAGCCCGTGCACACCTACATCGCCCGCGGCAAGCGTCGGAGTAAGCAAAGTAGGGAAGCAGCCTAGCCGAACGCGTGTTCGATGTCCTCCCCGCCTGCTAGCCTGCTTCGGCATGGAAGCGTTCTTGGATGACCTCCGGTATGCCCGCACGGTCGGCCGTGCCGTCGACGTCCATCTCGTCACGGGCGAGACGATCCACCTGACGACGCTCCGCGACGTCGATGAAGCCCGGGGGGTCGTGAACCTCCTGGACTCGCAGCACTACGGCGACAACACGACGACGCGCAAGGTGGCGCTCGACGTCATCGCGTCCGTCACCGTCACAGACGTGCAGGTCGACCCCGAGTAGCGGCGGCGCCTGCGCACCTGCTGCGCACCTAGGCGCCTGACCACGGTCACGCGCCCCCGGCGCGGAGTCCGTTGATTCGAACACG
>JBIOTM010000242.1:0-2614 GCA_044865955.1 Actinomycetota bacterium | reverse complement strand
TCCGCGAGCGCGCCGTAGTCCTCGATCGCCTCGTGCTCGGTGATCTCCAGGACGATCCGGTGCTCGACGCCGTTCAACCGTTCGGCGAACCCGGGGTCGGCGGCGGAGCGGTGCGAGCAGTTCACCGACAGGAAGAGAGGATCGGCGATCCTGGGCAGGGCGTCGAGCGCCTCCTTCAGGGTCCGCAGCTCGAGCTGGAGCCCGAGCTCCAAGGCCGTCGCCTCGGCGAACCAGTGGTCCGGAGGTCGCACCGGGATCGAGCCGAACCGCGCGAGCGCCTCCATCCCGATCTCTTGCCGCGTCTCGAGGTCGACGATCGGATGGAACACCATCCATACGCCGTGGCCGGAGACGAACCGCTCGATGTCGCCGCGGAGCGCCTCGTTCGCCTCGCGTTCGATCTCCTGGCGGCGCAGCTGGGTGGCGAGCTCCGAGACCACGCCGCGCATCACGTCCGCCGAGAGGCTCGTCCCGCCCTGCGCCACCTTCTCGATCCCTTCCACCAGCTCGTCGGCGGCCGTGCCCTTGACGAGGTAGCCGACGGCGCCGGCGCGGAGCATCTCCAGGACGTTGTCGCGGTCCTCGTACGCGGAGAGCGCGATCACCCGCGTCTTCGGCGAGACGCGGCCGATGCCCCGGGCGGCGTGCGGACCGCCGCCTTCGGGCATGCGCACGTCCACGAGCGCCACGTCCGGCAGGTCGATCTGCGCGAGCCGGATCGCCTCCTCGGCGTCGGCCGCCGTCCCGATCAGCTCGACCCGATCCTCGTGGCTGAGGAGCTCGGTGAGGGCCACGCGGAGGCCCGGCTCGTCGTCCGCCAGGAGCACGCGGATCGGCTCGCTCGAGGCGTCGACGTGGAAGGTCCTTCCATCGGAGGGCATCGCGCCGGACGCTACAAGCGGCGACGGTGCGGCTCAAGCATCCGGGTAGCATCCGTGCCGTAGGCCGGATGGAGGTTACCCAACCGGAGGTATCCCGTGGACGCTCGTGAGGTGCGCGCACCCAGGGGGACGGAGCTCTCGTGCCGCTCGTGGCCGCAGGAGGCCGCGATGCGGATGCTGATGAACAACCTCGATCCCGAGGTGGCCGAGCGTCCGGAGGACCTGGTGGTCTACGGCGGAACGGGTCGCGCGGCCCGCTCCTGGGAGGCGTTCGACGCGATCGTCCGCTCGTTGAAGGACCTCGGCGACGACGAGACCCTCCTGGTCCAGTCGGGGAAGCCCGTCGGCGTCTTCCGGACCCACGACATGGCGCCGAGGGTGCTGATCTCGAACGCGATGCTCGTGCCGAAGTGGGCGGACTGGGACACCTTCCGCGAGCTGGAGCACGCGGGGCTGACGATGTACGGCCAGATGACGGCCGGCTCGTGGATCTACATCGGGACCCAGGGGATCCTCCAGGGGACGTACGAGACGCTCGCCGAGTGCGCCGCGCAGCGGTTCGGTGGGACGCTCGCGGGCACGATCACGCTAACGGGCGGGCTCGGCGGGATGGGCGGCGCCCAGCCGCTCGCGGTCACGATGAACGGGGGCGTGGCGATCTGCATCGAGGTCGACCCGGAACGGATCGAACGCCGCATCAAGACGCGCTACCTCGACCGCGAGACGGACTCCGTCGACGAGGCCCTGGCCTGGGCGGACGAGGCGAAGGACGCGCGCGAGCCGCTCTCGATCGGGGTGCTCGGCAACTGCGCGGAGGTCGAGCCCGAGCTCCTCGAGCGAGGGTTCCGACCCGACGTGGTCACCGACCAGACCAGCGCGCACGATCCACTGGGCGGCTACATCCCCGCGGGTCTCACGGTGGAGGAAGCGGCATCCCTCCGCGACGAGGACCCGGAGGGGTACCAGCGCCGCGCGCACGCGTCGATGGCCCGCCACGTCGAGGCGATGGTCGGGTTCCTCGACGCCGGCGCGGTCGTGTTCGACTACGGGAACAACCTCCGAGCTGGCGCCGAGGCGGGCGGCTTCGACCGGGCCTACGCCTATCCGGGGTTCGTGCCGGCGTTCGTCCGGCAGATGTTCTGCGAGGGCAAGGGGCCGTTCCGGTGGGCGGCGCTATCCGGCGATCCCGAGGACATCGAGGAGACCGACCGCGCGGTCGCCGAGCTGTTCCCGGAGGACGAGCGTCTGCACCGGTGGCTGGAGATGGCGCAGGACCGCGTCGCGTATCAGGGGCTGCCCGCCCGGATCTGCTGGCTGGGCTACGGGCAGCGCGCGAGGGCGGGGCTGCGGTTCAACGAGATGGTGGCGAAGGGGGTGGTGTCAGCGCCGATCGTGATCGGCCGCGATCACCTCGACAGCGGCTCGGTGGCGTCCCCGTACCGGGAGACCGAGGCGATGAAGGACGGCTCCGACGCGATCGCCGACTGGCCGATCCTCAACGCCCTGATCAACACCGCCGCCGGCGCGCACTGGGTGAGCGTGCACCACGGCGGCGGCGTGGGGATCGGGTACGCGATCCACGCGGGGATGGTCGTCGTGGCGGACGGGAGCGAGAACGCGGCCGAACGGCTCGAGCGCGTTCTGACGACCGACCCCGGCAGCGGCGTGATCCGGCACGCCGACGCCGGGTACGAGAGAGCGCTCGAGGTGGCCGCCGCCCGCGGCATCCGCCT
>JBIOTM010000241.1:0-2198 GCA_044865955.1 Actinomycetota bacterium | reverse complement strand
GGAGTCTGGGCCGTGTCTCAGTCCCAGTGTGGCTGGCCGTCCTCTCAGACCAGCTACCCGTCGTCGCCTTGGTGGGCCGTTACCCCACCAACAAGCTGATAGGCCGCGGGCCCATCCCGGACCGTCGGAGCTTTCCCGGCACGACCATGCGATCGCGTCGGAGTATCCGGTATTAGCCCAGGTTTCCCTGGGTTATCCCGGTGTCCGGGGCAGGTTGCCCACGTGTTACTCACCCGTTCGCCGCTCTCCCCTCCCAAGGGTTACCCCTCGAGAGGTTCCCGCTCGACTTGCATGTGTTAAGCACGCCGCCAGCGTTCGTCCTGAGCCAGGATCAAACTCTCCGTAGAAGAACCTCTATCCGGTCCGAAGACCGGCTCGGGGTTCGGTGTGAAGAGTCGGCGTCACCGGGTAGCACACCCGGGTCGGCCTCCTGTGATTCGTTGCTTCCGCAAGACCGTCGAAGATCCGGACGCGGCGAAACCGCGCCCTTCCCTCGACGGGGAAACGCACTGGCTTTTGGCACACTGTTCAGTTCTCAAGGTGCGCGCGCCGACCCGAAGAAGTGGACTCCAGAAGAGGGGTCGCGCCGACCGCCAATAGTACGGCCGGTGTCCTTCCGCGTCAACCGAGAATCGAACTGAGGTTCGACGACGGGGAGGAAAGCGCTGTTCGGCTGTCGATCATGATAACAAGCGACCCCGCCGGGGCGCCGGGAGCCCCGGGGGCGCAGCTCACCTAGGCGGGATCCAGGAGCCGGATGCCGTGCGCTTCGCGCCTCCGCCCCACCTGCAGGACCTTGCCGACGAGCTCCTCCACGGCCAGGTCCGAATGCTCCTCGTCGACCGGGACCCCGTCCAGCCTCACCGCTCCTGCACTGATCAGACGCCTGGCGTCGGAGGCGGAGGAGGCCAGCCCGAGCGACTGCAGGAGGCGCGGCACCCAGATCTTCCCCTCCCGAACGGTTCCGTCGGGGATCCGCGCCGACTTGGCGTCCGTGGGGACGGCGCGGTCGTGATGAACGCGGTCGAACCGAACCTGCGCCTGCTCCCCGGAGCCGGCGCCGTGGTAGAGGTCGACCACCTCGCGAGCCATCCGGCGCTTCTCGGCCCAAGGATCGAGCGAGCCGTCGGCGAGACCCGTCGCAACCCGGTCCGCCTCGGCGGGATCGCGGAAGAAGTCGAGGGTCAGCCGCCGGTAGTCGGGGATCAGCTCGTCGGGGACCCGTACGAGCTTGCCGAACATCTCGTCCGGCGGATCGGTGATGCCGACGTAGTTCCCGAGCGACTGGCTCATCTTCTGGACCCCGTCGGTCCCCACGAGCAGCGGTGTCGTGAGGGCGACCTGCGGCTCCTGTCCGTACTCGCGCTGGACGTCGCGCCCCACCAACAGATTGAACAGCTGGTCGGTGCCCCCGAGCTCGACGTCGGCCCCGACCGCGACCGAGTCCCTGCCCTGCAGGAGCGGATACAGGAACTCCATGATCGAGATCGGCCGGCCGGCCGCGAAGCGCGCCGCGAAGTCGTCGCGCTCGAGCATGCGGGCGACCGTCGTGGAGGCGGTCAGGCGCAGGACCTCCTCCGTGTCGAGCGGCTCGAGCCACTCCGAGTTGGTACGGACCTCGGTGCGCTCCCGGTCCAGGATCAGCCAGAACTGGTCCAGGAGGCGCTCGGCGTACCCGAGGACCTCCTCCTTCCCCAGGCGAGGACGGGTCTCGGTTTTGCCGGACGGATCGCCCACCCTCGCCGTGAAGTCGCCGACGATCAGGACGGCGACGTGCCCCGCGTCCTGGAACTGACGCAGCTTCCGAAGGACGACCGCCCATCCGAGCGTGACCGCCGGCGCCGTCGGGTCCAGGCCGAGCTTCACGCGAAGGGGCCTGCCGAGCTCGAGCTTGGCCCCGAGCCCGTCCTCCGGGACGACGTGCGCCGATCCGGCGAGCAGCGCTGAGAGGTCCGAGGGACCGTTGTCACCCATCGGCGAGGGCGATGCTAGCAGTGCGAACTCGACCGCCGTGCGAAGATTGGGCTCCCATGGCCGGCACGTTCCGCGCGCCGTTCGGCGCGACGCGTAAGCGCGCGACGTTGGTCGCCACCGTCGCGCTTTTCGCCGTCGTCGCCTCCGCGTGCGAACTGCCCACGCTGCGCGAGGCCAGAGAGCAAGGCGTCGCGCTCCCCCAGACGTCGTTCCTGTACGCGGCG
>JBIOTM010000240.1:0-15638 GCA_044865955.1 Actinomycetota bacterium | reverse complement strand
CGTCGCCGCGACCTCCTCCAGGAGCATCCCCGACCCCTCCGTCCCCGCCGCCGTCACGCCCCCGAGGGGATCGCGCGGGCCGCCTCGCCGACGAACCGGACGATGCGGCTCGCATGGGTCCGGTCCGGGTCGAGATCCGGGTTGTAGATCGTGACGTCCCACCCGACCGGGCCGGCTCCCAGCGCCGTCGTCGCGACGACCTCGAGCTCGTCCCAACCCAGCCCACCCTCCTGGGGGTAGTCGACGGCCGGCAGCGCCGCGGTCGACAGGACGTCGAGGTCGAGGTGGAACCACCAGGGGATCGTGAACGATGCGACCGCGGCCTCGGTGGACCCCGCGGGATCCGCGGCCAGCTCGGGAGCGTCGACGACCGACACGCGATCGGCCAGTGAGCCCGCGCCTTCCCGCGCCCGGACCGCCTGATCCCGCGGACCGAGGATCCGCACGTGCGCCGGCGAGGCGAGTGGGGCGAGGGGCGCGAGCTCAGGCCACCACGGCGCATCCACGATCCCGAGCGCGAAGGCCAGCTCCATGTCGGCGGCCTCACCGGTCGTCGACCGCTCGGGTGGATAGGCGTCCTCGTGCCCGTCGACGAACAGCAGGCCCCGTGGCCCCGTCCCGCCCAACGCGGCGAGGCATCCGAGCAGGAGCGGGCAGTCCCCGCCGAACACGAGGGGGAACCGTCCGTCGGCCAGGATCGCCGTCACACCCTCGCGCACGGCCTCGACGAGCGCCTTGAGACCCTCCGGATCGATCACGTGCGTCCGGGGGTCGCGTCGAGATGAAGGCGTGGGGAGGTCCACGTCACCGTAGTCGAACACCGATGCGCGTGATCGCAGGGCCTCGACGAGGCCGGCGTCACGGAGCGCTCCCGGTCCTCGGGCGACCCCCCCGGGGGTGCCGGCGGAGTTGCTCGGCACGCCGACCATGCCGAGCCCCGCCATCGAACCGGACCCGGGCAACGTCGACCGGCCTTCGAGCTCAGCCCTCCATGGGGCTGACGAGCTGGAAGTAGTTGTCGTCCGGATCGGCGAACGTAGCCACCCATCCCCCGGGCTCCGCACCCGGGTGGTAAGGCTCACGGACCACCGTCGCGCCGGCTGCCTTGAACCGCTCGAACTCGCCCTGCACGTCGGGGGTCTCGATGTCCCAGATCACCCTGCCCGGATGGACGTTCTTGCCCTTGACCTGGTCGTGCACGCCGACGACCATCCAGCCCGTGCCGATCTGCCAACCCGTGTAGCCGCCCTCGCTCCAGCCCGGCCCGCCGAAGAGCTTCGTGTAGTACTCGACGAGCGGCTGGGGGTCCTCGCTCCCGATCAACACACCGTTGAGGTTCATGCCTCCTCCTCCCTCATTCCCCACTGACTACCAGACGGCGGCGACACCCGGAGCTCATCGGGGCGCTGCTAGCATCGGATCGATGGCACCCGAAAAGATCCCGTTCGAGCCCTGCTGCCCGAACTGCCCGCTGTAGCAGGAAGGCTCTAGAACGTGAACGCCGGGCCGGTGATCGCGTAGCGCAGCGAGTCGCCTGCGGTGGCGAAGAGCGCGAACATCACCAGGCAGGCGCCGACGATGATCACGTTCCGGCCGAAGTAGCCCTGCTGGAAGCTCCGCTGCATCGGGTCCTCGACCTCCCAGAAGCGGTGGAACCACGCGGCCGCCGGGATGGCGAAGGCCGCGATCATCAGCGCCCCGATGTCCGGCCAGATCCCGAACGCGATCGACAGGCCTCCCGCGGTCATCCAGAGGCCGGTCGGCCAACCGGCGATCCCCGGGAACGGGAACCGCATCGACCGGGCGTACTCCTCCGCCATCTTCGTCTTGGGGATGTGGAACCCGGTGCCGAGCGCCGCGAAGTACAGGCCGAACAGCAGCCGGCCGACCAGCGCGACGATCCCAGCCGCATCGCTCATCTCCGTTACCTCCTCGAGCCACGCTCTCATGAGGTGCAACCGCCTCGCGTCGGGAACCCTTCCGGGGTCCTCGGGGTCCCGGTCGAGGGCGTGTCTCCGACCTTCTTGAGGTACAGCACGACCGGCCGGACGCTTCGGCCGGAGGGCTGAACGCGGTCGCGGTGGACCTATCGGTAGTCGTCTCGCCCGCCTCCACCGCCTCGCGACCCTCGACGTCGAACCACTCGACCGAGTAGGTCCCGCGCGCGAGCGTCACGGTGACCCCGGCCGCCTCGCTCGGCCGGAGGACGAGATACCCCTCGCCCTCGTTCCATCGGTCCGATCCGATCCCACATCTCGACACCTCCTTCGTGTCCGGTCGATAGCGAGTGGACCACCGGAACCTGGGAAGACCCTGAGAGCCGTCCGCGAGTTCCCCGTGCGCGTCCGTTCGACCCGACACCCGTCGTTCGACCGGATGGCCGCCAGGGGTCTAGGGTGGAGGAAGACGGATCCCGACCGAGAAGGGAGCGAGCCATGCGCGCGATCGACTGCTCGGAGGGGCACGACACGGTCCACCTCTCCGCCGAGACGGACGAGGAGCTCATGGAGAAGGTGCGCGCCCACGCGGCGGAGGTGCATCCGGACATGGGTGAGGAAGCGCTGCAGGGGATGTTCTCGCAGCTCGTCCACGACGAGTAGACGAACCCTCGCGGAATCGCTTCGCCGACCCGGACGTCCTGTTTTGGGGAGGCTCGACAGCCCGGGAGGACGCCCCGTGCCGAACGAGGTGCACGACCGCGCGGAAGTCCAGGCGCTGATCGATGGCGGGGTCCAGGTGGTCGAGGTCCTCGGCCCGGAAGAGTTCGAGGAGGACCATCTCCCCGGGGCGATCAACGTGCCGCTGCGGAAGATCGAGACCGAGGCGAAGCGGCGCCTGGACCCGTCGCGACCGGTCCTCGTGTACTGCTGGGACTCGGCCTGAGACCTCAGCCCACGAGCCGCGTGGCGGCTCGAGACCCTCGGGTTCACCGAGGTGTACGACTACGTGGACGGGAAGGCCGACTGGCTCGCCGCCGGGCTCCCGGTCGAGGGCGCCAACGCCGATCGCCCCAAGGCGAGCGACGTCGCCCGCCGCGACGTCCCGACCTGCCGGCTGGACGAGCCGATCGGCGAGGTCCGGAGACGGGTCCGCGATGCCGGCTGGGATGCATGCGTCGTGGTGAACGAGGAGCGGATCGTCTTCGGGCTCCTCCGTGGCAGGGAGCTCGAGATGGGGCGTGACGAGCCGGCGGAGGAGGTCATGAAGGCCGGCCCGAGCACCTTCCGCCCGAACGTCCCCATCGAGGAGCTGGCCGAGTTCATGGTGGAACACGACCTCGCGAGCTCACCCATCACCTCGTCGGACGGGCGGTTGATCGGGCTCCTCACGAAGGAGGACGCCGTTCGGGTCACCGTCGAGCGTCACGGGCAGCACCGGGCACACGGAGCGGAGGACATGGGATGATCGATCCGGGCCGAACTTCCGTTCCGAGCGGCGAGCACTCGGCGCTCCTGCGTTGCATGCGATGCGGCAGGGGCATCGAGCTGTGCGCCTTCTGCGAGCGGGATGACTGCGGTCACGTGATCTGCTACCGGTGCCTCCGACTGGAGCTCCGGCAGTCGATCGCCCAACCGCACACTCACGGCGGGTGAGTCGACGGGCGCGCCTCGCTCGTGGTCAGCCCGCGGCGTCGGTCGGAGGGCCTCCGTCGCCTGTGGAGAGCAGCACCGCCGCCCGCACGCGATCCCGGAGACCGACCGGAGCGGGCTCGCGCGCGTCCTCCGCCGCACGCCTGCCGAAGCGGCCGAGCAGGACCTCGCGCCAGCAATCCTCGCAGTCGAGGAGGTGGTGCTCGAACCAGCGCCGTGCCCGGGCCGAGAGCTCGCCCGACACGTACTCGGCCGAGTTCCGCTCGGGATCGTGACGTCGCATCGACAGCCACCGCTTCATCGTTCCTCCACCCCCCGTACCTCGTCCCCTAGGAGCGCGGTGAGGCCTCGCCGCCCCCGGTGCAGGCGCGACAACACCGTCCCCCTGGGGGTCCTCATGGCGCGCGCCGCGTCCGCCGTGGTCAGCCCGGCGAGGTCGACGAGCGTGATCGCCACCCGTTGCTCCTCCGGGATCCGCCGCATCGCCTCGTAGAGCGCGTCCCGGTCCGTCGCCGCCTCGGCCGCCCGTTCGGGGTCCGCGATGCCCGGAGCCCGGAAGTCACGGTCCCCGATCGAGACCTCGATGGGGCGGCGCCCACGGGCCCGGTACCGCGATCGCCCCAGGTTCAGGCAGATCGTGGCGATCCACGGCTCGACGCGGCGGGGATGCCGATGGTCCCTCCAGGCGCGGTACGCGGCGAGGTAGGTCTCCTGCACGAGGTCCTCCGCGTCCTCCGGCCGTTCGGCGAACCGGCGTGCCAGGTTGTAGACGACGTCCATCGCGCCCATCGTCGCGTGCAGGAACTCCTCGTGATCCTGGCGCACGGTCATCCCTGCACCCAGGACGCCCGATCGTGGCTCGCGATTCCCGCGAACGCGGGGTCACGTGGGATAGCGAGGGCTACGACGCCTGTGATCCCTCGCCTTCCGGGTGCCCGCCCTCGCCTGCCATGTGCTCGCTCTGGATGTGACGATCGAGCTCGTCCTGCGTGTCGAAGGATGCCCCGCACTTGTCGCACACGAAGCCGCCGCGTGTGCCCTCGGACTCCTGCTGCATCTCCGCTCCTTCCGGTCAGGCCGCGATGGGCTCGGTGGTTCGCTGGGTGCAGTGATCCGTTCCCACCATGGACGGACGCCGCCGAGCCCGATCCGATTCCGTCGAAGGGACCCGGCGTCTCGTGACCTGGCGACCGGCACGACCGCCTCGCCCGTGGTGCCCCGGATTCAGCCGAGGAGGAGTCTTCCCGCCGAGAGCCAGTAGTAGACGACGTACGCGCCCGAGAGCAGCAACAGCGCGCTGCTCACGCCGGAGACGAAACGCGTCATGGACCGCAGCCGCCCGATGACTCCGAAGGTCACCATCCCGGCCACCACCGTGACGATCCCCAGGGTCGCCGCCATCCCAACCCCGTACAGAGCGAACGCCCCGACGGCGGCCCACGTCCCCGCGGATGCGACCGCCGTGCCCATGAGGGCCAGGAACAGGGGAAGCGTGCAGCCGAGTGACGCCACGCCGTACGCGAAACCGAACGCCGCGTACCCGCGCGTCCTCCGCTCGTTCGCACCCCTGCCGAGGGATGCAGCCATCCGCCGGAGAAGTCCTTGATCCACCGACCGGCCCGCGAGCGTCATCCCCCCGACGACGATCAACACGACCCCGATGAGGAGGCCGGCCCACGGGAGGGAACGGACGACGACGGACGATCCGATCGCGAAGACGGCTCCCATCGCGCCGAACAGCACCGTGAACGCCGCGGCCACGACGGCGGCGACGCTCAGCGATCGTCTCGCCCGCGATGCGAGGCTCGAGCTGCGGCCACCCTCCTCGCCGAGGTACAGCCCGAGGTACGCGGGCAGGAGAGCGAACCCGCACGGGTTGAAGGCCGCCACCCCACCGAGGAGGAACGCATAGGTCCACCAGAGCGCGCCTCCGGCACCTGTGATCGCGCCACCGACCGCCGAGGAGATGCGGCTCACGAAGATCACGGGCACGCCGCCGTCCGTGGGAGAGGCGAGGCCTGCCGCCACGGCGACCGTCAGCACGGCCATCGTCGTCACGGCAGCCACGACCACTCTCCGGCCGGACGGCGTCCGCGTGCTCGTCGATGGTTCCACCGAGCCGCTACGCACGAACCGTCACCCGGTCGAAGCGCCGGCGAGCAACGGTGTGATCGCCGCTTTCAGCTCGGAGCTCCGACCGATGATCGTGGCGCCGGAGCCGACGAGTGGGCCCGGGACGTCCGACCAGCGGGCGTCCGGGCCGTAGAGGTAGTAGACGTCCCAGGCCGGACCGGGGCTGTGCTCGACGTTCTCGGCGAACCAATCGCTCGTGAGCGCGGACCCGTCCCAGAAGTGGACGACACGCGGGTCCGGCAGCACCCGCTGCGAGAGGTTCGCCGCGTCCTGAGTCCCACCGAGGAACGGCACCCACACGGCGTACACGGTGAGATCCGCCGATCGATCTGCCTCCAGGATCTCTCGCTGCACCCAACTGGCGCCAGCCAGACACGTCGTTCAGGTGGGTGAGATCAGCAGGATCAGCCGGACGGTCCCTGCGTCCTCCTCGAACCGATCCCGCAGCATGTCGATGGAGGTCAGATCCCGGACCGCGGTCGGCTCTGCGGCGGGCGCCTGACTCGGAGACCGTCCTTGCGACGGTGGCGTGCGGTCGGTGCAGGCCGTCCCCACGGCCAGGGCGATGATGGCCCCCGCCAGCCAGGGCGCGAGCCCACGGTGCATGGAAGGGCGGTTCCTCGACCCGTCCACCTCCTTCAGGCGGCGCAGCACGAGAGCTTCGACACGTCACGCGTGAACGTCTGCGCCGCGAGCTTGATCCCTTCCGCCATCGTGAGATACGGCGCCCACGTGTTCGCGAGATCGTCGACCGTGAGTCCGAACTTCACGGCGTACACGCCGGCCAGGAGCACGTCGCCCGCGTTCTCGGCCAGCACGTGGATCCGGAGCACCCGTCCGCTGGAGCGATCCGCGACGACCTTGACCAACCCTCGAGTGTCGAGGTTCACCCTCGCTCTCGGGACGTGGTGGAGGTCGAGGACCCGGCACTCGCACGCGTATCCTCCCGTCTGGGCCTGTTCGTCGGTCACCCCGACGGAGGCGATGGCGGGCGTCGTGAACGTGACCCGCGGAAGCGCGGTGTAGTCCACCCGCCGGCCGGCACTCCCGAGGGCGTTGTCGGCCGCGAGCGCGCCGACCCCGGCATAGCCGGGGTCGGCGCGGTATCCCCGTTCGACCCTGTGGCCTTCGGCCCGAAAGGGCTAGCTCGTCCTGACGTACACGTTCATCCCGTGCGCGGTGTGGGTGAAGTTGATGATCCCGGGCACGTCGAGGGTGACCCCTTCGCCCTCGGGCTCGTTGTGACTCGAGGGGGCTTGGGGCCCGATGATGCAGAAGACCGTCATGATCCCCGATATCTGCCCGAGGGGTGTGTCGAGCATCACCCGCATCTTGAGAGCGCCACCGCAGAAGTTGTCGTTCCCGGTGTCGACACCGATCGCCGGGATGAAACGGCAGCCGTAGAAGCTGAACGAGATGAGCTGGGTTGCCGTCCACGTGCCGGTGACCAGGACGTTGCCCTCGGCATCCAGATGGACGAACTCCCCGCTCGCCGACACCGTCTTCGCCGATGCCGAGAACTCACCTTCGCCCGTCACCTCGACCTCATCGCCGTTGGCAGCCACCCCGAAGTTCGGGGCTTCCATCACGAGCAGGAACGTTCCACTGGTGTGTGCGCCCTGGGCCGTGGCCGGGGCGAACAGGGCCAGCGTCAGGGCCGAAACGAGCAGTAGCAGAGATCTCTTCATGTCATCGCACCTCCGGGGCGACGAGGAACCCGAAGACGGGATCGGGGGGTCCGAGCAGCCGGCCGTCCCGTGGGCTGGACGTGGTTGTCCTGAACGATCGGGGGGGAGGTCGAGCGCGCCGTCGGGGTTCCGGCCGCATCTCCCCTGGAACCTAGTCCTCGGTTCGTCTCGTGGGAAGTCCCTCATCGGGGTGTCCCTGTACGAGCGGAACGACGGGAAGGACGCTTCGTCGGCCGGTGATCGGCCTCACCCGACGAGCTGGACCTCGTGGGCGCCCGGGAACGACTTCTCCCCCGCGCGGATCGGGACCGCAAGCCAGTTCTCGCCGGGAGGGATCGGGCACGACCACCGGGGGTTGTACGCGCAGAAGGGGTTGTAGGCGTAGTTGAGGTCGACGACGACTCGCCCGTCGGGGCCTGGATGCTCGACCTCCAGGTACCTCCCGGCGCCGTACGTCTCCTTCCCGCTCGTCGTGTCCCGGAACGGCAGGAAGAGGTCGTGCGAGTCGCTGGAGGCATAGAGCGTCACCTGCGCCGGTGCCCCATCCACGTCGAATCGCACCACGCCCGCGCGCCGGTACTCCTGCTCTCCCCCCGTCGTGGTCTGCATCAGGATGCGCTCGCCCCGATCGACCCCCTCGGTCTCGAGCCTCCCTCGGATCCGGAGCGCCTCGTTCTCGGGGAAGTACGAGAGGCCCTCGAACGAGGTCCTCTGCTCGGGCAGCAGCGGTGAACGAGGGTCGTCGCGGAAGAACGCGTCCTTCTCGGCTCGGAACTCGTCCAGCTCGCTCATCCTGATCCCTGCAACCATCGGATCGGCTCGTCCCTTCCCGCGGTGGATGAAGACCGCGGCCACGGCGAGCCGGACCGTTCAGTTCCCGAGGCTCGATTGACGAGCGATCCGGAGTGGGGCTACGGTCGGTCGTGACTATGTGAGGGGTGGAGAAAGGCGATGCGTATGCGCATCCGCACCCGCCCGAGACCGGTCGCAACCCGAGCGCACGCTCCCGCCCAGTGCATCTCCCGCGGACCCCGACCGTCGGTATCGATCAGCGTAAGGAGGAGCGGATGCGAAAGCCGTTGCTACTGATCCTCGTCGTCGTCGCAGGCCTGGTGCCGGCCGTCGCCCGGTCGGACACGGGCGTCGGTCCGGGAGGCGGCACGCCGGGGACCTCGATGAACTTCACCCTCGTCGGACACAACGACCTCTCGGCCTCCGAGCTCGACGGGAACCCGGTCCCCCGCGGCATGAACGCCGCTCCCGCCTTCTTCGACCACTTCATCTACATCGGGAACCGAACCGACGGTTCGAACTCGTGCGGAGACCTGAACGCTTCTGGGCCGGTCGTGCCGGTCCTGCCTCCGACGGCACCGGACGGGACGTGCCCGCACGTCCATCCCGGGATCCTCGTCGTCGATGTGGCGGACCCGTCGGACCCGACGGTCGTGGGCGAGTTCGGGACCGAGTTCGTCTCGGGGGCGAACGTGGGTCAGACCTCTCGAGAGCTGCGGGTATGGCCGGAAGAGAAGCTCCTGATGGTGATGTACTTCCGGTGCAGCCGGGTCATCCATGCGTGCCCGCGGACCGCTCAGTCCTTCCGCATCCGGTTCTTCGACCTCGACGTCGACCCGGTCCATCCTCCGGTGGTCGCGACGTACGTCCCGTCGGCGTTGCCGCACGAGATGTACCTGTGGATCGATCCCCATGACTCCGACCGGGCCCTCCTGTGGCTCTCGACGCCGACGACCTCGGTCGACCCGAACCAGCCCAACCTGATCGTCACGGACATCAGCCGAGCGAGGGAGGAGATCTTCACCGAGATCGCTCGGGGGAACTGGAACCAGCTGTTCCCCGGAGCGAGTGACGCGGCGAACTACGACTTCGATCTCGCGCTCCACTCCATGGCCCCTTCGTTCGACGGGACCCGCACGTACCTTGCCTACCTGCGCGGCGGCGTCGGCGTCCTCGACACCAGCGCGGTCGTCGCCGACACCGGAGGCGAGTTCGTCTCGCTGAACGACGAGCTCCTCACGCCCGTCCCGTTCCCGACATGGGGCACGGGGACCCAGTGCCCCGGCCACACGGCGGCGGGCTGCGCCGAGAGCCACTCGGCGGTGCCCTTCCCCGGGCGCCCGTTCCTGCTGACCATCGACGAGGTGTACGGGACCTTCACGGTGGGCTCGTTCGGCTGGCCCTGGGGCTGGGCCAGGACGTGGACCGTCGCGCAGCCGGGGCGCCCGCGCATGATGGGGGCGTACAAGATCTTCCAGAACACGCAGCCGTTCCAGGGGAGCCCGGGCGACGATGCGGCGACGGAGCAGTTCACGAGCTACTCATCGCACAACCCGACGCTGACCCGGAACCTCGCCTTCGACGCGTGGCACTCCGGCGGCCTGCAGGCCATCGACATCTCCGACCCCGGGCTGCCCGTTCAGACCGGTTGGTTCTCGCCAACGCCCGAACCCTCCGTGGCGATCGAGGATCCGGCCCTCTCGCGCGGCCCGAACAAGGTCGTGATGTGGAGCTACCCGATCGTCAGGGATGGCCTGATCTACGTCGTGGACGTCCGGAACGGCCTGTACGTCCTCCGGTACACGGGACCGTTCGGGTCGGAGGTGCAGAGGATCACGTTCCTGGAAGGCAACTCGAACCTGGGTGATGCCCGTCGGCTGAACATGTCAGCCCGCTAGCGTCCGGGGGGTCGTCGTCTGGACCCTGGCTCGTATCGAAGGGCCCGGCGATCGCGGGCTACCCGGATGCGAACCGATCGGTCGCCGAGACCAGCTCACGCGTGAGGGCGGGGTCGTCGCCGGCGTGCCCCGCGTTCTCGACGATGACCAGCTCTGCTCGCGGCCACGCCCGCGAGAGCGTCCACGCGTTCGCGATCGGCGCCTGGAGATCGAAGCGCCCGTTCACGAGGATCCCCGGGGTCTCGGCCAACCGATGCGCGTCGCGAAGGAGGACCCCGTCCTCGAGGGAGGCGTCGTGCCCGACGTAGTGCGTCACGAGACGCGCGAACGCCAGCGCGAACGCGGGATCCGCGTACCGCTCGTCGAGTCCGGAGGTCGGCGGCCAGTCGGACGTCGCCGACTCCCATGTGCACCAGGCCAGGGCGGCGCGCCGGCGGACCTCCGGGTCGGGATCGTGCACCATCCGCGCATAGGCTTCCACGACGTCGCCGTCGCGGTCGGCCGGCGGGACCGCCGCGCGCAGGCGTTCCCACTGCTCGGGGAACAGCACCGCCACGCCGCCCCGGAACAGCCAGTCGGATTCCGCTCGCCGTCCCGTGGTCACCCCCCACAGGACGATCTCGCTGACCCGCTCGGGGTGCGTCTCGGCGTAGGCGAGGGCGAGGGTGCTTCCCCACGACCCGCCCAGGACCAACCACCGATCGATCCCCAGATGTCCGCGGAGCAGCTCCATGTCCGCGACGAGGTGTTGGGTCGTGTTGGTCGTCAGATCCACGTCGGGCTCGCTCGCGTGCGGTGTGCTCCGGCGGCATGCCCGCTGGTCGAAAAGCACGATCCGGTACGCGCTGGGGTCGAACAGCCGGCGATGCCACGGCGAGCATCCGGACCCCGGGCCACCGTGCAGCACGACGGCCGGCTTGCCCCGAGGGTTGCCGCATGTCTCCCAGTACACGCGGTTGCCGTCGCCGACCTCCAGCATGCCCTGCGCGTACGGAGCGATCGTCTGATCGGGACCGGTCGTCATGGCGCCTCACTCGATCCGGCCATGATCAGTGACGACGATCGGGTGCGGTGCCGAGAGCGGCCGCTCCCCTATCTCTTCGACGTCGCGGCCGGCTTTGCTCCGGCTCCCGGGCCCTTCGGGGGCGGCGCGAGCTGCTTGACCGGCTTCGAGCTGGACTCGTACCCGCCACGCTTCTCGATCGAGGTCGAGCCGCTGCCATTGTTCCCCCTGCCCATGCGTGTCACCTCACACGTCGATGAACTCAAGGTACTCCACTTCCTCCCATCGAACCAAGAGAGCGAACCCGCGCAGGATCGGTGCGCCCTCGTCGTCGAACAGGAACCCACCGACACCGCTTGGTTCGGGGCGCAACACGGCTCTGCTACGGTTCGGCGCCATGAGCACCCATGTGTTGGAGGACGCGTTCGGCCACCACGTGTGGGCGACGCTGCGGCTGCTCGAGGTCTGCCTCGGGCTCACGCCCGAGCAGTTGGGGACCGCCGTCCCGGGGACCTACGGCTCGATCCTCGACACGGCGCGCCACACCGTCGGGGCCGACGCCTCGTACCTGTTCGTGATGACCGGTGGACGCGTCCCTCGCATCGACGAGGACGCGATGGACCTCCCGCAGCTCCGGGCGACGATGGAGGGCAACGCGGCCGCCTGGTCGGAGGTCCTCGCCGAGGACCCCGATCCGGAGGCCGTCCTCGTACGGCACCGCGACGACGGGTCCGAGACCCACGCGCCTGTCAGCATCCGGCTCGCGCAGGCGCTGCACCACGGGACCGACCATCGGAGTCAGATCTGCACCGCCCTCACGACGCTCGGCCTGGAGCCACCGCTGATCGACGTGTGGGACTTCGGTGTCGAGCGAGACCGCGTCGTCGAGATCCCGCCGACGCCCTGATCCATCTCGTCCTCGATGGATCGGTCAGGCCTCAGCTGAACGGCTTCGCCACCATCACGTAGATGATCGCGAGCCACGCGAGGCCGTCGATCGCGTTCATCACGGCGGCGCTCGGAGCGCCCGCGATCGCGCGAAGCTCCTCGGACGACCGGTCGTCCGGGCTCGCTTCTGCGGCGGCCTTGAGCTTCTCGGCCTGACGCCGGTGGTAGGTCAGCCCGTTCACCAGGATGAACAGCGCCAGGACGTAGGAGATCACGAGCCACGTCCGCGTCAGGTCGAAGTCGCCCGTGATCGCGGCGAGGAACCCGAAGACGATCCCGATCAGGAAGACCGAGCCTCCGAGCGGGGCGAACCGCTCCTCCGCCGCAAGGACGCGATGGAGGGCTCGGACGTCTCCAGAGCGAGCAACGGCGCCCGACAGCATGCCCTGGCCGACGAAGATCGAGACGGCCACGAACATCGCCACGATGTGCAGGAACTTCCAGAAGGTCGAAGCATCCATACGTCGATCGTACTCCGCGCCCCTCAGCTCCTTGTCCGGTAGCGCAGGTGCACCATGCCGTTGCCGAAGCGGCGTTCGTCCACGAGCTCGAGGTCCCAGCGCGTAGCGTCGGGCAGCGCCTGCGTGCCCCCTCCCACCACGATGGGCGCGAGGAACAGGCGGCACTCGTCGACCAGCCCGGCAGCGATCGCCTGGGCGGCGAGGTCGGGACCACCCACGGTGAGGTCACGCTCCGACGACTCCTTCATCCGCTCGACCGCTTCCGGGTCGAAGGCGCGCTCGATCCGCGTCCTGCCGCTGGCGACCGCCTCCAGCGTCGTGGAGTAGACGATCTTGTCGGCGGCCCGCCAGATCTCCGCGTACTCCTGGATGAACGGCGGCTGATCGGCGGTGCGCATCGTCTCCCAGGCGACCATCACGTCGTACATCCGCCGCCCGTACAGGTAGGTGCCGACCGGCCGCTCGAGGTCGTTGACGAACGTGTGCACCTCCTCGTCCGGCTCGGCCCAGTCGAAGTTGCCCTCATCGTCGGCGACGTAGCCGTCGAGCGACGCGATCGCCGAGTAGATCAGCGTGGCCACGGAGAGCCTCCTTCCACCCGGGATGGTCGCATCCTGAACCACCTCCGACGCGCCAGGGTAGGCTCGACGGTTCCCGGGATCGGGCGCCGGGGATGTCGAGGAGCAGCGGGCCGCTCCGACCAAGGGATGAGAGCGCGCCCACCCTGGGTCGCGGAAGGAGGACGGGATGAAGTACATGATCGCGATGTTCGGGGACCAGGCCACCATGGTCGAGACGCGGTCGACGGAGTGGATCAAGAGCATGATCCGGTTCATGACCGACCTCGACCAGGAGCTGGCCGACTCGGGCGAACGGGTCGACAGCGTCGGCCTCGCCGATCCGACGCAGGCCAAGACCGTGCGGTTCGAGCAGGGCGTCCCCGTCCCGACCGACGGTCCCTTCGCCGAAGCGAAGGAGTCGCTCGCCGGCTATTACCTGGTCGACGTCGAGGAGGAGGCCCGAGCGCTGGCGATCGCCTCGAAGATCGTCGCGTTCATCGAGGGGCCGGTCGAGGTGCGCCAGGTCATGGACGCGCCGCCGGAAGAGTTCACGAGCTGAGGGAGAGGAGCAGACATGTCGCAGACCATCACCCCGTACCTGTGGTTCAACGATCAGGCCGAAGAGGCGGCGAACCTCTACGTGGACCTGTTCAAGGCACGACCCGGCACCCATCGAGGTGAGTCGAAGGTTCTGGACGTCACGCGCTACGGTGAGGCCGGGCCCGGCGAGCCGGGGACCGCGATGACCGTGACGCTCGAGCTCGACGGGCAGGAGTTCGTGGCGCTGAACGGCGGGCCGCAGTTCCCGTTCACCGAGGCCGTCTCGTTCCTGGTGCACTGCGGATCCCAGGACGAGGTCGACTACTTCTGGGACGCGCTGACGTCCGACGGCGGCGAGGAGAGCCAGTGCGGCTGGCTGAAGGATCGCTTCGGCCTCTCCTGGCAGATCATCCCGGACCGGCTGATGGAGCTGATCGGCGACCCGGACCCGGGTCGGTCGCGGCGCGCCATGGAGGCGATGCTCCAGATGGTGAAGATCGACATCGCCGAGTTGGAGCGTGCCGCCGACGCCGCGTAGGCGACGTGCTGGATCGAACCACTCGCCTCGAGGACCTGCTGCGCGAGCTCGCGCCGCAGGTCCTGGGCGCGCTCGCGCGCCGGCACGGGCGGTTCGACGCGTGCGAGGACGCCGTGCAGGAGGCGCTGCTCGCGGCATCGACGCAGTGGTCGAGGGAGGGTGTGCCGGACGACCCCAGAGCGTGGCTGGTGACGGTCGCCAACCGCCGGCTGGTGGACGAGTGGCGGAGTGAGAGCGCTCGTCGGCGTCGGGAGGAGTCCGACGCGGTGCTCGACGTGCGCGGACGCGCGGCATCCGCGCACGACGACACGCTGACGTTGCTGTTCCTCTGTTGTCACCCGTCGCTGTCGGCGCCTTCGCAACTGGCGCTCACCTTGCGCGCGGTCGGCGGTCTGACGACGAAGGAGATCGCGAACGCCTTCCTGGTGCCCGAGGCGACGGTCGCCCAGCGCATCAGCCGGGCGAAGCAGACGATCAGGGACAGCGGCGTCGGGTTCGAAGGTCCGCCGGCGGGCGAGCGGGCCGAGCGCCTCCGCGTCGTCCTCCAGGTCCTCTACCTCATCTTCAACGAGGGGTACACCACGAGCGCGGGCCCGGCGCTGCACCGGGTCGACCTCACCACGGAGGCGATCCGGCTCACGCGGACGCTGCTGGGGCTCATGCCGGGGGAGGGCGAGGTCGCCGGCCTGCTGGCGCTGATGCTGCTGACCGACGCGCGGCGAGCGGCACGGACGGATCCTGACGGATCCATCGTGCCGCTCGCCGAACAGCGTCGGGACCTCTGGAACGCCCCCCAGATCGAAGAGGGCGCCGCGTTGCTGAACCGCACCCTCGGCGCCGTTCCGATCGGTCCGTACCAGCTGCAGGCGGCGATCGCCGCCGTGCACGACGAGGCGCCGAGCGCCGAGGCAACGGACTGGCGCGAGATCCTCGCCCTCTACGAGGTGCTGGAAGAGGTCTCGCCCGGTCCCGTCGTCACGCTGAACAAGGCGGTCGCGCTGGCGATGGTCGATGGTCCCCGCGCCGGCCTCGCCGTACTCGGGACTCTGGACTCGGATCAGCGACTGGCGCACTCGCACCGCCTTGAGGCGGTGCGAGCGCACCTGCTCGAGCTCGCCGGTGAGCCGGAAGCCGCTCGTGCCTCCTACCTTCGCGCGGCGAGGATGACGGCCAGCCTTCCCGAGCAGCGCTACCTGTCGCTGCGAGCCGCCCAGCTCGACTGAGGGTCGCAACCGACATGCGACGACGTGGCGTCATCTTGCTCTCCTCGTAGCCTTCGACGGGAACGCGAACACACAGCTCGATGAGCCGCGGGCCGGTCATGGGGGCATGGGGTTGGGCCCTGCGGCTTCCCCGGCTGGAACGTCGCTGCTCGGTCCCGAGACCTTTCCCCTGCCATCCGGCGACCGGCGATGAGAACTACTGGCGATACGGGGTGGGTCCGATGCGTCGCGGCGGCCTGGAGCGGCAGGAGTTGGAGCAAGACC
>JBIOTM010000239.1:0-2206 GCA_044865955.1 Actinomycetota bacterium | reverse complement strand
GTTCGGACGAGATCAAGATCCAGCTCTCCACGAACGCCCGGGGCGTCTACTCGGTGAGCTGGACGACGGTGAGCCTCGTGGACGGCCACACGCTGTCCGGCACCTTCCGGTTCGGCGTCGGCGTTTCGCCCGGGGCCGGCGCCGAAGGCGAAACCAACGACGAGCCGACCGGTGCGGATGTTCTGATCTCGGCCGGTCGACTCGTCGAGGACACGAGCCTGCTCCTGGTGCTCGGGCTGTCGCTGCTCGGCCTGCTGGCGCGGAGGAGCCCCACGCTGGCGTGGATCCGAACACCGGTCTTCGTCGCCTTCGCGGCGGCCTTCCTCGGCGGCCTGGTCGTGGTCTTCGGAGAGGCCCTGGTCGCAGTACCGTCGCCATCCGGAAGCGCCATCCTCACGTACCTCACGACGGGCTCCCCCGGCTGGTCGCGGCTCGGACGCGTCGTGCTCGAAGGTCTCGGGGTCCTCGCCGCGTGGCGGTGGCCACGCGCCCGAGCTCCCGTGGCGGTGGCGGCCGTCGTCATGCTCGCGGCTGCGGGGCATGCGGCCGCGATCCATCCCCGGGCTTGGGGCGTGACGATCGAGGCCGTGCACCTCCTGTCGGCCGGTGTGTGGGCGGGCGGGATCTTGGCACTCGCGCTCCAACGACCTCCGGGCGGTTCGCTCGGCGAGAACGGCCGGATGCTCCTCGATCGGTTCACGCCTCCGGCCCTGGCCGCGTTCGCGGTGACGGTCGGCACGGGTCTCGTCCGTGCGGTGCAGGAGGTCGGGAGCTGGGCCGACCTCCTTCACTCCTCGTACGGGGTCGTCCTGCTCGTCAAGATCCTCCTCGTCGCGATGATGGTCCAGTTCTCGGTGTTGGCTTGGCGTCGGATCGCGGCCTTCCCGAGGGGGGAAGCCGTGGCGGCGGTCCTCGCGATCGGCGCGGCGGCCCTGCTCTCCGCCTTCCCCCTCCCTCCGGCGCGACAGGCCGAGGCGGTTGAGCGGGCCTCGCCCGCGGTCTCCCCGGTGCCTTCGGGCGCGGGGCTCACCCTCGGCTCGCACGCAGGTTCGGTCCTGGTCGGGCTCACCGTCCAGCCGGCAAGGCCCGGACCCAACGAGCTGACGATCTACGTCCTCAGCTTGGACGGAGCGGCGGCGACGGCCGCTCTCCCGGTTCAAGCCTCGATCAACGAGGAGCAGGTATCCCTCACCCGGTGCGCCGACACCTGCCGGAGTGGAACGGTGAGCCTGCAAGGAGGCGAGCGAGTTGCGGTCGACGTCGGGACCCCGGCCGGAGGGCGGGCCATGTTCCGAATGCCCGCTCTCCCTACCGCTCCGGGAACCCAGGTGCTGCATCGGATGATCGCGGCCATGGGCGCGCTCACCAGCTACCGACTGCGGGAAGACCTCACGTCCGGACTCGGGACGACGGTTCACACCACGTACGCCTTCGCGGCGCCGAACTCCTTCCAGAGCGAGGTCGAGCAGCAGGGAAGCACGTTCCGGACCGTGTGGATCGGAGAGACGAGGTACACGCGCGAGGCCAACGGGCCCTGGAAGGTCCAGCGCGGCGCCCCCGCCGTGCCCGTTCCCACCTACATCTGGGACTCGTTCCGTCCGTACCGAGACGTACGGATCCTCGGACCGGCGGCGCTGGACGGGGTCCCAACGACCGAGATCGCCTTCGCCGGGGGGAACTCGGACCTCCCGGTGTGGTTCAGGATGTGGGTGGATGCGAGCGGTCTCGTGCACCGAGCCGAGATGCGGGCACCCGGGCACTTCATGGATCATCGGTACTACGACTTCGACACATCGATCACGATCCGGCCACCGGAAGGAGCGAGTCGATGAGATCACGGATCCTCCTCGGGACAGCGATCGCCCTCGCGATCGCGACCACGGCGTGCACCCGGCAGGAGCCGGCGCCGCGCACGCGGGGTCCGGTCGAGGTCGGACAGCGGGCACCGGCGTTCTCGCTCGAATCCTCGAGCGGCGGCACCGTCTCGCTCTCGGACTACGCGGGCAAACCGGTGCTGCTGTACTTCAGCATGGGACCCGGGTGAGGCGGCTGCATGCAGCAGGTGGTCGACCTGCAAAGTGACGAGGGATTCGAAAACCTCGGTGTCGAACTGCTCGCGATCTCATCCGATCCGGTCGATGCGTGGCAGGAGGAAGGAGGCTCGTACGGCATCACGGTGCCCATGCTCTCCGATCCCGAGAACGCG
>JBIOTM010000238.1:0-35096 GCA_044865955.1 Actinomycetota bacterium | reverse complement strand
CGGCGGCAAGGGTGAAACGGTGCGGTAAGAGCGCACCAGCGGCGCGGGCGACCGCGCCGGCTCGGCAAGCCCCACCCGGAGCAAGGCCAAGCAGGCAGCGTTCGAGGACGGCCCGTCCGAGCTGCCGGGTAGGCCGCACGGCGCGGGGGAACCGCGACGCGGCGGCGCGGCGGGGCGACCCGCCTGCGCGCCGAGAGAGATGGCCGCCGCCGGGACCGTTCGGTCCCGGGCACAGGATCCGGCTTACAGGCCGGCTCCTCCCTCCACTTCGGCCGCTACGATCGCGCTCCGCGCTCACGGCTTGAGCCCCCGAACCCCCCGGCCTCAGGGTCGTGTACCGTCCGTGGCCGATGGACGTCGAGAAGCTCCGCGGGATCCCGCTGTTCGCCGGTCTCGGTGACCGTGCGCTCGCGCGCGTCGCGGAGCTCGCCACCGAGTTCGAAGAGCCAGCCGGCTGGGTCCTCGTCGAGGTGGGCCAGCCCGGATCAGGGATGTTCGTCCTGGAGGAGGGGACCGCGGTCGTCGAGCTTCCGGGCGGGCGCGAGCGCGAGCTGAAGCCGGGGGACTTCTTCGGGGAGCTCGCGCTGCTGACCGATCACCCGAGGAACGCGCGCGTCCGGGCCAGGACCCCGGTCCGGTGCCTGGCGATCTCGCGGATGGACTTCCAGAAGCTGCTCGCGGAGGAGCCGGAGATCGGGGTGGCGATGCTGCCGAAGCTCGCCGCCCGCGTCGAACCCACGGCCTGAGCCGGGCTGGTCAGACTCGAACATACGTTCTATCCTGCGTCCGTGGACCAGCTCTTCGAGATCGGCAGGAAGACCTTCGACACGCCCGAGTTCCGTGGCATCACGTTCATCGAGTCGGAGGCGAAGTCGATCATCAACCGGGTACCCGGGGACTTCCTCCCCTTCGACTGGACGATCAACCCGTACAGGGGATGCAGCCATGCTTGCGTGTACTGCTTCGCTCGGCCGACCCACACCTACCTCGACATGAACGCGGGGATCGACTTCGAGACGAAGATCGTCGTGAAGGTGAACGCGCCGGAGGTCCTGCGGCGGGAGCTCGCTGCGAAGCGCTGGAAGGGCGAGCACATCGCGATGGGCACCAATACCGACCCGTACCAGCGAGCGGAGGGTCGGTACGAGCTGATGCGCGGGATCCTCGAGGCCCTGATCGACCATCGGAACCCGTTCTCGATCCTCACGAAGGGCACGCTGATCCTGCGGGACGTCGACCTGCTGACGAGGGCGGCGGAGGTCGCCCCGGTCTCCGCCGCGTTCTCCATCGGGACCCTCGACGAGGCGGCGTGGCGAGAGACCGAGCCGGGCACGCCACACCCTCGGGCGCGGATCGAGGCGATCCGGACGCTGACCGAGGCCGGCATCCCCACCGGCGTGCTGATGGCCCCGATCCTGCCCGGCCTCTCCGACCGTCCGGAGCAGCTCCGTGACGTGGTGGAGGCCGCGATCGATGCCGGCGCCACCCACGTCTCGCCGATCCTGTTGCACCTCCGCCTCGGCGTCCGCGAGGAGTTCCTGCCGTGGCTCGAGGAACACCACCCGGACCTCGTGCCCCGGTACCTCGAGATGTATCGCCGGCCGTACGGGCCCAAGGAGGACCGGGACGAGCTCGGCCGCCTCGTCTCGTCCCTGGTCACGGCGGCCGGCGGGGTCCGGCGCGGGGTCGAGCCGGCGGGGCGCTTCTTCCGACGCGATCGATCTCGGGGTGCGAACGAAGGGTCGGCGGAACAGCTCCGGCTGATCTGATCGTTACGCCGGCGCCGCGACGCCGGCCTCGACGGCGCGCCTCAGCTGCTTCCCGGCGTGGTAGCTCGAACGGACGAGCGGCCCGGCCTCCACGTGCGCGATCCCCATGTCCTCGCCGGCCCGCTTGTGCTCCGCGAACTCGTCGGGATGCACCCAGCGATCCACGGGGAGGTGGTAGGTCGTGGGCTGGAGGTACTGACCCATCGTGAGGATGTCGATGCCGGCGTCGCGGAGGTCCGCCATCGCTGCCGGGATCTCGGCCCGACGCTCGCCCATCCCCAGGATCAGGTTCGACTTCGTGACCTGACCGGCGTGGTGCCGCTTCGCGAAGCGGAGGACCTCCAGCGACCGGTCGTAGCCGAACGCAGGACGGATCCGGTCGTGGAGCCGCCGCACCGTCTCGAGGTTGTGCGCGAACACGTCGGGCCCGGCGTCGAGGACGGTCGCGATGTCTCGCTCGCCGCCCTTGAAGTCCGACGGCAGCACCTCGACGCCGATCCCCGGGACCGCCTCGCGCACGGCGCGGATCGCCGAGGCCCAGATACGGGCTCCGCCGTCCGAAAGGTCGTCGCGAGCGACGCCGGTGAGCACGACGTAGCGGAGCCCCATCTCGCGGACGGCCTCGGCGATCCGCGCCGGCTCGTCCTCGTCCACCGGCTCCGGCTTCGCGGTCATCACGTCGCAGAAGCCGCAGCGCCGGGTGCACTTCGCGCCGAGGATCAGGAACGTCGCCTCGCGCTCCTCCCAGCACTCGCGGATGTTCGGGCACATCGCCTCCTCACAGACGGTGTGCAGGGACCGGCTCCGCATGATGCTCTTCAGGTCCTCGTAGTTCGGGCCCGTGACGAGGCGGACCTTCAACCAGGGCGGCTTGCGGCTCGGGAGCGCGTCCTCGCCGGGGCCGTTCGTGACGCCGACGATCGGGAGGTGGAGCCGGCGCTTGTTGGGGTTGTGATCGGTGAGCGCCATCCGTTGCAGTCTAGACAGGGCATCGACAACGGAGACCCTGAACGATGCGTCAGGAGCGGGCGAGCTCGAGCATGCGCGTGTAGATCTGGTCGGGCTCGGGCTCCATGAAGAAGTGCTCGAGGGGGGCCGCGAAGGGCATCGCGGGGATGTCGGGGCCTCCGATCCGCACGATCGGCGCGTCGAGATCGAACAGCGCCTCCTCGGCGATCGTCGAGGCGATCTCCGCGCCGGCGCCGTAGGTCCGGTTGTCCTCGTAGACCACCATCGCCTTCGACGTCTTGCGGACCGAGTCGAGGATCGTGGCGGCGTCGAGCGGTGCGAGCGTGCGGACGTCCACGACCTCGACCGAGACGTCCTCGTCGTCAGCCAGGCGCTGGGCGGCGTCGAGGCAGGTGTGGAGGGCGTACCCGTAGCTCACGCAGGTCAGGTCGTCGCCCTCGCGCTTCACATCCGCGACGCCGATCGGCGTGAGGAAGGCATCCTCGGGCACGTCTCCCTTCACGGCGCGGTACGTCTTCTTGTGCTCGAGGAACAGCACGGGGTCCGGGTCCCTGAGGGCGCTCCGCAGGAGCCCGGCCGCGTCGGCGGGCGTCGACGGCATGACGACCTTCACGCCGGGGATGTGGGCGTAGTAGGCCTCGATCGACTGCGAGTGGTACAGGGCGCCGTGGATGCCGCCGCCGCACGGCGTGCGGATCACCATCGGGACGCCGAAGTCCCCGTTCGACCGGTAGCGCAAGCGCGCGGCCTCGGAGACCACCTGGTCGAAGGCGGGATGGATGAAGTCGGCGAACTGGATCTCGGCGACCGGCAGCAACCCATGCAGCGCCATGCCGATCGCGATGCCGACGATCCCGGACTCGGCCAGCGGCGTGTCGATCACGCGTTGCTCGCCGAACTCCTCCATCCAGCCCGCGGAGATCCGGAAGACCCCGCCGCGAGCCCCCACGTCCTCGCCGAGCAGCACGATCCGCTCGTCGTTGGCCATCTCGTCGTGGAGGGCATCGCGGATCGCGGTGACCACGTTCTTCTCGCTCACTCGTCCTCCTCGTGGAAGACGTGGCGGAGGGCCGAGTCGGGATCGGGGTCGGGCGCGTCCCACGCCGCCTGGATCGCTTCGTCGATCTCCTTCTTGACCTCGGCCCGCAACTTCTCCTCGGTGCCGTCGTCGACGACCTCGTGCTCGTGGAGGTAGGCGGCGAACGTGAGCAGGGGATCGTTGGCCTTGGCCTCCTCGACCTCCTCGCGGGTGCGATAGGTCTTGTCGTCGTCGTCGGAGGTGTGGGGGAGGAAGCGGTAGGTCTTGCACTCGATCAGCGTGGGGCCATCGCCCGCGCGTGCTCGCTCGTGGGCCTCCTTCATCGCGCCGTAGCAGGCGAGCACGTCGTTCCCGTCCACGACGACCCCCGGGAACCCGTAGCCCTCGGCGCGCGAGGCCACGTCCTTGACCGCCATCTGCTTCGACTGCGGGACGCTGATCGCGTACTGGTTGTTCTCGCAGACGAACACCACCGGGAGCCGGTGGATCCCGCTGAAGTTCAGGCCCTCGTGCCAGTCGCCTTCGCTCGTGGCGCCGTCCCCGAACCAGCAGCCGACGACGGCGTCCTCGCCCCGCAGCTTCACGGCGTACGCGATGCCCGCCGCGTGCGGGACCTGGGTGGCGATCGGCGACGAGCCGGAGATGATGCTCAGCCGGCGCGAGCCCCAGTGGGCCGGCATCTGTCTGCCGCCCGAGGAGGGATCGTCCGCCTTGGCGAAGATCCCCAGGAACACCTCGTACGCCGTCATCCCGGCGGTGAGCACGACGCCGAGGTCGCGGTAGTAGGGGAGCCAGATGTCGCTGCCCCGGCGCATCGCCCACGCCGTGCCGATCTGGCAGCCTTCGTGGCCCGCGGCCGGCACGACGAAGGGGGCTCGACCCATCCTGTTCTGACGGAGGGCGGCCTCGTCCAGCAGACGCGAGGTCAGGAGCAGTCGGTACATCGCGAGGAGATCGTCGGTGGATAATCCGAGCGCGCCGTGGGGGGTCTCGGCTACCTGGGTGGACACGTCGTGTCTCCTCGCACCGTATCCGCAGGATAACAGTGGTCCTCTTCGGAAGTCCCCGTCCGCGCACGCTCCTCGGGCCGGCGTTCCCGGAACGACCGGAACAGAGCCGGAGGTCCGAACGTTGTCATCGGGGAGGTCCTCGCTGAGACTGGCTCTGGGAACATCGGGAGAGGGAACACGAGAGACATGACGCGATCACCCAACGTCGTCGAGGTCACCGACGCGACCTTCGAGGAGGTCGTCGTGGAGGGCTCGAAGGAGCGACCGGTCGTGGTCGACATGTGGGCCGCTTGGTGCGGCCCTTGCCGTACGCTCACGCCGATCCTCGAGAAGGTGGCTGACGAACGGTCGGGTGCGTTCCTCCTCGCCACCCTCGACACCGACGCGAACCCCATGACGGCCGGCGCGTTCGGTGTGCAGAGCATCCCCACCGTCATCGCCTTCAAGGACGGGCAGGCGGTCACGGGGTTCGTAGGGGCCTACCCCGAGCCCGAGGTGAACCGGTTCATCGACTCGATCCTTCCGACGGAGGCGGACATCCAGGCCGAGGAGGCCCAGTCCGTCGAAGCGTCCGGGGACCTGGAGGGAGCCGAGGAGCGCTACCGTCGGGCGCTTCGGGACGATCCCGACAACCGCGACGCGGCGGTCGGTCTGGCGCGGATCCTGGTGGAGCGCGGCGATCTCGACGAGGCCGCCGAGATGGTCGCGCGGCACCGTCCCGACGCCGAGGCGGAGAAGATCCACGCGACGATCGAGATGCGGACGTGGACCGACGCGGCGCAGGACGGGACCCTCGGGGAGGCGAAGCGGCTGGCGGCGTCGGGGGACCTGGCCGGAGGGCTCGCCGGCATGCTCCATGCGCTCTCCGACGACCGCGACGCCGCCCGCGACGCGATGGTGACGGTGTTCACCGCGGTCGGTGACGACGACCCTCTGGTGACGGAGTACCGGCGACGCCTGGCGGCGGCTCTCTTCTGAGTCCGATCAGCGGCGTCGAGCGACGTAGACGTCGGTGCGGTAGCGGAGCACCGGGGCCGTCCGCGCGCCGACGACCGAACGGATCCGGGCGGCCACGTCGCGGCGCTCCCGATCCGGGAGCGCCGCGATGAAGCTGATCGAGAGGACGCGATCGACGACGCCGTCGGGGGTCGTCGCCTGCTCGTGCCCGAACGACCGTTCCTCGAACGGGGAGAACAGGGCGGTCTGCTCGAAGGCCTCCCGCCAGGCACCCGTGCGGTGGGAGGGCGTCCGCTCCCGGTACGGCTCCATGATCTCCGTCAGCGCAGCCTGGAGGGCGTTCCCTTCGTCGCGGACGTTCCAGAGCAGCCCCAGCCCACCGTCGGGTCGCAGGACCCGGTGGATCTCGACGACCGCACGGGGAGCGTCGAACCAGTGGAACGCCTGGGCGACGGTGACGACGTCGACCGACCCGTCGTCGACGGGGATCGACTCGGCGGTGCCGTCCACGAGCGGAACGCCGGGGCACTCCACCGCGAAGGTCCGGCGCATGGCTTCGAGCGGTTCCACCGCCAGCACGTCCGCCGCGGTGGACAGGAGCGACCTCGTCAGCTTCCCGGTCCCGGCCGCGAGATCGAGGACCCGCCGCCCTGGACCGATCGCCAAGCGATCCACGAGGAGCGCGATCGCGTCCGGGGGGTAGCCGGGCCGGCCCCGTTCGTAGAGGGTCGCGCTCCTCGCGTAGCCCCGGGCCGCCGCCGGATGGACCGAGGTCATCCCGCCAGGGCGGGCTGCGGCAGGAGGTCGTCGGGCCCCGGAGAGAGTTCCAGGCCGAAGACGTCGGCGAGGTGCCGCTCGACGAGGGGCCGGACCTCCGCGGGGGTGACATCCCGCCCAGCCACGCGGCTGAGCGACGTCACGCCGTGTTCCGGCAGACCACACGCCACGATCCCCTCGAACCATGAGAGGTCGGGGTCGCAGTTCAACGCGAACCCGTGCAGGGTGACCCGGGCGCGCATCAGGCGGACACCGATCGCGCACACCTTCTCGTCCCCATGCCACACCCCGGTCTGGACATCGTCGCGACGGTGCAGCCGGACGTCCAGCTCGGCGGCGGTCCGGATCACCACCTCCTCCATGCGTCGGAGATGACCCGCGGCATCCGGGGTCGTGCCGAGGTCGAGGATCGGGTAGCCGACGAGCTGGCCGAGACCGTGGAAGGTGAAGGCACCTCCCCGGTCGATCCGGTGGACCTCGGCGCCCCGAGCGGCCAGCTCGTCCGGGGACCACAGCAGCTCGTCCGGCCGCGCGCGGCGCCCCGCGGTGAAGACCGGCGGGTGCTCGAGCAGGATCACGGTGTCCGGGATCTCGCCCGCGAGACGCCGCTCGGCGAGGCGGTGCATGGCCTCGTTGGCCGGTCCGTAGGGGACCGGCGCTTCGGGACGGAGGAGCCAGGCCTCGTGCATCCGCGTCAGACCGTGACGTCCTCGGCGAAGTCCCAGCTCTCCAGGTTCTGCTTCACCCGGCCGAGGAAGCGGGTGGCGATCTCGCCGTCGATCGTCCGGTGATCCCAAGCCATGGAGATGTTCACCATCGAGCGGATCGCGATCGTGTCGTCGATCACGACCGGACGCTTCTGGATCGCATCGAACGAGAGGATCCCCGCGTTCGGCTGGTTGATGATGGGGACGCTCGCGATCGAGCCGTACGGGCCGGGGTTCGTGATCGTGAACGTCGAGCCCTGGACCTCGTCCGGCTTCAGCTGATGGGCCCGCGCTCGGGAGGCCAGGTCGGCGATCGCGCGTGCGAGGCCGACCGTGTTCATGGCGTCGGCGCCCTTGATGACCGGGACGATCAGGCCGGCATCGTAGGAGACGGCGATGCCCATGTTGACGAAGCGGTGCAGGACGATCTGGTCGCCCCGCAGCTCGGCGTTCACCTCCGGGTGTGTGAGGAGGGCGTCGCACGTCGCGCGGATCACGAACGGGAGATACGTGAGGTTCACGCCGTGCTTCCTCGCGAACGCGTCCTTCGCCCGCTCCCGGAGCTTCACCAGGTGATCGACGTTCACCTCCACCATCGTCCACGCGCGGGCCGACGTCTGGAGCGAGGCGAGCATGTGCTGGCCGATCGCCTTGCGGATGTGCGAGACCGGCACGACCTCTTCGCCGGCGCCCGCGGTCACTGGCGCCGGCGCGGCGGGCTCCGGAACGGCGGCGGCGGCGGGCGCGGGCGCCGGGGCTTCCTCTACGGGGGCTCCGCCGGCCTCGATCGCGGCCATCACGTCCTGTTTCGTGATCCGTCCGCCGGTCCCGCTTCCCTGGACGCGAGAGAGGTCGAGCCCGTGTTCCTCGGCGACCCTCCGAACGAGCGGCGACAGGATCCTCGACCGGGGACCCCGATCGGGAAGCTGCGTGTCCCCGGGGCGAGAGACCTGTACCCCCTGCGCCGTCGCGGGTTCCACCGCCGGCATCTCTGCGGCCGACCCCTTGGCGACCGCCGCCGCGCTCTCAGCCGCGGCAGCATCCGACGGCGTCGAGGCCGCCTCCGACGGTGCCTCCGCCGCTGCCGCGGGGGGCTCGGCGCCCCGCGCTGTCTCGGCCTCCGCCTGAGCTGGCTCGGAAGCCTGTTCGCTCGGCTGGGCTGCATCCCCCGCGGCAGCGGCCGCGGCTCCACCCGCCGCGCCGTCCTCGGAGACCTCGGCCAGGTCGGTGCCGACGGGCACGGTCTGGCCCTCTTGCACGAGGATCTTCGTGACGGTGCCGCCGACGGAGGATGGCACCTCGGTGTCGACCTTGTCCGTCGAGATCTCGAAGAGGGGCTCGTCGCGCTCGACGGTCTCGCCCTCCTGCTTCAGCCACTTCAGGATCGTGCCTTCGACGATCGTCTCGCCGAGCTGAGGCATCTTGATCGTGGTCATCGGGGTCTCCTCACCAGGCCGCGAGCTTCTGCACCTCTCCGACGATGTCGTCGACCCCAGGGAGGAAGGCGTCCTCGAGGGTCGGCGAGAACGGGACGGGCACGTTGGGCGGCGAGAGCCTGACGACCGGCGCGTCGAGGTGCTCGAAGGCCTTCTCGGCGATCGTCGAGGCGACCTCCGCCCCGATCCCGACGAACCGGTACGACTCCGACAGCACCAGCGCCCGCGACGTCTTCTCGATCGAGCGGAGCACGGTCTCCTCGTCCAGCGGGTATACGGTGCGCAGGTCCACGACCTCGACCGAGACGTCCTCCGCGGCCAGGGCCTCGGCGGCGTCGAGCGCTCGGTGCACCATGGCTCCGTACGTGACGATCGAGACGTCGTCCCCCTCACGCTTCACGTCGGCCGAGCCGATCGGCACCAGGAAGTCCGGGTCATCGGGCACCTGCTCGCGGATCCGACGGTAGATCCACTTGTGCTCGAGGAACATGCACGGGTTGTCGTCGCGCACGGCGGACTTCATCAGGCCCTTGGCGTCCGCGGGGAAGGCCGGGCAGATCACCTTGATCCCGCCCGTGTGCGAGAACCACGGCTCGGGGTTGATCGAGTGGAACGACGATGCGCGCACCATGCCGCCCGACGGCCCGCGGAGCACAACGGGCAGGGGGACGCCGCTCCGGTAGTGCACCCGGGCCAGCGCTGTCGCGATCTCGTCGAAGCCGCTGGTCATGAAGTCGGCGTACTGGAACTCGGCGATGGGCCGGAACCCCTCCATCGCGGAGCCGATCGCCATCCCGACGATCGTTTCCTCGGCGATCGGCGTGTCCATCACGCGCTCGGGACCGAAGCGTTCGAAGAACCCCTCGGTGACCTTGAACGCTCCGCCGTAGACCCCGATGTCCTCGCCCAGCATGAGGACCCGCTCGTCGCGCTCCATCTCCTCCCAGAGCGCCTCCGCGATCGCGATCAGGTACGTCGCCTGGCCGTCCTCGGTGCGCTTGCCGCGAGGCTCGGCGCCGTGCCCCGCCGCTCCGGCCTCGACCGTCTGCGCCGTCACGACGCCTCCGTGCCGCCGGCCCGGCCGGGCTCGCTCGTCCAGTAGCCGTCCTCGACCCACAGGCCCTTGAGGTGGTCGCCGGGCTCGGGGAACGGGGACGCCTGAGCGTAGTCGTACCCTTCGTCGAAATCCTTCTCGATGCGCGCCTGGACCTCGTCCACCTCGTCCTGGCTCACGACGCGTTCGGACAGGAGGCGCTGCTCGAAGTTCTTCACGGGATCCTTGTCCCGCATGTACTCCTCGAGGAGCTCCTTGGGGACGTAGTTGGCCGGGTCGTGGCCCGCGTGGCCGCGCCACCGCAGCGAGACCGATTCGATCAGCGTGGGTCCACCGCCGGACCGCGCACGCTCCACGGCCTCGCGCGCCGCCGCCTCGACCTCGAGGACGTCGGCGCCGTCCACGCGCACGCCCGGCATGCCGTATGCGGCGGCGCGCTCCGCGATCGTCGGCACGGCGAACTCGAGCCGGTTGGGGGTCGAGTACGCGTACAGGTTGTTGTTCACGACCCACACGACCGGCAGCCTGGCGATCGAGGACATGTTCAACGACTCGTGCCATCGGCCGTTCGACGTGGCGCCGTCCCCGCAGATGGCCAGGGCGACGCGCGGCTCGTTCCGCAGCTTGTACGCGAGGGCCGCGCCGCACGCCACCGGGTACGCGATCGGCAGGTGCGACATCACCGTCCAGGTCTTGTTCCCAGCCCAGTCGCCGATGTGGCTGTTGCCGTCGCGCCCTCGCGTGTAGCCGTCGATCCTGCCCCAGAACTGCGCCATCACGCGCTTCAGGTCGAGGCCCTTCGCGATCTGCGCGGACAGGTCGCGATGGGTGGGGAAGAGCGAGTCCTCGGGGCGGAGGGGAAGGACCACGCCCACGTGCGTGCCCTCCTGGCCCCGGCCGGAGTAGATCGCGCCCGGGAGACGGCCCTGGCGGTACAGCGCCTCCATCCGTTCGTCGAAGTACCGACACAGCTTCAGCAGGTACAGGACACGCTTCAGCTCCTCGTCGGAGAGCTGTCGCTCGGTCTTCCGTTTCGCTTCCTGGCGGGTGTCGGTCGTGGCCACGTGTCTCCTCAGGCCGTGTGGAGCGGTTTGCCGGCGAGCGCGAGGTGCGCCTCGCCGATCGCCTCCGACAGGGTCGGGTGCGGGTGGATCAGCGCGGCGACCTCGGCCGGCACGGCCTCCCAGTTGGTGATGAGCATCGCCTCCGCCACCAGGTCGGTGACGTGCGGGCCGATCATGTGCACGCCCACGACCGGCCCACCACCCTGTTCCGCGACGACCTTCACGAACCCGCCCTCGCCGAGGATGTTCGCCTTGCCGATCCCGCGGAAGTCCAGGTGGTCGGTCGCGACCTTCATGCCCCGGTCCTTGGCCTGCGCGGCGGTGAGCCCGACGCTCGCGATCTCCGGGCTGCAGTACGTGACCCGTGGGATGTTCGCGTAGTCGATCTCCGCCACCTCCTCGCCGCCGATCCGCTCCGCCACCGCGTACCCCTCGGTGAACGAGACGTGGGCGAGCTGCAGCGGTGTCGCCGCCACGTCCCCGACGGCCCACACGTGCTCCACGCTCGTCCGGAGCTGTCCGTCGACGTTCACGAACCCCTTCTCGTGCAGCGCGACACCGGCTTCCTCGAGCCCGAGGCCCTCGGTGACCGGTCCGCGGCCGATCGCCACCAGGCAGACGTCGGCGGTGACCTTCTCCGCCGTGCCGCCGGCCTCGTACACGACGTCGACGGCTTCCCCCGTATCCGTCAGCTCCTTCACCGAGGCACCGGCCGCCGAGGCGATGCCTCGCCGGCGGAACGCCCTCGCGACCTCCTTCGAGACGTCCTCGTCCTCCAGGGGCGCCAGGTTCGGGAGGGCCTCCAGGAGCGTCACCTCGGCGCCCAGCGAGCGGTAGAGCGACGCGAACTCGAGACCGACCGCGCCCGCACCGACGACGACCGCGGATCCCGGGATCCGGTCGTAGCGGAGCGCTTCGTCGCTCGTGATGATGCGCTCGGTCACCTCGACGCCCGGCAGGAGCCGCGGGCGAGAACCGGTGGCGATCACCACGTCGGTGGCATCGAGCCGGGTCCCGTCGACCTCGACGGCGGGCCCCGGGAGGAGCCTCGCGGTGCCTCGCACCACCGCGATGCCGCGGGACTTGATCAGCCCGGTGATGCCCTTGACCAGCTTGTCGACGACCGCGTTCTCGAACGCCAGGACCGCCGACCAATCCGGGTCGCCGGAGGCCTTGATCCCCCACTCCTGCGCTCGATCGATCGTGTCCATGACCGCAGCGGACTGCAGCAACGCCTTGGTCGGGATGCAGCCGCGCAACAGGCACGTGCCGCCCAACCGTTCGTCTCGCTCGACGAGGGCGACCCGCTTGCCCAGTTGCGCCGCCCGGAGAGCCGTGGAGTACCCGCCGGTCCCAGCGCCGACCACCACGACGTCGTACGCGTCCGCCATCGAACGACGAGTCTACTCGGCATCTTTCGGACGGCATCCTCGGAAGCCGTGCAGGGCGGATAGCATCGGCCCGTGACCGGGTCGACGACCGAGCAGCCCGACGTCAGCCAGGAGTGGAAGCGCACCCCGCTCGAGGACGAGCACATGCGGCTCGGGGCCAAGATGGGTCCGTTCGCGGGCTGGCACATGCCGATCGAGTACGAGGGTGCCCTGGCGGAGCACCGAGCCGTGCGCACGCACGTCGGCCTCTTCGACCTGACGCACCTCGGGAAGGTGGACGTCGTGGGACCGGGTGCGCTGGGGATGCTCCAGCGGATGGTCACGAACGACCTGTCGCGGGCGAAGGTGGGGGATGCCCTGTACAACCTCGTGCTCAACGAGGGCGGCGGCGTGATCGAGGACCTGATCGTCTATCGCCTCGCCGAGGATCGGTACTTCGTCGTGCCCAACGCCTCGAACGCGCCGCGGGTCCTCAGGATGCTCGAGGAGGAGAAGGCGGACGCCCCGCTCCACCTGATCTACCACCAGGACTGGTGCTTCCTCGCGGTCCAGGGACCCGAGTCCCCGAACGTCATGGCCGGGCTGTTCCCGGAGGCGGAGACGCTGTCGTTCATGCGTTGCTACGAGGCCGAGTACCACCGTCGTCCCGTGATCGTGACGCGGTCGGGATACACGGGCGAGGTCGGGTTCGAGCTCTTCACCTACCAGGACATCGCCCTCGACCTGTGGCGTGAGCTGCTGGATCCGGTGCGCATGTTCGGCGGCGCGGCCTGCGGACTGGCGGCCCGGGACGTGCTGCGCCTGGAGATGGGCTACCCGCTCTACGGGCAGGACCTGTTCGAGGCCTCCACGGCGTTCGAGGCCGGCCTCGGCTGGGCCGTGGCGATGGACAAGGGCGCCTTCCGGGGTCGTCTGGCATTGTTGCGCCAACGGGAAGAGGGCCTGCCGAGCATCCTGCGGGGACTGCGGATGCACGAGCGCCGCCACATCCCCCGCGCCCACTACCCCGTGTTCGTGGGCGACCAGCTGGTCGGCGAGGTCACCAGCGGGACCTTCTCGCCGGTGTTGGGGACCGGTATCGCGCTGGCGTACCTGTGGCCGGCGGACGCCGTCGAGCTGGGGCAGGAGGTCGACGTGGACATCAGAGGCAGGCGGGGAGCCGCGACGGTCGTCAGGCCGCCGTTCGTGGATCGGAACCCTCGGTAGCTAACTCTCCGTCTGGCTCGCCCTCGCCACCGCGACGAAGTCGCGGATCCCGTCGTCGCCGAAGCGGGTCCGGCGGATCAGCTGCCTGAGGAGGTCGCGCGCACCCCGTTCCTGCGGGACGACGGCGACCACCACGTAGAGGCCGCTGTTGGGGATCCCCACCTCGTGGACGGGGCCGAAGCCGGGGGCCGCCACGAAATACGCGTAGCGGGTGGCGTGGGAGCCGCGGTGGCACACTCCCTCCCCGCTCGCCATGAAATGACCCGGGGAGTACCGGGTCGGGTCGAACGTCGGCACGCGGTCCAGGTAGATCCGCAGGGACTGCTCCCGGCAGTTGGCCGACGTCGTCAGGCGGGAGAGCAGGGGGCCGTTCGCGGCGAGGTAGTAGTAGTCGGACGGGACGCCGACCCTCGTCGCATCGACCCACGTCGCCGACATCCCCACCGCGGTCCCGTCGATGTCGGGCCACCCGCCCATCCTCGGGGACGCCACGAAGCCGCCGCGGATCCCCAGCTCGGGGTCGGCCAGCGATGCGTGCCATCCGTCCGGGACGGCCCCCCGGACCTGTCCGGCCGTGATCAGCGTGAACGGCGTGGGCGAGGGGGAGACCCGGAGGAGGTCGGCGGGGGCCGACGTGGCGGTCGATTCGGCGGTGCAGCCCGCAGCTGTCACGGCGGCCACCATCGCGAGGACGACTCTCCGCACCTGCACCGTCTCCGCCGCAGGATACCGCCACGCGCCTCTGTAGGTCCAACGGGGGGTCCCGGGCGGGGGGCCCGGACGGGCCCGGGAGGGTCAGGCGGCGCCGGCGGGCGGCGCCTCGACGCGCTCGCCCCGGCGGTGGGGGATGCAGAAGGCCACACGGGTGCCGCCCGCCGGCAAGGGGTCCATCCACATGATCCCGCCGTGCTCCACGACCAGCTGGCGAGCCAGGTGGAGGCCGGTGCCGACGCCCGACTTCTCCTTGTTCAGGACGCTCTCGCCGGTGGAGAAGGGCTGCTCGAAGGCGCGGGTGGCCATGGACCGGTCGAGACCTTCGCCGTGGTCGGTGACGAGCACGGTGACCCCCTCGACGAGGTCCCTCGCCACCAGCTCCACCGCCCGACCGAACGGGGAGTAGCGGCACGCGTTGTCGAGCAGCTCCCGGACCACGGATCCGATCCGCGGTCCGTCGGCGACGCAGACCAGGCCGTCGGGTACCTCGGCCGCGACCGGGACCCCCGGGTAGCGCATCCGCACCTCGTCCAGCGCATGCCGGACCAAGGGTGCGAGGTCCGCATCGACGAGGCTCAGCTCGAACGTGCCCCGTTCGAGCTCGGAGAGCGTGATGATCTCGTCGACGATCCCCATCAGCTTGTCGAGCGAGGCCGTCAGCTGATCGAGGAACTCCCCTCGCTCCTCGTCGGGGACCGCCGGGTTCTTGAGCACGTACGCGATGCCCTTGGCCACTGTCACCGGCGTGCGGAGCTCGTGGGAGATGTTCGCCAGGAAGTCAGCCTTCGCGCTGGAGCCCCGGGCTACGTCCTCGCGCAGCGACAGGAGCTCGCCTTCGAGCTCACGCGCGCGACTCACCGCGCCCGTGAGCTCGCTCGACAACAGCCCGGCCACCTGGCCGGAGAGCGTGACCGCGCCGGTGCTGGCCGCGCGGATCGCGCGGAGCGAGTCCTCGACGGGGTCCTCCTTCAGGACGTAACCGGAAGCTCCGGCGGCCAAGACCTCGGTCACGCGGACCGCGTCCTTGACCATCGTGTGCGCGACGAAGCGGGACGCCGGCGACGAGGCGAGGAACCGCTTGACGAGCTCCGCCCCGCCCAAGCCCTCGAGCGTGAGCTCGGACACGATGACATCGGGCCGGGACCGGACGGCCGCCTCCACGCCCCGGAAGGCGTCCGTGGTGACCTCGACCTCGAGATCGTGCTCCCGCAAGAGGTGGTACTGGAAGCGGGCGACCTCATCGGCCGTGTCGCAGAGCAGGACGGTGGTGGGCATCTTCAGGGGGTATCGGCGTCCGGGGGGAGCGGTTGAGGGGGCCGATCAGTGGACGATGCCGGTGCGGATGGCGATCGCGACCGCCTGAGCCCGGTCGTTCGCGCCGAGCTTCTCGAAGATCCGTTCGAGGTGGGTCTTCACGGTGTGGGGGGAGATGCCCAGGTCGCTCGCCACCTGCCTGGTCGTGGCGCCGTCGGCGACCTTCTGGAGGATCTCGCGCTCCCGCTTCGACAGCGGCGTCGCCTTCGCGCCCTCCGTCTCCGCCAGATGGACCTCCTCGATGAACGTCTTCGTGAGGTGCGCGTCGATGACGGCGTTGCCCTGGACGGCGTTGCGGGCCGCATCGACCAGCTCGTCGGGGGAGGAGTCCTTGAGCAGGTAGCCGGAGACCCCGGCCTGGATCGCCTCCGAGATCGCGCCCCGGGATTCGTCGATCGTGATCAGGATCACCCGCGTGGCGGGGGCGGCCTCCCGGATCCGGCGGGTGGCCTCGATGCCGTCCATCCCGGGCATCCTGACGTCCATGAACACCACGTCGGGGGTGAGGTCCCGGGCCGCCTCCACCGCCTCCTCGCCGCTCGCCGCCTCACCCACGACGACGACGGCCTCGTCGGACATCGACAGGGCCGTCCGCAACCCCTCCCGCGTGACGGGGTGGTCGTCCACGATGAGCGCTCGGATCGGAGCCATCGGTGGAGCGTCGCTCCTTGGGTCTCAGGGCGGTAGTCTGGTGCTAAGGATAGTTCGGAACTCGACCGAGGTACGTATGCCTGGACCGGAAACCGCTATACCGCAGATGCAGGAGCCGCAGGAGGGCGGAACGCCGTCCGAGGAGCGGGTCCTCGAGGCGCTGAAGAGCGTCGTCGACCCCGAGCTGGGGATCAACATCGTCGACCTGGGTCTCGTCTACGAGGTCGACGTCGCCGCCAACGGTGACGTCGACATCCAGTACACGCTCACCACGATGGGCTGCCCGATCGGCCCCCTGATCGAGGACCAGATGCGGGCCTTCCTGGCCGCCGTGCCGGGGATCGGCGAGATCCGGCCCGAGATGGTGCTCCGCCCGGCCTGGAGCCCGGAGATGATGTCGGACGAGGCGAAGGCCGCCCTGGGGATGTTCTAGGTCGGTCGTTCGGCTCCGTCCAGAGCTTCGAGGAGCCGGTCGATGGAGGGCGCGTCGGCGAAGTGCCGGTTCCGGTGGGCCATCCGGACCATCCCGCCTCGAGCCCGCACCATGCCAGCGGTGTCGACCACGAAGGTGCCGGGCATCTGCAGGAAGCTGCCGCCCTTGAGCCCCCGCTGGCGCGTCTCCGAGGACAGCTCCGCCCGGATCCACGGAAGCGCGACCCGGGGGCTCAGGACCTGCATGGCCTTGCCCTGAACGAGCCCGTAGGCGCGGTAGGTCCCCCGGTCGCGATCCAAGAGCAGCGGGAACGGCAACCGTTTCGACGAGGCGAACCCGACGGCCGCCGCCGGATCGCCGTGCCCGACGAGCCCCACGTCCGCGCCGGCTCGCCGGATCCGTTCGTGCTCGTTCCGGAGCGTTACGACCTGGGTCTGGCAGAACGGGCATCCGAAGTACCGGAGGAAGACCAGGACGGCGGGTCGCTCCCTCCAGAGCGAGGAGAGCCGGACCTCCCGGCCACCGAGGTCGACCAGGAGCGCGTCGGGGGCGGGGTCGCCGACCTCAGGCCCGGCCATGGTGGGGAGCGTAGGCGCTTGGACCCGCGTCGTCGCCCTGTGTGTCCGTGGAGGGATCGGGCACCCAGGGGAGCGAGAACGAGAACAGGGCTCCTCCGTCGGGTCCGTTCTGGGCGACCAACGTGCTTCCGTGGAGCTCGAGGATGCCCAGGGCGAGCGCGAGCCCCAACCCCAGCCCCTTCGGCCTGGTGTTGGCGTCCCCTCCCCGGAAGAAGCGTTCGCCCAGGAAGGGCAGATCCTCCTCCGCGATCCCCGGGCCGTCGTCCGCGATCTCGATGACGACCTCGTGGTCGCGCCGGCGGCAGGTCGCGGTGATCGTCGTCCCCGGGGGGGTGTGCGTGGCGGCGTTCTCGAGCATGTGGGAGACGATGCGGCGGATCAACACGACGTCTCCGCTCGCGAGCAGGTCGTCCTCGATCTCCGTCCTGAGGTGACGGTCGCCGACCGAACCCTCGGCGCGCTCGCAGACCGCCCGCAGCATCGCCGAGACGTCGAGGGGCTCGAAGCTCACCCACAGCTCGCCCGCGTCCAGCCGGGCATGGTCGAGCAGGTTCGTGAGCATGCCGTCGAGGACCCGAACGTTCGCGTTCATCCCCGCGACCAGCTCGAGCCGATCCCGGTCGTCGAGCTCGGTCCACGTGTGTTCCAGCGTGAGCCCGTTGCCCATCAGGACGGTGAGGGGCGTCCGCATCTCGTGGGAGATGGTCGTCAGGAACTCGGTCTTGAGCCGATCGCCCTGCTCGAGGCGGCCCGCGGTCCGACGGCCCTCCTCGATGTGTTGGGCCTTGTCGAGGGTGAGCCCGGCCTGCGACGCGAGGAGCCCGAACGCGGCGACCGTGCGTGGCGTCACGCTCGCGTCGGCGCTCGCCATCCCGACGAGAACGGCTGCGATCCACCCGTCGATCCAGATCGGGCTCGCGACCGCAGCGACGACGTTGCCGCGCGATCGGGGGAGTGGGACCTCCGCTCCCTCTGGTGCGAGGCGCGCGACGAGGGTCTCGCCGCGCTGCAGGACGAGATCCGCCATCCCCGCGGACAGTGAAGAAGCGTCCCCGGGATCCTCGGTGAGGCCGCTCGATTCCAGGGAACGATGCGTGACCGGATCGTCGTTCAGGACCCGGAAGGCGGCCGCGTCGCAGCCGAGCTGGATCGCCGCTCGGACGGCGATCGCCGGTACGCGATCCGGCCGTGACGCCATCTCGGCCCCGGCAGTGGACAGGGCGGAGAGCAGCCTGTCGGTCCGATCGGCTCGCCCGCGGCCGAACGTCTCCCGCAGACCTCGGAGGGATCGACGACGACGCGCGATCGGATCTGGTCGCGGTCCGGACACGGAACTCCTCCCGGGTGGGCTCCTCACAGTCAATCGGCGCTCTCGGCGGGGCCCTGAAGCCCGCTTGACGCCCGATGGGCGGTGCGGTAGTCGTTGCATCTGCAGATCCGATCCGAGGAGTCAGGGATGGTTCGCACGCGCGCGCTCGGCCTGGTCGGCGCGATGATCCCGTCGCGGTTGTGCTGTCCGGGACGGGGATGGCTGCGCGTGCGGCCGGCGTAGGCGTCCGAGAGGGTTCGACATCCGAAGCGGCCGCACGGAGCGGCCGCTCATGCGTTTCCGGACCCCACGGGGGCCGGAGGAAGGAAGGGGAGGATGATGGCGGAGTACGCGAAGCCGGACGTGCTGGTGAGCACGGACTGGCTGGAGGAGCACCTCGATGACCCGTCGGTGCGGCCGATCGAGGTCGACGAGGACACGTCGGCGTACCAGAAGGGGCACGTCCGAGGAGCCGTCGGCTGGAACTGGACGACGGACCTGCACTCCAAGGTCGGCCGGGACTACCTGGATCAGGCCGGCTTCTCCGGCCTCCTGTCGGCGGCGGGGGTCGGGCCGGACACGACCGTGGTCCTGTACGGCGGGAACAACAACTGGTTCGCGGCCTACGCGTATTGGCTCCTGAAGCTCCGCGGCTTCGACAACGTGAAGCTGCTCGACGGCGGTCGGAAGAAGTGGGAGCTGGAGAGCCGAGAGCTGACCCAGGAGGTTCCCGCGCACGGGGCGACGGGCTTCGCGATCACGGGGTCGGAGCGTCCCGAGATCCGCGCGCTCCGCGACGAGGTGCTCTCGAAGGTGGGCTCGGCCACCGGCTTCGTCGACGTGCGCGCGCCGGAGGAGTTCCGCGGCGAGAAGCTGGCGCCCGACCATCTCCCACAGGAGCAGGCCCAGGTGCCCGGGCACATCAAGGGCGCGGCGAACATCCCGTGGGCGAAGGCCGCCAACGACGACGGGACGTTCAGGTCCGCGGACGAGCTCAGGGAGCTCTACGCCGCCGAGGGGATCACCGGCGAGGGCGAGGTGATCGCGTACTGCCGGATCGGCGAGCGGTCATCGCACACGTGGTTCGCCCTCCAGGAGCTGCTGGGGTTCGAGAACGTCAAGAACTACGACGGCTCGTGGACGGAGTACGGATCGCTGGTGGGCGCGCCGGTCGAGCTGGGCTGAGTCCGCCGGAGCTCGAGTCGGGGCGCCGGCCCTGCGGGCCGGCGCCCCCTCAGCTGAACCCGCGGGCGTCCTGCTTGAGGGCGGTGTCCACGCAGAGCGCCGACGCCACCACCAGCGACCGCAGCGGCTCGGGCAGCTCCTTGTGGATCTGCACGACGTAGTGGTCCGCCGTCGTGAAGACGGTCCTGGCCAGGCCCTCCCACGTCTTGGTGATCCTGGCGACCTCGGTGCCGCTGTCGTCGGTGATCGCGAAGTTCCAGGCTCTCCAGTTCTCACCCTGGATGGCCCCGAGGCGCCGGCCACCGGACTCGATCCCGAAGCGGATCTTGCCGACGATGTTCTCCTGCACGACCTTCCCGACCTCGGAACCGTCGGGACGGTTGACCATGACCGTCGACTTGAAGACCTTGGCCGGCCGCGTGAGGGTGAGCTGCGCGGCGCCCGAGGCATCCGTGATCTCCAACGTGTGGGTGAGGAACTGGTCCAGGGAGGTCAGCAGCCGGGCCGCCTTCTTGAGCGTGCTCTGACCGGTCTGGCGGACGGCTCCGAGTTGTCTCCCCTGGGCATCGAAGACCCAGTACTCGTTGCTCAGCTCGATCAGCTTGGTCTTCTGGTTCACGACCAGGACCGGTTCCGTGAACAGCGTGCCCCCGCCGCGGAAGGCTCCGCTCGCCCCCGCCCGCTCCACCTGGCCCTGCACCCGCTCACGGTCGTCTCCCACGGCTACCCCCTGACCTCGGACGACCGGACGCTATCACCCGCGCCCGCGGCGACAGACTGCCCCGCACGGGGCCATAGACTCGGTCGATGGGATCCTCCGCAGCCACGACAGCCACGACGGGTCGATGAGGCTCCTCGAGCTGGGAGCCGTGATCCTGGGGCTCGCCGTCCTCGCGAGGGTCGCGGCGAGGTTCGACCTCCCGACGGTCCCGCTCTACCTGGTCGCCGGACTGGCGTTCGGCGAGGGAGGGTTGCTTCCGCTCGTCACGACACGAGATTTCGTCGAAACGGGTGCCGACATCGGGTTGATCCTCCTGCTGTTCGTACTCGGACTCGAACACTCGTCGAAGGATCTCTTGGCCACGGCCAGGGTGTCGGCCCAGGTCGGCGTGGCCGACCTGTTGCTCAATCTCATCCCGGGCGTGCTTGCCGCGCTCATCCTCGGGTGGGGCCCGCTCGCCGCGGCGTTCCTCGGCGGCATCACGTACGTGTCCTCGTCCAGCGTTGCGGCGAAGCTGCTCGAGCACGAGGGCATCCGTGCGCGGAGGGCGAGTCGCTCCGTCGTGACCATCGCCGTCGTGGAGGATCTCGTGATCGCGATCTACCTACCGGTGCTTGCTGCGCTCCTGATCGGCGACGGGGCGGCGATCTCCCTCGTGGCCGCCGGAGTGGCGATCGTTGCTGTGGCCCTGCTGCTGGTCCTGGCGCTCCGGGTCGAGGTCGGGCTGAGCCAGATGCTCTTCAGCCGGTCGGACGAGGCTCTGCTGCTCTCGATCGTCGGGTTCGCGTTCCTCATCGCAGGGGTAGCCGAGGTGGCGAGGTTCTCCGCCGCCGTCGGGGCGCTGCTGGCCGGCATCCTGCTCTCCGGGCCAGCCGCGAGGGGCGCGCAGACGCTCGTTCGTCCGCTCAGGGACTTCTTCGCGGCGATCTTCTTCGCCTTCATCGGTCTGTCCATCGACCCGACCACGGTTGCTCCGGTCCTCGGTCCAGCCGTGGCTCTCGGCCTCGTGACGTCGGGGACCAAGTTCGCCGCCGGCTGGTGGGCGGCTCGCCGGTTCGGCGTCGATCGCCACGTTCGAGGTCTCGTGGGGGCGGCACTCATCCCGCGAGGGGAGTTCTCGATCGCGATCGCCGGGATCGCGGCGGGGGCCACGGTCCAAGACGACCTGGGCCCGGTCACCGTCGCGTACGTCATCTTCACGGTGGTGGTGGGGTCCGTCGCCACACGCGTGATCGCGCGACGGGCCTTCCGTTGGGACGCTCCGGATGCAGCCTCGGTTCACGGGTAGTCCGAGCCCCGTGCCGTAACGAATCCGACCCCTCGGATAGACTTCAGAGCGTGGGGGCGGGTACCCTGTAGGTGACCTCCCAGCAGACCTGAGGAGTGACATGGCAGTCAGCCAGGAAGAGCATCTCAAGGAGCTTTCCAAGGGATACCGTTTCGATTGGAAGGACCCGTCCCACGCGGTCTTCGAGCCGAAGCGGGGCCTCTCGGCGCAGGTCGTCGAGGAGATCAGCGAGCTCAAGACCGAGCCGGAGTGGATGCGCAAGTACCGGCTGAAGGCTCTGAAGCACTTCGACAAGCGTCCGATGCCCTGGTGGGGCGCGGACCTGTCGGACATCGATTTCGAGAACATCTACTACTTCATCCGCTCGACCGAGAAGCAGGCCCAGAGCTGGGAGGACCTGCCCGAGGACATCCGGGGGACCTGGGACAAGCTGGGGATCCCCGAGGCGGAGAAGAAGTACCTGGGCGGCGTGTCGGCGCAGTACGAGTCCGAGGTCGTGTACCACAAGATCAAGGAGGAGCTCGACCAGATGGGCGTGCTCTTCACCGACATGGACTCGGCGGTCCGGGAGCACCCCGACATCGTGAAGGAGTACTTCGGGACGATCATCCCGGCCAACGACAACAAGTTCGCCGCGCTGAACACCGCCGTGTGGTCGGGCGGGTCGTTCATCTACGTCCCGCCGGGCGTCGCGGTCGACATCCCCCTGCAGGCCTACTTCCGGATCAACGCGGAGAACATGGGCCAGTTCGAGCGGACGCTGATCATCGCCGACGAGGGCGCGTACGTGCACTACGTCGAGGGGTGCTCCGCGCCGATCTACACGAGCGACTCGCTGCACTCGGCGGTCGTCGAGATCATCGCGAAGAAGGGCGCCCGCGTCCGCTACACGACGATCCAGAACTGGTCGACCAACGTCTACAACCTGGTGACGAAGCGGGCGGCGGCCTACGAGGACGCCGTGATGGAGTGGATCGACGGGAACATCGGCTCGAAGGTGACGATGAAGTACCCCTCGATCTACCTGCTCGGCAAGGGCGCGCGGGGCGAGGTGCTGTCGGTGGCGTTCGCCGGCAAGGGCCAGCACACCGACGCCGGCGGCAAGGCGATCCACGCGGCCCCGCACACGACGAGCGTCATCACATCCAAGTCCGTCTCGAAGGACGGCGGACGCACCGGCTACCGGGGTCTGGTTCGCGTCGAGCCGGACGCTCATCACGCGAAGTCGAACGTTCGTTGCGACGCCCTGATCCTGGACGACGAGTCGCGGTCGGACACCTACCCGTACATCGAGGTCGAGGACGAAACGGCGGCGCTGGGCCACGAGGCCACGGTGTCGAAGGTCGGGGACGACCAGCTCTTCTACCTGATGAGCCGCGGGCTCTCCGAGGCCGAGGCGACGGCGATGATCGTGAACGGGTTCATCGAGCCGATCACGCGCGAGCTCCCGATGGAGTACGCGGTCGAGCTGAACCGCTTGATCGAGCTGCAGATGGAGGGCTCGGTCGGCTAGCAGTCATAGGGCTTCACGAGCAGGCCGATCGGCAACCCTTCCAGGTAGTCCTCGTTCCCGGGGTAGTTCATCGTGAGGCTGCAGTGCGGGAACGCGTGCAGCGACGTCCCGGCGGTATCCGTATCGCAATGGGTGCGGCCCCGGCCGGTCACCTTCGTCACGCTCTCGCCGAGCACCCGGAAGCTCGGGAGGGTGCAGGGGATCGTGTCCGGATCCGTGAAGTAGGTGACGTGGCCGGAGCCGTCGTTCCGTGCGAGCGCCGTCCCACGGCTCGCACACAGGCTGCGGGCATCGTCGAACACCTCCGCGCTGTGCGGCCCGGGGCACATGAGCACCCGCGGCCGGTCGGGCGTCTCACGGGTGGCCTGCAGGAGCGAGACTGCCCCGACCACGACGATCGCCGCGAGCACAACGCCGATCCGACTCATGGTTCGGGAGTGTAAGCTGCGGTCCGTGGCGACGCATCCGTCAGTGCTCGGCCACGAACACGAGCGCGGCGCCCGTCACCAGGAGCACGCTGCCGGCCATCACGAGCCACATCGGCAGTCGGTAGCCGCGCGCCTCGAGGTTGCGCACGCCCTTCCATAGCGGATACGCGTAGACGAAGAGCAGGAGCGACCCGAATCCCCATCCAACCAGGAAGTCCCCCCCGGGGTCGCTGAACGTCATCGCGCTCAACAGGACCATGAAGAGCCCGCCGAGCAGCCCGCCGGCGATCGAGAACAGCGCCAGTCCCCAGACGGAGGTCCGCAGGGTGACGATCGCCGCCGTGAAGACGGCCGCGACCGCGTTCGTCAGGAGTGACGACGGCGTGAAGGTGTCGCGGACGCCGGCGACCGTCAGGCTCATCACGACCATCAGCACGGCGGAGAAGGGCAGGGCCACGAGGAAGTCGCGCCCGAGGTGTCGCTCGATGGGAAGGAACGGTGGCGGCGGATCGGGGTCCGGCGCCCGACGCCACGGCCAGGGCGATCGGCTCGTGCCCCGCGCGCGCTGGAGCCGCTCGGCCATCTCGCGCATCCCCGGCAGCCACGAGGTGGAGAGGATCGCGCCCCCCGCGACGCAGACGAACAGATAGCGGGCGAGCGACGGATCCCGCCCGCCCGCCATCCACAGCAGCTCCTGGAGCGCCGCGATCAGCGGGAGGGCGACGAGCCCGAACACCAGTCGCCTGGTGGAGAAGGGTGGGAAGGTCCGGTTCCACCAGGCGTCCACCCGGTTCATCGGCTGGTCCGGCGGCGCCGGTCCGCCAGCGCCCTGCGCTGCGGTGGCCGCCATCGCCCGCGCGACGATCGCCTCCTCGTCCGGGTGCGCCGGCGGGGCAGGCGGCCACGGCGGCGCCAGCGGCCCCTCCCACCCGCTCGAGACCGTGCTCCAGCGGTACCAGGCACCACTCCGGTCGCGACCCCACCAGGTGCCCGCGTGCTCCCGCCGTTCGACGATGTCCATCGATGAGGTATCGGGGTGAATGCGCGTGCCGTTGAGCTACGGAGGCGCCCGATCCTCCAGCACCGACCCGTCGGGCCTTCTGAACACCGGCCGGCCGTCGAGCAGTTCGAGCTGGAACCCGCCTCGCTCGTGCACCTTGCGATGGTGCCGGCGGCACAGGAGCAGGAGGTTCCGCGCCGCCGTCGGTCCGCCGTCGGCCCAATGGACGACGTGGTGCGCGTCGCACCAGGTATGAGGGCGGTCGCATCCTGGGAAGCGGCACCGGCGGTCTCGGACGATCACGGCGCGCCGCATCGAGGGTGGGATGACGGCCGTTCGGCGGCCGATGTCCAACGGTTCCGACCGCCCGGACAGCACGACGCGCATCACGGTCGCGTCGCAGGCGAGCCGCCGGGCTGCATGCGCGTCCACCGGGCCCGCGTGGTCGAGCTCGCTCGTCCACGATGATCCGTTCACGTCGCCGTCAGGTTCCGTCAGCGTATCGGCGTCGATCGTCACGGTGACGTGTGGTCGCTCACCGGCCACGCTCGGCCGCTCCGATCGGTCGAGCCACTGCCGGCAGACCTCGCCGAGCGCATCGGCTCTCCGTTGCGCCGGTGTCCGCTCATCGCTACCGCCGGAGCGGGCCTCCGCATCAAGCACCGCCTGAAGGGCCGTGAGGAGTGTCTCGCCGGTCTCGGGGTCGAGGTCGCCGTCCACACGAACCATGCCCAGGAACGACATCGAGGCGTGCAGGCGCCGGCGCGCCCGGAGCGCTTCCTCACCTTCAACGGCCGCCTCCCGCTTCACTCGTTGACGCCAGTACGAGGCGATGCGGCGGAGGTCGTTCATCGAATGGATCGTCGCGGCCTCGACGAGCTGGGCCTCCGCCGAGTCGAACGCCTCCGGGTCTTCTTGACGGGCGGCGACCAACACCTTGACGGCGGACATCGAGATGTCGCCGCGCTCCAGAGCGGAGCGTGTCGCCGGCATCTCCTCGAGCCCCTTGGCGATCCGTACCTCCCGGCGAGCGGTTCCCCATCCCACCTTGAACCGCGTCGAGAGCCACGACGCCGATGAGAGGTGTCCGTCTCGCTCGAACAAGCGGCGGCGGTCGATCTCCGCCAAGCGTCGGAGCCGCTCGACCTCGAGATGCTCCATGGCCTGTTGGAGCTCTGCGAAGTCCTCCTCGATCCGCGCATCCGGGAGGTCGGGGAGCGACTCCGCCCGCAACCCGTCGAGGACGGACCGCAGCTCGCTCACTGGACCCTCCCCTCGAACATGTGTTCGAGGATAAGGTCCCGGCGGATCCAGCGCTGTGATCGCCGTCACTGATCGGACAGATCCCTCGAGGTTTTTTCCGGTTTCGGTCGAGAGGGGGGCATAGGTTGGCGGGGATCAGCTGCCAGGCTTGTCTCGGCTACGGTCGATCAGTTGTTCGCAGCGGACTTCCGCAACCGCAGCCGCTGTCGAGCCCGATCCGCCTCGTGGACCATGCGGCCGACCACATAGAGCGTGCCGACGAAGAGGACGACTGGGAATGGCGTCCCTTCGAACTCGTCCAGCGTGCCGAGCAGAACGACGCTTACCACCAGGAGCGCCGAACCAAGGGGCAAGCCCACCACGAGGAGACGATCCCAAGCTTTCCAACCCATCTAGATCCACATCGGCCGACGGACGCTCACGGTTGAAGTTGTATCCCCCTGCAGAATGCCGAAAGGTACGGGCTGTGGCGAATCCGACCTATCCGATAGGATTCCTCTATGGCTGCGGTGAGCACGACGACATTCGACGAGCGCGCCCTCGAAGCGTTGCCCGATGGCGCAGCTTCCACTGCGACGCAACGTCATCAGGCCCTCGAGCTGTTCCGGTCGATGCCCGTTCCCTCCCAGGAGACGGAGGAATGGCGCTACACGGACCTCTCCGACTTCGAGCTCGACTTCGCGCCGCACACGCCCGGCCGGACCGCCACGACGCTCGATGACGTCCCCGAGGAGATCCTGGCTGCCGCCGGTGTGATCGGCGAGCGCGCCGGCCTCCTGATCCAGCACGACTCGACCACGACGATCGCCCACCTCGATCCGGCGGCCGACGAGGGCGTCCACTTCGAGAGCATCGACTCGGCGCTGCTCGACCATCCCGAGCTCGTCGAGCCGTACCTCCACGCGCTCGTCCCTGCCGACCGCACCGCGTTCACCGCTCTCCACGCCGCCTTCCGCATCGGCGGGACCTTCGTCCTCGTGCCCGACGACACGAAGGTGGCCCTCCCGATCCAGTCCCTCACCTACCTGGATGCGGACGGCGCGGCCGTGTTCCCGCACACCCTCGTCGTGGTCGGCGATCGCGCCGAGGTCACGTTCATCGACCGCTACGTCTCGCCGGACCTCAGCCGCGCCTTCAGCGACGCGATCGTCGAGCTCCACGTCGGCGACGGGGCGCACGTCCGGTACGTCTCGATCCAGGAGTGGGGGAGCGGCGTCACCCACCTCGGGATCCAGCGGGCGCGGGTCGGACGCGACGCGACCCTCCGCACCCTCCACATCGGGTTCGGGGCGTCGCTCGCGCGATCCGAATCCGAAACGGTCCTGGCGGAACCCGGCGGGTTCTCCGAGATGCTCGGCGTGTTCTTCGCCGACGAGGACCAGCACTTCGATCACCGCACGCTCCAGGACCACGTCGCGCCGAACTGCACCAGCGACCTCCTGTACAAGGGCGCCCTCCGCGACCGAAGCCGAGCCGTCTACAGCGGCTGGGTCCACGTGCGGCCGGACGCGCAGAAGACCGACGCGATGCAGACCTCGCGCAACGTCGTGCTCTCCGAACACGCGAAGGCGGACGCCATCCCCAACCTCGAGATCGAGGCCAACGACGTCCGCTGCGGCCACGCCGCGAGCGTCGGCCCCGTCGACGAGGACGCCATCTTCTACCTCACGAGCCGCGGGATCCCGCGACCGGAGGCCGAGCGGTTGATCGTCTCGGGGTTCTTCCAGGAGGTGCTGGACCGCGTGAAGATCGCCGAGGTCCGCGAGGGCGCCGAACAGGCGATCCAGGACGAGCTCGAGAGGTCGGCATGATGACGCGCTACCGCGTCTGCGCGACCTCCGACGTGCCGGCCGGCGAGGCCAAGCGGTTCCCCGTGGACGGCCGTCTCGTGGCGATCGTGAACCTCGGCGACGAGGGGTTCCGGGCGATCGACGCGATCTGCAGCCACGCGCAGTACTACCTGGACGAGGGAGAGGTCGACCCCGACTTCGAGACGATCGAGTGCCCCAAGCACGGATCGACCTTCGACCTGAACACCGGGAAGACGCGGACCCTCCCGGCCACCGAGCCGGTCGACGTGTTCCCGGTCACGACCGAGGACGACGACGTCTACATCGAGGTGTGACATGAGCCAGAGCAACGGCCGGGCGACGCTGGAGATCCGCGACCTCCGAGCGGAGGTGGAGGGGAAGGAGATCCTCAAAGGGATCGACCTCACCGTGAAGCAAGGGGAGACGCACGCCCTGATGGGACCGAACGGGTCCGGCAAGTCCACCCTGTCCAACATCATCATGGGGAGGCCCGGCTACGTGGTGACCGGTGGCGACGTGATCTTCAAGGGTGAGAAGATCACCGGGCTCACGACCGACGCGCGGGCCAAGCGGGGTCTCTTCCTCGCCCTGCAGTACCCGACCGAGGTCCCCGGGGTATCGGTCGTGAACTTCCTCCGCACCGCGTACCAGTCCGTCAAGGGCGAGCAGATCAGTGCGCTCGCGTTCCGCAAGCACATGAAGGAGCAGATGGACCGGCTGGGCATCGAGGACGCCATGGTCCAGCGCTACGTGAACCAGGGGTTCTCCGGGGGCGAGAAGAAGCGCAACGAGGTGCTCCAGCTGGCCGTCCTTCAGCCCGAGATCGCGATCCTCGACGAGACGGACTCTGGTCTGGACATCGACTCGCTGAAGCTCGTGGCGACCGGGGTGGCCGAGCTGATCGGGCCGGAGCTGGGCGTCCTCCTGATCACGCACTACCAGCGGATCTTGAACCACATCGCGGCCGACCAGGTTCACGTGATGATGCAGGGTCGTATCGTGAGGTCCGGCGGACCCGAGCTCGCCCACGAGCTGGAAGAGAAGGGCTACGAGGGCATCCGCAAGGAGCTCGGGCTCGAGGAGGGTACGCACGAGAACGAGCCGGTCGGAGCCGCGGAGTAGGAGAGGCGGAACGAGATGGCGATCACCGAACGGCACGCTGGAACGATCGACGTCGACCAGGTGCGGGCCGATTTTCCGATCCTTCGACGGATGCCCCACGGCAAACCGATCGTGTACCTCGACAGCGCCAACACGAGCCAGAAGCCGCGCCAGGTCATCGAGACGGTGACCGAGTACTACCGCGAGCACAACGCGAACCTCTATCGGGCCGTGTACGAGCTGGCCGAGGAGGCCACCGCGATGTTCGAGACCGCGCGCCTGAAGCTCGCGGCCTTCATCGGCGCCCCGGATCCGACCACGATCGTGTTCAACCGCGGCACGACGGAGTCGATCAACCTCGTGGCCAACGCCTGGGGTCGGCGGTTCCTGAAGGAGGGTGACGAGGTGCTCCTCACCGACATGGAGCACCACTCCAACATCGTGCCCTGGCAGCTGGTCGCGGATGCAACGGGTGCCGCCCTTCGGTACATCCCCCTGACGGAGGACGGAGCGCTCGACCTGACGGAGCTGGAAAGCCTCCTCACGGAGCGCACGAAGGTCCTCGCGATCACCGGGCAATCGAACGTCCTGGGGACGCTGCCGCCGGTGAAGGAGCTCGCATCGGCAGGCCATGCGGTCGGCGCGGTCGTCGTCGTGGACGGCGCGCAGCTGGTTCCCCACAACCCGGTGGACGTCGTCGACCTCGGGGTCGACTTCCTCACGATATCCGGCCACAAGATGTTGGGTCCCACGGCCTCGGGCGGGCTCTACGGCCGGCGCGAGCTGCTGGACGCCATGGATCCGTTCCTCGGCGGTGGGGAGATGATCATGGAGGTGTTCCCCGAACGATCGACGTACAAGGAGCCGCCGCACAAGTTCGAGGCGGGCACGATGAACATCGCGCAGGAGATCGGTCTCGCCGCCGCGATCGACTACCTCGGATCGATCGGCATGGCCGCCGTGCGCGAACACGAGAAACAGCTCACCGCGTACGCGATCGGCCGGCTCGAAGAAGCCGGTGCCGTCGTGCACGGCCCCAAGGACGTGGACGTCCGCGGAGGCGCCGTGTCGTTCTGGTTCAAGGACATCCACCCCCACGATCTGGCGCAGGTGCTGGATCAGGAGGGCGTGTGTGTCCGCGCGAGCCACCACTGCGCACAGATCCTGATGCGACACCTCGGCGTCCCGGCCACGACCCGCGCGTCCTTCTACGTCTACAACACGATGGCGGATGTCGATGCGTTGATCGATGCGCTGGCGAAGGCTGCCTCGGTGTTCGTCTAGGCTGGACCGCGACGGGAACGCTCGAGAGGAGAGAAGAGACGGACGTGGCGCTCGACGACATCTACAAGGAAACGATCCTCGACCACTACAAGAACCCCCGGAACAAGCGGGACCTGCCGGGGGCCGTCGTCACCTGCACCCGGAACAACCCCCTGTGCGGCGACGAGATCACGGTCTCCGCGAACCTGGACGACGGCAAGCTGCTCGAGGTGACGTTCCAGGGGGCCGGCTGCTCGATCAGCCAGTCGAGCGCCTCGATGATGACGGCGGCGGTGGGCGGGAAGACCGTGGACGACGCGATGGCGTTGGCCACCGACGTCCGCGGGATGCTGTCGGGCGAGATCGACCCGGACGAGGACGCCTTCGGCGACCTCGTCGCCCTGAAAGGGGTCGTGAAGTACCCGATCCGGATCAAGTGCGCCGTGCTGGCGTGGGACGTCTTGCAGGAGGCGGTGTCGGGCGGCGCCGCCGCCGCGAGCGGCGGCGCCGCCCACTAGCCTGAGCGGCGTGCCGGCGCCGCGACGTCAGTTCCCCTTTCCGGAGCCATCGCTCGACTGGCTGCTGATTCTGGTTCCGATCGCCGTCCTGTTGGAGCTGGCAGGCGGGAGCGACCTCGCCATCTTCCTCGCCTCCGCCGGCGGGATCCTGCCGCTCGCCGGGCTGATCGGGCGTTCGACGGAACAGCTCGCCCTCCACGTGGGGCCGCGCCTGGGGGGCCTGATCAACGCGACCTTCGGCAACGTCACGGAGCTGATCATCGCGATCTTCCTGATCCTGGACGATCGCATCGCCGTCGTCAGGGCATCCCTCACCGGCTCGATCCTGGGCAACCTCCTGCTCGTGCTGGGCATGTCGTTCCTGGTCGGGGGGCTCAGGCACGAGGAGCAGGACTACAGCGCGCGGGCGGCCTCCGTGCATGCGACGTCGCTGGTGCTGGCGGTCACGGGCCTCCTGATGCCGGCGCTGTTCGCGCTGGCAGGGAACCACACCCGCATCCAGACGGAGGTCGTCAGCGGCACCGTGGCCGCCGTGCTGATCGTCCTGTACGTGGCCGCCCTGGCGTTCACGCTCGTCACCCACGAGCATCTCTTCCGGACCCCGGGGGAGCACGAGGAACCGTCGTGGTCGCGGGGGAAGGCCATCGGCGTACTGGTCGCTGCCACCGCGCTTGTCGCCCTGATGTCGGAGTTCCTCGTGGGATCGCTCGGCCCGGCGATCGCGTCGCTCGGTCTCTCGGAGGCGTTCGTCGGCCTGATCCTGGTCCCGATCATCGGGAACGCCGCGGAGCATTCGTCCGCGGTGATGTTCGCGCTCCGGGACAAGGTGGACGTGACGCTCGAGATCGCGATCGGATCCTCGACGCAGATCGCGCTGTTCGTGGCCCCCGCCCTGGTCTTCGTCTCCCTGGCCGTCGGTCATCCGATGGACTTCGTGTTCAGCACCTTCGAGGTCGCCGCCGTCGCGCTCTCGACGTTCCTGGTGTTCATGATCTCGATAGACGGGAGGTCGAACTGGCTCGAGGGGGCGCAGCTGGTCGGGGCCTACGCGATCATGGCCATCTCCTTCTACTTCATCCAGTGATGGCGATCCGCCTGTCCTTCTCCGAGGATCCGAGGGACTTCCAGCGGCGCGACTGGAGCGACCTCGTCCGCGCCGATCCGGCCGGCACGCTGTTCCACACCCCGGACTTCCTCAAGCTCTACTGGGAGGAGTTCGGGCCGGAGGCGGATCACCTGCTGCTCGCGTTCGGTGAGGACGACGCCGGAGCGCAGGTGGGGGCCGCGGCCTTCGAACGGGTCGACGACACGCTCCGTTTCCTCGGCGGCACCGAGGTCACCGACTACCTGGGGCCCGTCGGGGCGCCGGAGAGCCGCGGTCCGTTCGCCCAAGCGCTGTGGGCGGAGCTCGCCGACCGCGACGACTGGCAGGACGCCGACCTCCGAGGCCTCCCGGAGGACTCGTCGTGGTTGCCACTCATGCATGAAGCCGCTGCAGCCCAAGGGCTCTCGGTCGAGGAGGGGGAGGATCAGAACGGCGTGGCCCCGTTCCTGATCCTCCCGGCGACCTGGGACGAGTACCTGGCAGAGATCCCCTCCAAGCTCCGGCACGAGATCCGGCGGAAGGCCAACAAGCTCCAGGCCGAGGCCGGTCCGTTCGCCGTCGAAACGGCCACCGAGGACACCCTGCTCCCGCTCCTCGACCGCTTCGTCGAGCTCCACCAGATGAGCGAAGGGCCCAAGGGCGTCTTCATGGTTCCCGGCATGGAGATCTTCTTCCGCCGGCTGGGGGAGGCGCTCTGCGAGCGCGGCGTGTTCCGGTTGACGTTCATCCGCGTGGGGAACGAGCTCGCTGCCGGGACGGTCGGCTTCAGCTTCGAGGGGACCTACTCCCTCTACAACTCGGCCTTCGACCGGCGGTGGCAGCAGCTCTCGCCCGGCATGGTGCTGGTCGCCGAGGACATCCGGCAGGCGATCGACGAGGGCTGCTCGCGGTTCGACTTCTTGAAGGGGGACTACGCCTACAAGTACCGGTTCGGGGCGCGCAGGCGTTCCGTCCGTCGTCTGGTCGTCGGACGGCCCTCGAGCTAGACGGCCCGGATCCGGGCGGTGGCCAGGGTGGAACCGTCGGGTCCGGTGAGGGTCAGATCGGTGATGGTGCCGATGCCGCGAGGCGTGACCCACCATGCGGCGGCATCGCCGTCGCCGTCGAACTCGACCTGTCCCGGTTCCCACGTGGTCCCATCCCTCCGGGTGACGACCGCGGCGCCCTTCCCCTCGAGGTCCCGGACGCGGACGAACAGGAGCAGGAACGACTGCTCGTGGCTCGACTGGTACGCGAGCACGCTCCCCTCGACGGGCGAGTCGCCGGCGGCTCTGAGCGAACCCGCCCGGAAGCCGGTGCCGCCGAGCGTGGCCAGGATCGTGCGGAACCGCGCGGCGTCGGTCTCCGCGTCCCTGGCGCGGCTCAGCTGGGCGAGCCCGAACGCTCCGGCGAGGACCGCCAGGGCGATCGAGGCCGCGAGCGCCGGTACCCACGCTCGCCGGCCTACGGAGCGGGTGGGCGCGGCCACGTCCGCCTCCTCCCATTCCTCGGAGAGCACACCCAGCACGCGGGCGCGGAGCTCGGGCGGCGCCGGGCGCTCCAGCGTCGAGCCGAAGACGTCCAGGCCCTCGCGGAGGGTCTCCAGCTCGCGACGGCACCCCGCGCATCCGCGCAGATGTCGCCTGACACCGGTGTCGTCGGGATCCTCCAGCGACCCCAGGACGTGATCGGGGAGCAACGGACGGACGTCGTCACACGTCGTCACGTCCGACCGCCTCCTCGCTCTCGCCCTCGTCGCCGGTCTCGCTCGCCGTCTCGTTCTCCGGCGCCATCTCCTCGCGCAGCCGCAGCAAGGCCGCCCGGATCCTGGTCTTGGCCGTGCCCACCGGGATCCCCTCCAGGTCGGAGATCTCCGCGCTCGTCTTCCCGCCCAGGTAGGCCAGCTCGAGCGCGGCCTGCTGCTCGGGCGGGAGCGACGCCATCGCTTTCCGCGCTCGTTCCGTGAGGTCGGCGGCGACCGCGCGTTCGTCCGGCCCCGGAGCGGGGTCGGCTTCGCTCGGATGCTCCGCCCCCTCGATCGTGCGGGCTTCCAGCACGCGCCGACGGATCGCGTCGATCGCCAGGGATCGGGCCATCAGGAGGACCCAGGTCTCGAGCTTGCCGCGGGAGCGGTCGTACCGACCGGCGTTCCTCCAGAGCTTCACGAACGTGTCCTGGACGAGGTCCTGCGCCGCCGCGTCGCCCCCGAGCATCACCAACCCGAGTCCGTAGATCCGTCCGGCGAACCGGCGGTACAACGCATCGGCCGCGGCGGGGTCGTGCGCGGCGAACGCTCGCATCAAGGCCTGATCGGCGTCGCGTCCCTTCGGCGGCATCTCCACGACCGTACACGCAAGGGGTACGAGCGGGGAACCAGCCGGGTTGGGTCAGACGTAGGCGCGGATGTGACGCAGGATCGTGGTGCCCAGCTCGACGTCGAGGCCGACGACGAGGTTGCCCGACGCGAGGACGTCGTCCGCGGGGATCCTCCTCGCCGCCACGAGGGCCATGTGCGGCGCGCGCCCGACGATCGTGGCGTCCGGTTTCTTCTCCGCGGGCGGCACCTCCCCGGCGCCGAGCCCCCAGTGCCACGAGCCCTCACCCGCGCCCTCGACGTCCACCTGCACGCTGTAGCCGGTGAGGTCGAGTCCCGCCTGCGCCAGGGCCCACGGGAGCATGCGGATGCCCATGTCGATCGTGAGGTGGATCGGCTGATGTTGGTACTCGGGGCCGAGGCCGTTGGTGGCCCGCATGTCCTCGCCGTGGACCCACCATTCGACGATCCGGGACTGGATCAGGTAGCGGATCGCGATGTCGCCCGCCAGCCACGGGAACCGCTTCCCCTCCCACTCCTCCTCGGACAGGAGTCCGGAGTACACCAGGAACGCGTCGGCCGCCTTGCCCCACCCGACGAGGACCTCGCGGGTCGGCAGGCCCGCCCGCCGTGTCACCGCCCACTCGTTGAACCCGTCCACCGTGAAGGGGCCCTCGTCGAGCCCGGCCCGGTACTCCTCGAGCTCCTCGGGCGGGTCACCCTTGACGAGCTGCGCCGCGGCCGTGTCCTGGGCCGCCAGGTGCGCCATCACGTCCCGGTTCCACCACCCCGGCAGCGCGCTGGGCTGCTCCCACGTGGGCGGGTCGGCGTACTGGATCGTCCGACCGAGCCTCTGGCGCTCGGCGTGGGCGACCCCGAGCAACGTCCTCCGGTCCAGGCTCACGGCGCGGATCGTACCGTATCGGGTTCATGTCTCCGAACGACCGTCCGCGCTGATGGGAGCCGTCGACCGCTTCACGGATGCCGCCCTCGATGAGGGGATCGAGCCGAGGGTGCGACGCTTCCCGGAAGGCACGAAGACGGCGGGTGATGCCGCACGCGCGATCGGCTGCGACGTGGGACAGATCGTGAAGTCGCTGGTCTTCATGGCGGACGACGAACCCGTGATCGCCCTCACCTCGGGAGCCAACCGGGTGGACCCGGTCAAGCTGGCCGCGGTCGCCGGGGCGACCGCGGCCCGTCGTGCCTCCGCCGAGGAGGCTCGTGCC
>JBIOTM010000237.1:0-3775 GCA_044865955.1 Actinomycetota bacterium | reverse complement strand
CCGTCGACGCCCGTGTTGAGCAGGAAGATGAGAACACCCGTCACCACCAGCGTGGTCATCCCCCAGAGCGTGGCCCGAGGGATGTCGCGTTTCGGATCGTGCGACTCCTCGGCGGCGAGCGGCAACTCCTCGATCGCCAGGTAGAACCAGATGGCGAACGGGATCGCGGGGAAGATGCCGCCGACCCCGTGAGGCAGGAACGACGATCCGCCCGGATCGGGCGGGATGTTCGTCAGCAACCCGGCGTCGAACTTCCCGGAGACCAGCACCGAGATGAAAAAGAACGCGAGGACCCCGAGGGCGATGATGTTCACCGCCACCGTGAACCGCATCGTGGCTTCGATCCCGATGATGTTGATCCCGACGAAGATGACGTAGAAGACGCCCATCCACGTAACCGGACTGTTCCAGAACGGCTCGCCGGCGACGTCCAACAGGCCCTTCATGATGTCGTGCATCAGGAAGCCCATCGCCAGCACCACGACCGCCGGCGTGATGACGTACTCCATGTTCTCCGCGAGCCCCGTGATGAACCCGCCCCACGGGCCCATCGAGGACCGGGCGAACGAGTACGCCCCGCCCGTGTGCGGCAGCGCCGGAGACATCTCCGCGATGCTGAAGCAGAGGCCGTAGTACATGATCGCCACGAACACCGTGGCGATCAAGAGCCCGCCGAAACCTCCCGCGTCGAGGCCGACGTTCCAACCGTAGAAGTCACCCGAGATGACGGCGGCGACCCCCAGGGACCAGAGCGACCAGAACGCGGCGTGCCGCCTGAGCCCTCTCTGCTCGAAGTAGTCCTGGCCGACTTCTCTGTAGGTGACCGAGCCGACCTTGCGTCGCTCAGACACGGCTCATGCCCCCCTCCCGGTCCGCCGATGCGGGCCACGCCGTGTATCGAGCCATGAGAGGGGCTGGCCTGTCAATCCGGAGGGTTGCCTCCGAACGCTCCTCGCGAGCGTTGCAGCCGGCCGCCGACCAGCAGGGCACCCAGGATCCATGCCGAGAAGGCGACCGTGAGTCCCCACGTGTCTGCCACGGTCGCGAACACGGTCCCGAGCACCGCCGAGACCGCGAGCGACGCGACCCCGATCGGCATCCTCAGAACCAGCCTGATCAGGGCGAGCGTCAGGAGGAGGCCAGTGAGCGGGATGAAGGTCATGGGCCCGTCGCCGCCGTGCCAGCTGTGGGCGGTGGCGAGGAACCCGACCATGCCGGGATGCTACCGCCGAGGAGCCTCAGTCCTCCGGCGTCACGTAGGCGGCCGTGATCCCTCCGTCGACGATCAGCGAAGCCCCCGTCATGTAGCTCGAATCGTCGCTCGCCAGGAAGAGCGCCGCCTTCGCCAGCTCCTCGGCCTGCCCCAGCCGGCCCATGGGGATGTGCACGATGCGTCGCCGGCGCCGCTCCGGGTCGGAGAGCAACTCCGTCAGCAGGGGCGTGTCGATCGGGCCGGGGCAGAGCGCGTTGCAGCGGACGCCCTTCCGCGCGTACTCGACCGCGATCTCCCTGGTCATCGCGAGCACCGCGCCCTTGGACGCCGTGTAGGCGGTCTGCGACGTGGCGGCGCCCATCCACGCGACGAACGAAGCCACGTTGATGATCGAGCCGCCGCCGGACTCGATCATCGCCGGGATCCCGTACTTGCACCCATGCGCGACACCCTTCACGTTGATCCCCAGCGTGAGGTCCCACACGGACCCGTCCGTCGAATGCACCGACCCGTCGGCGTCCAGCATCACGCCGGCGTTGTTGTACAGGATCGAGAGGGCGCCGTAGGTCTCGACGGCCGACCGCACCATCGCCTCGGCGTCCGCTTCGACCGACACGTCCGCATGCACGTACGTCGCCGTCCCGCCATCCGCCGAGATCTTCTCTGCGACCTGCTCGCCGGCCCGATCGCTCACGTCGGTGAGCACGACGCTCGCGCCCTCCGACGCGAACAGCCGCGACGCCACCATCCCCATCCCGCCCGCACCGCCGGTGATCAGCGCGACCTTCCCCTCGAGTCGCCCCATGCGGCACCCCTCCTTCCGATGCGCGGGCCGATGCGCGTGCCGAATCGCGTGGAGGATAGCCCTCCGGCCCGAAGGCGTGTCGGGGAAACCGGCTTCAGTAGACTCGGCCGCATGCCTGAACTCCCCGAGGAACTGAAGAAACGTCCTTCTCGCAAGCCCGGCCAGGCGCCGACCGCATCGCTCACGCTGGAGGCCTACGGGCGACTCAAGGCGGAGCTGGAGGAGCTCACGACCAGCGGCCGCGAGCGGATCGCGGAGCGCCTCAAGGTCGCCCGCGAGCACGGTGACATCCGCGAGAACGCCGAGTACGACGCGGCCAAGGACGCGCAGGGCCTGATGGAGGCGCAGATCCGCCGGCTCCAGGAGGCGCTCCGCGATCCGGAGATCATCGAAGCGCCGACCGCCGCCGACACGGTCGCCCCGCACATGCTGGTCACGGTGCGCTCGCTCGACGAGGACGACGACGAGGAGACCTACCTGCTCGCCGAGCACGGCGAGGAGAAGGCTCCCGGCACCCGCACCGTCACGACATCCTCTCCCCTCGGGACCGCTCTCGTCGGCGCGTCGAAGGATCAGCAGATCGTGGTGGAGGCGCCGGGCGGCAGCTTCCGCTACGTCGTCGTCGGATTCGAGCCGTTCGCGGGTTGATGGTCGTGGCCTGATGGGGCGGCGAGCGGCCACCGGGCACGGACCCAGGACCCAGGTCGCACGCGAAGCACCCAGGGTTCGGGACCTCCCCAAGCCCCGGAAGAACCAGTCGGCCGCCGGCGGTGCGATCCAGTGGATCTTCCAGTGGCCGTACCGGGCGATCCTCGCGTTCCTGATCTGGGCGAGGGTCCGCCCCTGGCACCTCACGCTCCTCTCGCTGGGCCTGAACGTCGTGACCGGCGCGCTCATCGTCGGGGGAGCCTGGTTCGCCGCGGGATGGGTGCTGCTCGCGGCAGGCCTCTGCGACGTCTTCGACGGGTCGGTGGCCCGCCACTACGGTCTGCAGAAGCGGTCGGGTGCGTTCATGGACTCCGTGCTCGACCGCGTCTCCGACGCCATCCTGTTCGCCTGCCTGTACTGGGCGCTCGCGACCGCCGGCCGGCGGCTCGACGCCGGGCTGGCGCTGTTCACGCTCGTCGTGAGTCTGTCCGTGAGTCACATCAGGGCCGAGGCCGAGGCCGTCGGCGTGCAGCTCACCGAGGGGTTCTTCCAGCGGCTCGAGCGCTTCCTCGCCCTGATGGCCGGGCTGGTCGTGCCCGGCGCGATGACCCCGATCCTGCTCCTCCTCGCGGCGCTCGGCGCGGTCACGGCGCTGCAGCGTGGCTGGTCCGCCCTCGTCCGGGCGTAGGCGTGGACTTCATCCGCGTCGGATCGCTCGCCGAGATCCCGGAGGGCGAGGTTCGCGCGTTCGACCTGCCGGCGGGTCGCGTGGCCGTGGCGCACGTCGAAGCGCGGCTGTTCGCGTTCGGGGACGGATGCACCCACGCGGGTTGCGCGCTGTCGGAAGGTTCGTTCGACGACCGCGAGACGACGATCGAGTGCGCCAACGACGGCAGCGTCTTCGACGTCGAGACCGGTGAGCCCGTGGAGGGGCCCGCGCAGGAACCCGTGGCGATCCACCAGGCCCGCGTCGTCGACGGCTGGATCGAGGTCGCCGAGCATCCGGTGGGCTGACCCGGTTCCCGGGACGGGGTAGGCTCGCGGCCTTCCTCACGAGGAGACCGCGATGACCGAGCAGCCGACCCGCTTCGACCTCCCGCAGGACCGGA
>JBIOTM010000236.1:0-2348 GCA_044865955.1 Actinomycetota bacterium | reverse complement strand
CGCTGTCGTCGCGCCCTCGCCGCCGTCGTTCCAGCCGGCGAACGCGCAGACCACGACGGGGTCGGACACCTGGGGGCGGGATCGATACTCGACGGAGCTCACGAGGCCCCGTGACCGTCGCGGCGCTCGGCGTGGGTCACGGGATCAGTGTCCGGCTCCCGCGGCCGCCTGTCACATGCCCGGCGGGCGGTCGTCGTCGTCGACGAGCCACGTCCACCGACGCATGATCGGGCAGGTGAGCGTCCGGGTGATCCCGTCGATCTGCTGCATCGGGCGCAGGACGCGCTTGCCGAGCTCGTCGATGCTGTCCGCCTCGGCGCGAACCACCACGTCGTGTGGGCCGGTCACCACGTCGACGGAGGTGACGCCCGGCAGGTCCGCGACCTGGCGGGCGACCCCGGCGTCGGTCCCGACCTGCACCTGGAGGAAGATGTACGCCTCCATTTCCTCACGGTACAACTTCGGTCAAGCCCGCGGCCCGAACGGCCGATGCCAACCCGGTCAACGAAGAACGCCTGGTCGGGAGGCTGGGGTGTCCGTCCCGGAACTCGAGAGGTCCGACGCGCCGAACGGCGCTCCGCCCGAGCGCGCCGTCGACGCCGTCGCGCCGCGGCCCCACCAGAGCCGGGAGGGCCCCGTCGACTACCGGACCCTCGTCGAGCAGATCGCGGCGATCACCTACACCGAGGTCCACGAGGGAACCCGACAGCGAACCACGTACGTCTCGCCGCAGGCGACCCAGATCCTCGGCCACACGCCCGAGGAGTTCATCGCCGAGCCCCTCCTGTGGCGCGAGCTCCGTCACCCCGCCGACCGCGTGAACGTGATGGCCGCGGAACGGACCGCCGAGGTCACCAGACGGCCGTTCCACGCCGAGTACCGCATGCACGACCGCGCAGGGCGCCAGCACTGGTTCCGAGACGACGCCGTGATCGTCGAGCGCGGAGGAGCAGGCGGCACCTTCTGGCAGGGCGTGATGATCGACATCACCGCGGAGAAGGAGGCGGAGGAGGCCGCCCGACAGGCGGAGCTCCGCTACCGGAGCCTGGTCGAGTCGCTCCCCTGCACCGTGTACATCGACCAGCTCGACGAGCGCGCCACCAACGTCTACACGAGCCCACAGACCCGGTGGATGTTGGGCTACACACAGCAGGACTGGATCGACGATCCCGACCTGTGGCTCGGCAAGATGGTCCACCCGGAGGACCACGACCGCTGCCGCCTCGCCGAGGCGCACCACGCCGAGACCGGTGAGCCGTTCGACGAGACGTACCGCATCCTGCACCGCGACGGGCGGGTCGTCTGGGTCCGCGACGTCGCCGTCGTCGTCCAGGACGAGGACGGCACCCCCTTGTACTCACAGGGATTCCTGCTCGACATCTCCGCGCAGAAGGAGACGGAAGGCGATCTCCAGGACGCCCTCGAACGCGAACACGCACAGGCGGAGCGGTTGCGGAGCGCCGACGAGCTGAAGAACACCCTTCTGCACACCCTCTCGCACGACCTGAAGGGACCGATCACCGCGGTGCTCGCCGCGACCTCGGCGCTCAAGCGCCCGGAGATGGCCGAGTCCGAGCGCCGGGAGCTCCTCGACGGCATGGCCGCGCGAGCCAAGAGGATGGACCGTCTCCTCGGCGACCTCCTCGATCTCGAACGCCTGAGCCGTGGCATCGTCGAGCCGACCCGGTTCCCGGTGGACCTCGGCGAGCTGGTGACGAATCTCGTCCGTGACAGCGACGTGCTCGAGGGCCGGTCGGTGGACGTGGTCGCGCGCCGCGTCGTCGCGCCGATCGACCCGCCGAAGGTGGAGCGCATGATCGAGAACCTGATCGTCAACGCGGTCCGTCACACGCCGCGCGGATCGAGGATCTGGGTGTGCGTCGCCGCGCACGAGGACGGGGCCGTCGTGGCCGTCGAGGACGAGGGGCCCGGCGTCCCGGACGAGCTGAAGGCCTCGATCTTCGAGCCGTTCCGAAAGAGCGACCCCCACACTCCGGGCTCGGGCATCGGGCTGTCGCTGGTCGCCAGGTTCGCCGAGCTCCACGGCGGGCGCGCATGGGTGCAGGACCGGCCGGGCGGCGGGGCGTCCTTCCGCGTGTTCCTCCCGGGGTCGGGTCGCGACCGGCCCGACACCCCCGCCGAGCGAACCGCGACCTGACGCGGCCTCCGTAACCCGGCGGGGTGCGGCCCCGTTCCAACTGATGTGCTTGTGACCCGTGCCCGGGCAGGGGAGGATACGCGGGCCCTCGACCGACCCGGAAGGCCCGCGTGAGGATCCGCCGTCAGCTCCGCGTGCTCGTCGTCGTCGCGGTCGCGCTGGCCCCCGTCGTCCTCGTGCCGTCGGCGCT
>JBIOTM010000235.1:0-11649 GCA_044865955.1 Actinomycetota bacterium | reverse complement strand
ACTACATTGCCGACTCTAGGGGAAGCGCCGCAGCCGCAAGGAGATGGAAGCCGCGTAAGGCCTCGTCTCGGAAGAAGGCAGTGACCGGGCCGTCGCGCCCGCGCGGCTCCCTGATTCAAGGTAGGCGGCATCCGATCCGATGGGAGGGAGAGACCGCTCCCCCCGAGCGCGATGCCGATGACGAACGAGATCGCTCAACCGCCCGCGATGCGAGAAGGGGACTGTCCCTACTGCGAGCGAACGGTGCTCGTGGTCGAGGAGCCCCCGCGATGCCCGCTCTGCGATTGCCCGCTCGAGGAGCACGGGATGCGGCCGTTCTCGTTCCCGGTCGAGCCGGAGCGCGACTAGACGAGCGTCGCCCGGCGCCATCCGCGAGCGTCGCTCACCAGCGCCAGCTCGTCGGCCTCCCGGACCTCACCGATCGAGACGGTCCGCTCGCTCATCCGACCCTCGTCGAGGGCGACGGCACGCCCGATGCCGGGCAGCAGCCCCGACGCGAGCGGCGGCGTGTACCAGCGATCACCGAGCCTCACCGCGACGGTGGCGATCGTCGACTCCGTGACTTCGCCGCGATCGTTGACCAGCAACACGTCGTCGGCGTCGGGATGCCGGCGACGAGCGTCCTCGTACCGCTGCCGGAGCGACGTCTTGTGGAACAGGAAGACGTCGCGCGGGTCTTGGCCGACGTCGTCGAGCGCGAGCCGGACCGTCTCGGGGTCCGCCGGGAACGACGTGCACGCGACCCGCACGCCCCCCGTCCGCGCCAGCGCCAGTCGCACCCGGCACGGTCGGCCCGGCGCGGAGGCGACCGCCTTCTCGACGGCCTCCCGGACGTCGACCTCGTCGTACCGGAAGCCGAAGTAGCCGGCCGAGGCGGACAGTCGAGCCAGGTGCCGCTCCAGGTGGCGCACGCCCTCGGCGGGCTCGTGGCGCATCGTCTCCAGTAGCTCGAACGCCGGTCGTCTCGCGGTCAGCATCCGAGCCTTCGCGACGATCTCGTCGTACTCGCCGGCGGCGCTCGACTCCCACGTGATCCCGCCGCCCACCCCGTACTCGGCGACCCGCGTGGTGGCGTCGACCGTGACGGTGCGGATCGCCACGTTGAAGCGAGCATCCGGATGTCCGGACCCGGGCGGGGCGAGGTAGCCGACGGCGCCGCAGTACACGCCACGCGGGGTGTCCTCGACCTCCCGGACGATCTCCATCGTGCGAACCTTGGGAGCTCCGGTCACCGAGCCGCTCGGGAACAGCGCGCGGAAGACGCCCGCCGGCCCGACGCCGTCCGCGAGCGTCGAGGTGACGGTCGTCGTCAGCTGCCAGACCGTCTCGTACCGCTCCACCTCGAACGCGTCGGCCCAGCCGACCGAGCCGGTCCGGCTGATGCGTCCCAGGTCGTTGCGGAGCAGGTCCACGATCATCGCGTTCTCCGCCCGCTCCTTGGCCGAGGCGATCAGGCGATCCGCGGCGGCGCGATCCTCCTCCGGCCAACGTCCGCGCGGGGCCGTGCCCTTCATCGGGCGCGTGACGATCCGGCCGTGGTCGAGCTCGAAGAAGAGCTCGGGGGAGGCGGAGAGGATCCGGTAGCGACCGAGATCGAGGTAGGCCGCGAACGCGCCGCGCTGCGCGTAGCACAGGTCGCGGTAGAGCCCGCGCGGATCACCCTCCACCCGTGAACGGAGACGGATCGTGTAGTTGACCTGGTAGGTCTCGCCGGCGGCGATCAGATCCCGGATCCGGTCCACCGACGACTCGAACCGTTGTCGCGAGGTCGAGGTCACCCAGGTGCCGGGAGGGGCCTCGGGCATGCCCTGGTCCCGGGGGAGCGGCAGCCTCGTCTCCTCGGCACCCTGGAACATCGCGAACCAGACCAGCGGCAGGTCGGCGAGCGGGTCGCTCGGGTCGGGGGAGCGAACCGCGAGGTTCGGGTCCAGGCCGGGCGCGGCCTCGTAGCTCACGAACCCGGCGACCCACAGGCCGCGCCCGGCCGCGCCCTCCGCGGCCTCCAGCGTCGCCACGACTTCATCCGCTCGCCTGGCCACCAGCACGCCGACCGGCTCCACGAGCCGGAACGAGGGGGACGCGCCGGTGAGGTCGTCGAACCTGGCTTCGAGCATCGCGACACGATACGTGGCGGTCCGCCATGGGGAGGTTCCGCTTCGGACCGCTGCTAGCCTCTCGACATGCCCTCGGTGCTCGTCGCGATGTCCGGCGGCGTCGATTCCTCGGTCGCCGCATGCCTGCTCAAGGAGCAGGGCTACGACGTGCTGGGCTCGCACATGCGGCTGGTGCACCTCGATGGGGTCGACCACGGCTGCTGCGGACCGAGCGCCAGACGCGATGCGGCCGAGGTCGCTCGGGTCGCGGGGTTCCCGTTCGAGATCTGCGACCTGACCGACGAGTTCGAGCGGGCGGTGCTCGCCGACTTCGCGTCCGAGCTCGAGGCGGGACGCACGCCGAACCCCTGCGCTCGGTGCAACGGCGAGATCAAGTTCGGCGCCTTCCTCCGCCGGGCCGACGAGCTCGGGATCGACATGGTCGCGAGCGGCCATTACGTGCGACGGGCGCGCGGCGAGCACGGCTGGAGCCTGCTGCGCGGAGCCGATCGCGCGAAGGACCAGTCGTACATGCTCCACATGCTCGGCCAGCGCGCGCTGGCCCGGTCGCTGTTCCCGGTGGGCGGGCTGTCGAAGGCCGAGACGCGCGCGCTGGCCGAGCGGTTCGGCCTCCCGGTGGCGAGCAAGCCGGATTCCCAGGAGCTGTGCTTCGCGCCCTCGGGGGATGCGGGCGCCTTCGCGCGAGCGAACCTGTCGCACCTGGTGCGCGAGGGGGAGGTCGTCGACCCCGAGGGGCGAACGATCGGGCGTCACGACGGCACCTTCGCGTTCACGATCGGACAGCGCCGGGGCACGGGGGTCGCGGTGGGGGAGCGCCGGTACGTTGTGGACATCGACCCCGCCGCCGGTCGCGTGGTCGTCGGACCGGACGAGCTGCTGGCCCGGCGCGGGCTCCTGGCGGACCGCTGCTCGTGGATCGCGGACCGGCCCCCGTCGGGCGGGCCATTCGAAGCTGAGGCGCGTATCCGGTACCGCGGGGACGACGTGCCGTGCGCCGTCGAGCCGGTGGGGACCGACCGGGTACGGGTGGAGTTCCGCATCCCGCAGCGGGCGGTGGCACCGGGCCAGAGCCTGGTGCTCTACCGGGGCGAGGAGGTCCTCGGCGGCGGTCGGATCCTCGCGTCGTTCCGCTGAGGCAGCCCGATGGAGCATCCGCACGCACGGCTCGCCAGGCGGCTGCTCGAAGCGTTCTCGGCCGGCGACGTCGCGGGCATGGAAGCCGTGGTCGCGGACGACCTCGTCTGGCACGCGCCGGGGACCAACCGGTTCAGCGGGCGGTTCGAGGGCAGGGATGCCGCGATGCAGAGGCTGTCGCGGATGCGGGAGGCCGGCATCACGACGAGCGTCGACGTCCACGACGTGGTCGCCAACGACGATCACGTCGTGGCGCTCGTGCATCTCCACGTCGCGAACGCCGAGGGTCGCCGGTACGACCAGCCCCAGGTCCAGGTCGCCCATGTCCGCGACGGGCGGATCGCCGAGTTCTGGACGATGAACCAGGACCAGGCCGTGTTGGACCTGCTGATCGGGGAGTAGCGAGCATCCCGGGGCCGTCGGGACCTCGGCTATCATCGGCCCGCCCGCACGTGGAAAGAGACCGGTGAGGCTCCTCCGCCGCAAACCCAAGAGCTTCGAGATCCAGGTGGAGGACCTCGTGTTACGGATCTCCGCGAACGACGACTTCGCGGAGGAATCTCGTGCGGCGGCGCTCTCGTTCTGGGAGCAGCTCCAGTCCTACGCTCTCCAGCACCCGGAGTTCCGGTCGAGCAAGCGTCCCATCCCGACGCCGGCGGACTCCGCTCCGGCGATCGTCCAGGAGATGGTGGCGTCGGCGTCGGCCGCCGGGGTCGGGCCGATGTTCACGTTCCGCGGCGCCGTGGTCGACCAGGTCGGCAGGTTCCTGCTCCAGTCCGTGCGCGAGGTCACGGTGGCGTGCGGCGGCGATTACTTCATCACGGCGCGCAAGCGCGTGAAGCTCGCGGTCAAGCGCCACGGCGGCGAGCCGATCACGGTGGCGCTCGAGCCCGATCCGAAGGGCGTGGGCGTCTCCACGACCCTCGGTCGCGGCCGCGGCGGCGGCGGCCCGGACGGGCTGGCGGTGATCGCGGACTCCTGCATGGCCGCCGACGCCGCGGCCGCCGGGGTCCAGGCGTTGCTCCCGAAGGAGCGCGGCTTCGCCCAGGCGGTCCGCTACCTCAGGGGAGTCCCGGGCGTGCGGGGTGGCGTCTTCGTCGTGGGTCAGCGGATCGGTGTGGCCGGCAGCGTGGAGATCGCCGGGTGAAGGAGGCCGCGAAGGAGGAGCGAGCGCTCGCCGAGGCCGAGGTGCGGGTCGAGGAGCTCCGTGAGCTCGTCAACCACCACATGTACCGCTACCACGTCCTCGACGATCCGGAGATCTCCGACGCCGAGTACGACGAGTTGATCCGTGAGCTCCGTGCGCTCGAGGATCGGTTCCCCGAGCTGATCACCCCGGACTCGCCCACCCAGCGCGTGGGGGCGGCGCCGGCCGACCTCTTCAAGCCCGTCCAGCACCGGGCTCCGATGCTGTCGCTCGACAACGCGTTCTCCGAAGAGGAGCTCCTGGCCTGGGGGACGCGGGTCGAGCGCGGGCTCGCCGGCGCGACGGCGACCTTCGCGTGCGAGCTGAAGATCGACGGCGTGGCGTGCGCGCTCACGTACGAGGCCGGTGTCCTGACGCGGGCCGCGACCCGCGGGGACGGCCGCGTCGGCGAGGACATCACCGCGAACGTACGGACCCTGAAGTCGATCCCACGCCGCCTCACGGCGAAGGACGTGCCGTCCGTGATCGAGGTTCGCGGCGAGGTCTATCTCCCGGTGAAGGTCTTCGAAGAGCTCAACGTGCGACTCACCGAAGAGGGCCACCGTCCGTTCGCGAACCCGCGGAACGCCGCTGCGGGGTCCCTGCGTCAGAAGGACCCGAACGTCACGCGATCCCGGCCCCTTCGGATGTGGGTCCACTCGTTCGGGGCGGCCGAAGGGATCTCGTTCGACTCGCATCTCGGGTTCCTCGCATGGGCACGGTCGGCCGGCCTGCCGGTGCCCGGCACGACGACGGAAGCCGCTCGGCTGGACGACGCCGTCCGGTTCCTCGCCGGCTGGGAGAAGAAGCGGCACTCCCTCGACTACGAGATCGACGGGGCCGTGATCAAGGTGAACGACGCCAAGCTGCAGCGGCGGCTCGGCGCGACGAGCCACGCCCCCCGGTGGGCGATCGCCTACAAGTTCCCGCCGGAGGAGCGGACGGCCCTGCTGAAGTCGATCGACATCCACACGGGGCGGACCGGCAAGATCACGCCCTTCGCGGTGCTCGACCCCGTCCTCGTCGGCGGCGTCACGATCACGTACGCGACCCTCCACAACGAGGACGAGGTCCGCCGGAAGGACGTGCGCAAGGGCGACACGGTGATCGTCCGCCGGGCGGGCGACGTGATCCCCGAGATCGTCGGACCCGTCCTGGCCAAACGGCCGAAGAACGCTCGACGGTGGAAGATGCCGAAGACCTGTCCCTCGTGCGCCACGCCGCTCGTCCGGCGCGAGGGCGAGGCCGACTGGCGGTGTCCGAACAAGGCGGGATGTCCCGACCAGTCGGTGGAATGGCTCTTCCACTTCGCGGGGCGGGGCGCGATGGACATCGAGGGGCTGGGCTACATGACCGTCATGACCCTCCTCCGCACGGGACTGATCCAGGATCCTGCCGACATCTACGGGCTCACCGCGGACGACCTCGCCGGGTTGGACGGCTTCGCAGAGAAGTCGGTCGACAACCTCCTCCGAGCGATCGAGGCCTCGAAGGACCGGCCGCTCTGGCGCCTGCTGGTCGGGCTCAACATCCGCCACGTCGGTTCGCACGTCGCCCAGGTCATGACGGCGGCGTTCCGTTCGGTCGACGCGATCGCGGCCGCTTCGGAGGACGAGATCGACGCCGTCCCCGAGGTCGGACCACAGATCGCGGCGACCGTTCGCGCGTGGTTCGACGATCCCGAGAACCTGGCGCTGATCGAGAAGCTCCGCACGGCGGGCGTACGGCTCCAGGACGACGCGCCCGCGGCCGACGGTCCCAAGCCCCTCGAGGGCACGACGATCGTCCTGACGGGTGGGCTCGACACCATCTCCCGCGACGAGGCCACGCGGCTCGCCCAACAGGCCGGCGCCCGGGTGTCCTCGAGCGTGTCGAGGAAGACGGACTTCGTGGTCGCGGGCGAGAATCCGGGCTCGAAGTACGACCAGGCGACCAAGCTCGGCGTCGAGATCGTCGACGAGCCCGAGTTCCTGCGGCGGCTGGGTCGCTCGTAGGCACTCGGGCGAGGGGAGGCGGGCATGGGGGCGACGGTGATCGACGGCAACGCCCTGGCGGAGGAGCTCTCGGCGCACGTGCAGGAGGAGCTGCGTCAGCTCCGCATCTCGGGCGCGCGGCCGAGCCTCGCGACGATCCTCGTCGGCGAGGACCACGCGGCGACCGCGTACGAGCGTCACGTCCGGCGTCTCGCCGAGCGCCTGGAGTGCGACTACGCGAACGAGCACCTGCCCGCCGACGCCGAGCTGGCCGACGTGCTCGCGGTGGTGGGGAAGCTCAACGCCGACCCACGGGTTACAGGGATCCTGGTGCTGCGGCCGCTCCCGTCGGCCATCTCTGAGCCGCTGGTCTATCGGGCGCTCGATCCGTACAAGGACGTCGAGGCCGTCCACCCCGAGAACGCCGGCCTGCTCGCCCAGGGCCGCCCGCGGTTCGTGCCGTCCACGCCGGCGTCCTGCTTCTACGTGCTGGACTCCTACCTCCGGTCGACCGGCCGGGAACCTGAGGCGTTCTACCCGGGCACGGCGCTGGTGGTCGTCGGCCGGTCGGACTCGGTGGGGAAGCCGGCGGCCTCGCTGGGGCTGCAGCGGCACGCCACTGTCACCACCTGCCATTCGCGGACCGCGGACCTCGGGGCGTACACGCGGCAGGCGGACATCCTGATCGTGGCCGCCGGGGTGGCCGGGCTCGTGACCGGGGACATGGTGCGGGAGGGGGTGATCGCCGTGGACGTGGGGATCGACCCGGTGCAGGATCCCGAGACGGGCAAGGTGCGGTTCGTGGGGGACATCGAGTTCGAGAGCGTGGCGGCCAAGGCCGAAGCGATCACGCCGGTGCCGGGAGGGATCGGACCCATCACCGACGTGTGGCTGATCGGGAACGCCGTGGGCGCCGCCGCGGCGGCGCTCCGCGTCGAACCGCGGTTCGGGGTGTCGACATGAGCGGCGCCGCCCGTCCCCGGATCCACTGAGCCGACCCGGAGCCGCGTGTCGGTCGGTTCCCTACACTGCCGGCGATGGCCGTCGACATCGACATCGAGCACGTCGCGCGGCTGGCCCGCCTGGCGCTCTCGGACGAGGAGAAGGACCGGCTGCGGGATCAGCTGGGACTGATCCTCGAACACGCGGCCACCGTGGGGGAGGTGGCGGCCGCGGACGTGCCGCCGACCGCCTACGCGATCCAGCGCGCCAACGTCTACCGGGACGACGATCCCGAGCCCTCGCTCCCGCAGCACGAGGCCCTGGCGAACGCCCCCGAGGCGGAGGATGGGCGGTTCAAGGTCGTGCGGATCGGGGAGACCGGCTCGTGACGGCCGAACCCTGCGACCGGACGGGATCGGAGCTCGCCCCTGCGATCGCGGGCGGTGAGCTCTCGGCCACGGAGGTCGTGGAGTCGTCCCTCCGCCGGATCGAGGCGGTCGACGACGGCGTGCGGGCGTTCCTCACGCGCACGCCGGAGGTAGCCCTGGAGCGCGCCGCCGAGCTGGATGCGCACCGCGGGAGCGGGGCGCCTCAGCATCCGGTGGCCGGGATCCCCCTGGCGCTGAAGGACGTGCTCTCGACGATGGGGATCCGCACGACCTGCGGGTCGCTGATCCTCGAGAGCTACGTCCCCCCGTACGACTGCACCGCGTGGTCGCGGCTCTCGGGGCACGGCAGCGCCCTGCTCGGCAAGGCGAACTGCGACGAGTTCGCGATGGGCTCGTCGAACGAGAACTCGGCCTTCGGCCCCGTCCGCAACCCCTGGGACCTGGAGCGGGTGCCCGGCGGCTCCAGCGGCGGCAGCGCCGCCGCCGTCGCCGCTGGTGAGGTCGTATGGGCGCTCGGCACCGACACCGGCGGCTCGGTGCGCCAGCCGGCCTCGCTCTGCGGGGTCGTGGGGCTGAAGCCGACCTATGGCCTCGTCTCGCGCTACGGCCTCATCGCGTTCGCGTCGTCCCTCGACACGGTGGGGACCCTGACCCGCAGCGTCCGGGACGCCGCCCTGCTGCTCGGCGCGATGGCGGGGAAGGACCCGCGCGACGCGACGAGCCTCGACGAACCGATCCCCGACTACCTCACCGATCTGGACGAGGGCGTGCGGGGGCTCCGCGTCGGCGTCGTCACCGAGGCGTCGGGCGAAGGCGTGGAGCCGGGCGTGCGCGACGCCGTCCGCGCCGCGGTGGACCGGCTCGACGCCTCGGGGGCCCAGGTGGGAGAGGTCTCCCTCCCGCACACCGACTACGCCCTGTCCGCCTACTACCTGATCGCACCCTCCGAGGCTTCGTCGAACCTCGCCCGCTACGACGGCGTCCGCTACGGCTACCGCGCCGAGGGCGGTGCCGATTCGATCGAGATGATGTCCGATACGCGGGGCCGCGGGTTCGGTCCGGAGGTCAAGCGCCGGATCATGCTGGGCACCTACGCCCTGTCGGCCGGCTACTACGAGGCGTACTACGGCCAGGCACAGAAGGTCCGCACGCTCATCATCCGCGACTACGAGCAGGCCTTCGAGCGCTACGACGTGCTGGTCTCACCCACGTCGCCGACGACGGCCTTCCGGATCGGCGAACGGGCCGACGACCCCATGGCGATGTACCTCTCGGACGTGTTCACGATCCCGGCGAACCTCGCGGGCGTGCCGGCGATCAGCGTGCCGTGCGGGCTCGACGCCGCCGGGCTCCCGGTGGGGGTCCAGTTCACCGCGCCCGTGCTCGGCGAGCGCGTCCTGCTCCGCGCGGCCAACGCCCTAGAGCGGGACCTCGGCCTCGTCCTCCGCCCGCCGCTCCTCGCCGGCGTCTGAGGGCCGGGGCCCGCGGGCGAGGCTTCCGGCGGCGACCGTCAGCGCGACCGCCGCCAGGACCACCGCCCCCGCGACCAGGGAGCGTCCGCGGAGCGGCTCGTCCTTGAGCAGGTGGCCGAGGTACACGGCGAGCATAGGCGTGACCCAGGCGTACGTGGCCACGAGCGACGTCCTCGCGTTCCGCAGGAGCCAGATGTACGAGGAGAACGCGATCCAGGACCCGAACACGACCAGGTACGCGAGGGCGAGCACGGAGGCTGCCGAGAAGCGGTCGGGGTGGACGAGCGCCAGCTCCCCCCGGGCGATGCCCCACACGAGCGAGATGGCGCCGCCCGCCATCATCACCATCGCGTTGCCGACGAACGGGCGATGGGGCAGCCGGGCGCCGCGCGCGGTGAGCGAGCCGGCCGCCCAGCTCGTCGAGGCGGCGACCGCGAGCAGCAGGCCCGAGAGCGGCACGCCGCCCACCCGGGCGTCGTCGACGAGCAGCGCGGCGCCCGCGAACCCGAGCACGAGGCCGACCACCACCCGGAGCGGGAGGCGCTGCCGCCCGACGAAGCGGTCCCACAGCGCGAGCCAGAGCGGCACGAGCGCGAAGATCAACGCCACGGTCCCCGAGGGCACCGTCCGCTCTGCCAGGACGACCGAGCCGTTGCCCCCCGCGATCAGGAGCGCCCCGACCGTGAACGCCGCCCACCACTGCGCCCGCCCGACCGGATCCCGCGCCGCGTTGCTCCGACGGGAGGTCACGAGCAGGAGCACGGCGCCGGCGACCACGAAGCGGCTGCCGGCGGCGACAAGCGGCGGCAACGTCTCGTTCGTGATCCGGATCCCCAGGTACGTCGTGCTCCAGATCACGTACACGATGCCCAGCGCGAGCCAGATCAGCCATGTCGGCGCGTGCCGCGCCCCGCCGTCGGGTTCGGACATCGAGCCAGGATACGGAGCGTCGCCGACCCTTCCCGTCGGGATCGTCCGATAGGCTGGCCCGCGCGATGGGCGGCTGGGAGACCGTGATCGGGCTCGAATGCCACGTCGAGCTCAGCACGCGGACGAAGATGTTCTGCGGCTGCCGCAACGAGTTCGGCGCGGAGCCCAACACCAACACGTGCCCGATCTGCCTCGGGTTGCCGGGCTCGCTACCCGTGCCGAACCGGGAGGCGATCGCGCGGATCGTGAAGATCGGGTTGGCGCTGGGCTCGCGGATCGCGCCTCGCTCCCTGTTCCACCGGAAGAACTACTTCTATCCGGACATGCCGAAGAACTACCAGATCAGCCAATACGACCTGCCGGTGTGCGTCGGCGGACACCTCGACGTCGAGCTCGCCGACGGGTCGACGTCCCGCGTCGGCATCACGCGCGTCCACATGGAGGAGGACACGGGCAAGACGTCGCACGGCAGCGCCTCGGGCCGGATCCACGAAGCCGAGCACGCCCTCGTCGACTACAACCGCGCCGGCGTGCCCCTGGTCGAGTGCGTGTCGGAGCCCGACATGCGCTCGCCCGAGGAGGCGGGTGCCTATCTCCGCGAGCTCCGGGCGCTCCTCGAAGCGCTCGACGTCTCCGACGTCCGGATGGAGGAGGGCTCGCTCCGCTGCGACGCGAACATCTCGATCCGCCCGGCCGGGGCGGACGCCCTCGGCGTCAAGGTCGAGATCAAGAACATGAACTCGGTGCGATCCCTGGAGCGCGCGCTCACGTACGAGGCGCAGCGGCAGATCGCGTCGGTGGAGGCCGGCGACCCGCTGGTCCAGGAGACGAGGCATTGGGACGAGGATTCGGGCACGACGAAGACGATGCGCTCGAAGGAGGAGGCGTTCGACTACCGGTACTTCCCGGAGCCGGACATCCCGGCGCTGGAGCCGGAGGAGGCGTGGATCGACGAGATCCGCTCGATGCTGCCGGAGCTGCCCGCCGCCCGCCGCGCCCGGTTCAGGGAGGAGCTGGGCCTGAGACCTGATGTGGCCCGGGTCCTCGTGGCCGATCGGGCGGCCTCGATGCTCTTCGAGGAGACCGTCGGGCTCGGCGCGGACGCGGCCGCCTCGGCGAACTGGATCACGCAGGATCTCGCCGGGCTCACGCACGAGGCGGAAGCGCCCGGCGACGGAAAGGTGGGGCCGCGACACATCGCCGATCTCGTCGCGCTCGTCGCCGACGGCACGATCGGCGGTGCCGGCGCCAAGCGTGCGCTGGAGGAGGCGTTCCGGACGGGCGATGCGATCGCCGACATCGTCGAGCGACGAGGGCTCCGTCAGCTGTCGGACGAGGGCGAGCTCGGTGCCGTCGTCGAGAAGGTCATCGCCGACAACGGCGATGCGACGGAGAAGTTCCGGGCCGGGAACGAGAGCGTGATCGGCTTCCTGGTCGGCCAGGTGATGAAGGCATCCGGGGGATCGGCCAACCCGAAGCTCGCGCAGGAGCTCCTGCGCGAGCGGCTCT
>JBIOTM010000234.1:0-7927 GCA_044865955.1 Actinomycetota bacterium | reverse complement strand
CTCGGCAGCCGCCGGGTCGACGAGCCAGGCGCGTCCGGACGAAGCGTCGAGGATCACGTTGGACGGTTTCACCGCTCCGTGGGCGAGGCCGAGCCCGTGGATCGACTCCAGCGCGCGGAGCAGGTCGATCCCGATCGCGAGGGACGCCGCGAGGGTGGGAGGACCGTCGTCGAGCAGGTCGTCCAACCCCGTCCCGTCGACGAACGGTCGAAGGATCCTGGTGACGCCGTCGCCCCGTTCGACCTCCCAAGGGAGGATCAACCGGGTCCAGACCGATCGCCTCGGGTCCGACTCCGGGAACGCCCGAACCGGATGCGAGCACTCCTTGATGACCATCTTGGCGCCGGTCTCGACGTTCTCCGCCGCGAGGGTCACCGCGTCGCCACGACGCGACATCGTCCCGTCGACGCGGAAGCGTTCCGCGATGGTCCGGCCCTTCGGAGCGTCCCCGGTCCCCATCCGTCAGTCCTCCGCCGCGTCCGCGATCTCCCGTTCGCGCGCGGACATGATCGCGCGCAGTTGCGCCCCGATCTCGGGCATCTCCCGTTCGATCTCCTGGAGCTCGTCGGCGCCGACGGTGAGGGCGCGCAGCGGAGCGGTGACCCGGACCGTGGCCATGCGGCGCTGGAACCGGAGGAGCCCGATCTCGCCGACGACATCGCCCGGTCCGAGCGTGCCGACGCGCTCGCCGTCGATCGTCACCTCGGCGGTGCCGTCCTCGATCAGGAACAGGTCGTACGGGATCGAGCCCTGTTCGAACAGGACGTTGCCCGCCGGGACCTCTGTCTCGCCGATGTGGTGCGCGAGCATCGACAGGTCGTGGTGGTCGAGCTCGCCGAACAGGGGGAACCGCCGCACGCGTTCGACGTCGATCATCAGACGGAGGTCCTGCTCCGGGGCAGGAAGGTGCCCTGCCCCTCCTTGGCATGGAACTCCCCGTCCTGCACCAGCACGTTCCCCCGTTGCATCACGAGCTCGGGCGCGCCCTTCACCCGTCGCCCCTCATAGCAGGAGTAGTCGACGTTCATGTGGTGCGTCTCGGCCGAGATCGTCCTCTCGTGCTCGGGATCGAAGAGCACGATGTCGGCGTCGGCCCCGGGCGCGATCGTGCCCTTGCGCGGATACAGGCCGAACATCCGGGCCGGCGCCGTCGCGACGATCTCGACGAACCGGTTGAGGCCGATCCGGCCGTCGACGACTCCCTGGTAGAGCAGCGTGAAGCGGTCCTCGACCGACGGCAGGCCGTTCGGGATCTTGGAGAAGTCGTCCTTGCCCAGGTCCTTCTGGCCCACGAAGTTGAACGGCGCGTGATCGGTGGACACGACCTGGAGGTCGTCGGCGACCAGCCCCTTCCACAGGTCCTCCTGATGATCGGGCGTGCGGAGCGGCGGCGAGCAGACGTACTTCGCGCCCTCGAATCCGGGGCGCGCCAGGTCCTCGATCGACAGGTACAGGTACTGCGGGCAGGTCTCGGCGAACGCGGCGACGCCGCGGTCGCGCGCCTCCCGGACCGCGTCCAGCGCGTCCCGGGAGGAGAGGTGCACGATGTAGGCCGGCGCGCCGGCCAGCTCGGCCATCTTGAAGACGCGGTGCACGGCCTCGCCTTCCATCACGGGCGGGCGCGTGAGTCCGTGGTTGAGCGGGTCGACCTTCCCCTGCGCCAGGTACTGCCGGACGAGGACGTCGATCGGCCCGCCGTTCTCGGCGTGCATCATGATCAACGCGCCTGAATCGGCCGCCTGCTGCATCGCCCGGAAGATGGCCGCGTCGTCCAGCATGAAGACGCCCGGGTAGGCCATGAACAGCTTGAACGACGTGACGCCCTCGCCGACCAGCGCGTCCATCTCCTTCAGGACCTGGTCGTTCACCTCGCGGACGATCATGTGGAAGCCGTAGTCCGTGTGCGCCTTCCGCGCCTTCTCGTGCCACCGGTCGAGGCCCGCTCTGAGCGTCTCGCCGTGGTCCTGGAGCGCGAAGTCGACGATCGTGGTCGTCCCGCCGAACGCGGCCGCCCGCGTGCCAGTGGCGAAGTCGTCGGAGCAGAAGCTTCCCCCGAACGGCAGGTCCATGTGGGTGTGGACGTCGACGGCCCCGGGCATCACGTACCGGCCGGTCGCGTCGATCGTCCGGTCGGCCTGCACCGCCATCCCCGTCCCGATGGCAGCCACCTTCTCGCCGTCGATCAGGACGTCGGCGGCGACGGTCTCGGCGGCCGTGACGACCGTCCCTCCCTGGATGAGCGTTCTCACGTGAACGGTTCCTCCTCTCCTAGGGGAGTAGCTGGGTCAGCTCGCCGTAGAGCTCCGGACGGCGGTCCCGCAGGAACTGCCACGTGTTGCGGACCTCTCGGATCTTCTCCAGGTCCAGGTCGTGCACGAGGACTTCGTCCTCGGAGTCGGAGGCCTGGGCCACGATCTGGCCCCGCGGGTCGCAGAAGTACGACGAGCCGTAAAATCTCGCGCTCGACAGCGGCTCCTCGATCCCCACCCGGTTGATGGCGGCGATCCAGTAGCCGTTCGCCACCGCGTGGGCCGGCTGCTCCAGCTCCCACAGGTACTTGGAGAGCGACTCGACCGTCGCCGACGGGTTGAAGACCAGCTCCGCGCCTTTCAGGCCGAGGGCTCGGCCGATCTCCGGGAAGTGCCGGTCGTAGCAGATGATCAGTCCGACCTTCCCGACCGAGGTCTCGAACACCGGGTAGCCTAGGTTGCCCGGCTTGAAATAGAACTTCTCCCAGAAGCACGGTCCGACGTGCGGGATGTGCGTCTTCCGGTACTTGCCGACGACGGAGCCGTCGCGTTCGATCACGACCGCCGAGTTGTAGTAGACGCCGGTTTGCGCCTCCTCGAACCAGGGCACGACGAGGACCATGCCGTGGTTCTTCGCCACCTCGCGCATCCGCGTGACGGTCGGCCCGTCCTCGGGCTCCGCGGTCGCGTACCACTTCGGGTCCTGTTCGGCGCAGAAGTACGGTCCGTGGAAGATCTCCTGCAGGCATGTGACCTCGGCGCCCTCGGCCGCCGCCTTCGCGATCAGCTCCACGTGCTTGTCGACCGCTTCCTCCTTCGGCATGTTCGCATGCGCCTGGATCACGGCCGCGCGAACCGTCGTCATCGATCATCCACCTCCGCTCTGGCCGCCGGCGCTCCCGACCGGAACGCCGGCATCACCTGGTCCCCGAATCCTTCGATGATCCCGGCCGGGCCGGGATCCTCCTGCATCGAGTAGATGTTGAAGTGCGTGACCCCGAGGCGCTCCAGCTCTCGGAGCTTCGCGATGCAGTCCTCGGCGGTGCCGAGCACGCAGAACCGGTCGACGACCTCGTCGGTGACGAAGTCCGCGTGCTCGGCACCGGTCCTGCCGTGCTCGGCGTAGTCGTAGTGGTCGCGAGCCTCGATGTAGTCGGTCAGCTCCTGCGGTAGACCCGTGTCCGCGTAGCGTTTCACCAGGTCCACGACGTGGTTGGAGACGAGCGCGGGGAACCAGCGGACCTGGTCCCGCGCCTTGGTCATGTCCTCGGACAGGTACGCGGGCGCCGCGACCTGGATCCGGATGTCCTCGAACGATCGTCCGGCCTCCTCGGCTCCCTCGCGGACGTACGCCAGCGACCACCCCACGATGTACGGGTCCGCGAGCTGCATGATGAGGCCGTCTGCCACCCGCCCGCACGCGCGGAGCGCCTTCGGGCCGTATGCCGCGACCCAGACCGGCAGCCGGTGACCCTCGCTCCACTTGAGCTGGAGGGGGGTCCCGTCGTAGTCGACCTCTCGCCCCTCGGCGAGATCCTTGATGAGCCGGCAGGCCTGCTCCATCCGCTCGACGGTGACGGGCTTCTGACCGATCACGCGACGGGCGCTGTCGCCGCGACCCATCCCGATGTCCATCCGCCCGCCGGAGACCTCCTGCAGCGTGGCCATCGCGCTCGCCGTCACCGTCATGTCCCTGGTGGCAGGGTTCGTCACGCACGGGCCCAGACGGATCCGGTCGGTGTTCGCGGCGACGAGAGCGAAGGTCGTGTAGAACTCCTGCCACAGCACGTGGGAATCCCACGCCCAGACGTGGTCGAATCCCACCTGCTCGGCGAGCTTCGACCACTCGACCGTTCTGGAGACCGGTGGGTCGAGCATGAACGTGACGCCGAAGGAAAGCATCCTCCCGGGCCTTCCGCAGGTCGGTGACGCCCGCATCGTAGGAGGCTCCGCGGCAGGAGGGCAATCCGAGCCGGAGCTGCCGGTCGGTCGCGCGGCACCGCCGAGGCGTGTCAGACTCTGACCGGCATGTCGACGTCCGAACCTGCCGTCGGCGACCAGGCGTCCCCTGTTGAGGGCCTGTTCGAGGCGGTCCAGGGTCACTTCCGCCAGGCGGCCGAGCGGATCGGGCTCGACGATGGCGCCCGGAAGGTCCTGTCCACCCACCGGCGCGAGGTGGCGGTGTCGGTCCGCGTCCCGATGGACGACGGCGCGTTCGAGGTCTACCCCGGATGGCGGATCCAGCACAACGGGGCGCGCGGTCCCTTCAAGGGCGGCCTGCGGTTCCACCCGAACGCGTCGCGGGACGAGTTCCGATGCTTCTCGGCGCTGATGACGTGGAAGACGGCGCTCCTCGACGTCCCCTTCGGCGGGGCGAAGGGAGGCGTCCGGGTCGACCCGAAGGCGCTCTCGGTGGCGGAGCTCGAGCGCCTGTGCCGATCGTACTTCTCGGCGATCGAGACGATCGTCGGCCCGTTCCGCGACATCCCGGCGCCCGACGTCAACACCGGTCCCCGGGAGATGGCGTGGATGTACGACGAGTACTCGAAGTCCCGGGGGGACTCGCCCGCCGTGATCACCGGGAAGCCCATCGGCCTTGGAGGGTCCCTCGGTCGTGATGCAGCCACAGGGCGCGGAGCGCTCTTCGCGCTCGATCGCATCGCTCGGTCGCGCCGGTGGACGCGCGAGCAGATCCGGGTCGCGGTCGAGGGATTCGGCAACGTCGGGTCGTGGTTCGCCCGACTCGCGCACCAGCTCGGCTACCGGGTCGTCGCCGTGTCGGACACGAAGGGCGCGGTCGTGAATCCCGAGGGGCTCGTCCCGCACGACGTCCTCGAGCACAAGCTCCGCACCGGGAGCGTGATCGGGCACAAGCACGCCGACACGATCCCGGGGGAGGATCTGGTCGGGATCGAGTGCGAGGTGCTGGCCCCGGCCGCACTCGAAGAGGCGATCCGGGCCGACAACGCCGGGCGCGTCCGGGCGACGCTCGTCCTCGAGATCGCGAACTACCCGACGACCCCCGGCGGCGACAGGGTCCTGCAGGAACGAGGGGTCTGGGTGATCCCCGACATCCTGAGCAGCGCCGGGGGTGTGACGGTCAGCTACCTCGAGTGGGTGCAGAACCTCCAGCGGGAGCGGTGGACCGAGGAGCGGGTCGACGGCCGGCTCCGGGAGCTGATGGAGCTCGCGACCGATCTCGTGCTGGAACGCGCCGACGAGAACGCGATCTCTCATCGCGCGGCGGCCTACGAGATCGCCGTCGAGCGTGTGGCGGAGGCCGGCCGGTCCCGCGGCTGGCACTAGCGAGCCGAACATCCCCGGCGGCCATCCGGTCCCCGCCCGATGCCCGTCCGTCGGCTCATCGGGCGAGGGTCGATCCTGCGAGCCCAGCTAGTCACCCGGTGCCAGACGGATCGACTCGGACGGGTCATCGTCCCGGGGCGGCCACCCAGCCGATACCTAGATCCAGGTAGCCGATCCCGACGAACAGGAGGCGCTCGTGCGCGACGTCCGATCCGGAGGCCTCGAGGACGCCCCGTCGATCCGCGTAGCCGTCGCCGACGACGAGGAGGCCGTCGTCGACGTCTTGCGGGCGCTCATCGGGTCCGACCCGGCGCTCGCCTTCGTGGGCTCGGCGAACGATGCCGAGGACGCGATCGAGCTGGCTGTTCGCGAGCAGCCGGACGTGGTCCTGTTGGACGTTCGCATGCCGGGCGGGGGCGGGCTCCGAGCCGCTCGGGAGATCAGCCGGAGATGCGTGCCGACGAAGGTGGTCGCGCTGTCGGCGCACGAGGACGCCGACACGATGATCGGCATGATCGGCGCCGGTGCGAGCGCTTACGTCGCGAAGGGTGACTCGACCGAGAAGATCCTGCGGGCGATCCATCGAGCGCTCGATGCAGCGTGGTCGCCGCCGCCACCGCCGAAGCCGACCCTCACGCTGATCTCGCCGGTCCTCCCGCGGCGCGACGAGCAGAGCGCGCGCGTCGCCCGGGCGATCCTGGACGGGGTCATCACGGCGGAGTTCGAGCCGATCGCGGATGTGACGACGGGCGGTGTGGAGGGGCTGGACGGGCGGCCGCGGGTGACCACGTTGCCTCACCGCTCTTACGACGCGTGGCTCGCGGACGCCGAGAAGGCGGACCTGTTGCTCGATCTCGAGCTGGCCGCGTTCCGCGCGAGCCTGCTCGCGCTGCGGCACGCCCCCGACGACGTCTTCCTCGAGTTCGAGGTCAGCCCGTCGACCGCTCGCCACGCGAGGTTCCGGCGGGCGATCCGCCGGGCGGCTGCGTCCCGGATCGTGCTGGGATTCTCGCCGTTCGCGCGCAGCGACGATCTGATGCTCGCCGCTCCCCCCTACGAGGTCCTCTCGACGATCCGCGAGCGCGGGGTGCGCATCTCCGCCCGGGAGGTCGGACCCGGCTTCGCGGGGCTCAGCCACCTGACGTCCCTCTCACCCGATCTCGCCAGGGTCGACGAGACGATCACGCGGTCGCTGGGCCGCAGCTTCTCGAGCCATTCCATCGTCGCGGCCGTGGTCGCGTGCGCGGGCGACATCGGCGCACGCGTGGTCGCCTCGGGTGTCGAGTCCGAGGAGCAGCTTGACGAGCTGCGGAACCTCGGCGTCGACCTGGTGCAGGGACCGCTGATCGGCGGGCCATACCCCTTGTCCGAGCTGCTCCCGGACGCCTCATGCTGGTCGATGTCGGTCGTCAAGCAGCCCGCCGCTGCAGCCGATGATGGAGAGGAAGACGTTCCTCCGTCGAGCACGGCCCCGGGAGGCGAAGCTCCGTGAAGCGGTGGACGCGGCATCTGTCCGTGGTGTCGCTCCTCGTCGGCTCCGTCGCCCTGGGCGGTTCCGCTTCCGCGAACGAGCTCTGTCAGCCCCTGGACACGGACTGCCTCACCGGCGAGCTCGCGGGCACGGACGACCCCGCGCCGAACGACGTGGTGGCTCCCGCCGAGGAGGCCCTCGATCCGGTGCTCGACACGGTCGATCCCGTGGTGAACGACACGGTCGACCGGGTGGATCGGATCCTGGAGGGCCGCGAGCCGGAGCCGCCCGGTGGACACGGCGGCGGAGCCGACGACACCGGCGGGCGTGACGCCGGTGGCGGGACCCCTCGTCCGGACTCGGACCGCTCGCCCGGCGCGACCACCGGAGGCAGGCCCGACCTCGTCACGGGGGCCACGGGCCGGCTCCAGACCCTCCGTCCGTCGTCGCGGCCGACCTCGTCCGTGAGACGGGTGGGCCCGACCCCGGAGCGGCCGAGCCTCGCCGACCGTCTGAGCGAGACGCTCCGAGGCGCGGTCCGGAGCCTCGCGGTCGTGCTGGCGCTCCTCGCGCTCGTCGGCGGTTTCGTCCTGGTCCAGGACCGTGTCGACCGGAGGGACCCGAGGCTCGCGCTCGCCCCGGTCCAGTCCGACGTGATCGGGTTCGGGTGAAGGTGATGGCGACGAGCCGGCACCCTCGTCCCCGGGTCGACCCGGCCGAGCTGCTCTCGATCACGGAGCGGGCGAGGTACCTCCTGGCGCTGCGGCTGGGGCTCGCCGCGGTCGTCGCCGCGGCCGTCCTGGTCACGCCCGGCGTTCGCCTCATCCGGGCGGTCAAGGACTCAAAGCTGCTGACGCGAGCGCAGCGCGAAGAGCTCGTTCCCGAGATCCGTGCCCGTGTC
>JBIOTM010000233.1:0-6231 GCA_044865955.1 Actinomycetota bacterium | reverse complement strand
GAATGGAAGGCATGGATACTACGCCGTACGAAGCCGACAAGATCTCCAGCGATACGATTTACCAGCATCTCAAATCTTCGTTCGACAAGCATTCCACGGCGCAAGGCATTTATCTTCTCGGCTCCGGCGCCTGGCAGGTGAAGGATATCATTGCGGTGGAGAACGATCTGGGGATCCCGGTGGTTCATCCGGTGGCGGCGCGGGTTTGGGTTCCGGGTCTGGCTGCCGCTCGTGCTGCACGGCGTGAGGGCGTTCCGCGACGCGCTGGACGAGAAGCTCGATCTCGCGGAGTACCTGCACGCGCAGCTTTCACGGATCCCGGAGATCGAGTTGCCGTGGGCGCCGCAGCTATCGGTGGTGCCGTTCCGCCTGGCGGGTGCCACGGACGAGGAGGATCGCGCGTTCCTCACGAGGATCAACGACCCGAAGCGGGTCTACCTCTCGAGCACGACGATCGATGGGCGCCACGTGATCCGCGCCTGCATCGTGAGCCACCGGACCCACCGCGACCGCATCGACGAGGCGATCGAGATCATCCGCGCGGCCGCGAAGGGATGAGCCGTTGCCGGAGATGCCGGAGGTGCAGGCGCTGGCCGAGCGGCTCGGTGAGGTCCTCGGGGGAGCGACGCTCGAGCGGTTCGACCTCCTGCAGTTCTCGTCCCTGAAGACGGTCTCGCCCAGACCGGCGGAGCTGACGGGGCATCGGCTCGACGCGGTCGGGCGGCGGGGGAAGTACCTGGTGCTGGGGTTCGACGGCGGCGAACGGATGCTGGTGCATCTCTCGCAGGGCGGCCGCGTCGACGTCGAGGCGCCGCCGAAGGCGACGAAACCACGTGGCGCGGTGGCCCGCTTCCGGTTCGGGGGTCGTCCGTCGGTCCTGGTGAAGGAGTTCGGGAAGGAGCGCAAGGCGGGCATCTGGGTGCTGCCCCCGGCCGACGAGGGCCCGCTGGCGGCGCTGGGACCAGAGGCGCTCTCGGACGAGGCGGCGTCGTTCCTCCGAGAGGTCGCCGACGTCCGCCGGGTGCACACGATCCTCCGCGACCAGCGGTCGATCGCCGGCGTCGGACGCGGCTACTCGGACGACGTCCTCCATCACGCGAAGCTCTCGCCGTACGCGGTGCTCGGGAAGCTCGACGCCGACGAACGAGGACGGCTGCTCGCCGGGCTCCGGGCGATCCTCACCGACGCCCTGGAGGTGGAGCGGCGCCGCAGCGGGGGCCTCCCGACCAAGCTGGGCGACCACTTCACGGTCCACGGGCGCTGGGGCCAGCCCTGCCCCCGCTGCGGCGCCGACCTCCGCCGGGTCTCCTACGAGTCCCACGAGGTCACGTACTGTCCAGACTGCCAGACCGGCGGCAAGATCCTCGCCGACCGCCGTCTGTCCCGCCTCATCCGCTAGCGTCCGGCCCCGTGGCCGACGACATCGACCTGCCCGGCGGGCCCGAGGACGAGCTGCCGCCGCCGTTCCCGCCCGAGGCTCGGCCTCCAGGCCGGATCGGTCGCCTCCGCGAGCACCGGATCGACCTCACGCCGCTCCGGGTCTCCCGGGATTTCCGCCGCCTGTTCGTCGGCCAGGCGATCTCGGAGTTCGGCACGCAGATCTCGTTCGTGGCGGTCCAGTACCACGTGTACGTCCTCACCGGGTCCACGGCGATGGTCGGGCTCCTGGCGCTCGTGGAGGCTGTCCCGCTCGTCGTCCTCCCGGTCGTCGGCGGCGCGATCGCCGACGCGGTCGAACGACGACGGTTCCTGGTCGTCGCCCAGGCGCTCACGGCCGCGCTGTCGGCGGCGCTCGCGCTCAATGCGTTCCTTCCCGAGCCCCGGGTGTGGGTGTACTTCGTCTTCGCGTTCCTATCGGTGAGCGCGTACTCCCTGTACTCCCCGGCGTTCCGGGCATGGCCGGCACGGCTCCTGACCCCGGACCTCTACACGTCGGCGACCGCGCTCGAGGTCGTGTACTACCAGACCGCGGCGCTCACAGGGCCCGCGCTCGCGGGCGTGCTGATCGTCTGGCCCGGCGTCGGATGGGCCTTCGTCGTGGACGCCGTCAGCTACCTGGCCGTGGTCGTCGCGCTCCTGGGCGTGGCCCCGTCGCCGCCGACGGCCGGTCGGCTCACGATCGGCCTGTCGGCGATCACCGATGGGTTCCGGCTGCTCCGGACGAACCAGATCCTGCAGGGGGCGTTCCTGATCGACCTGAACGCGATGATCTTCGGGATCCCCGTCGCGCTCTACCCGGCGTTCGTGCTCGACGTGCTCGACGCGTCGCCCGCGGTGCTGGGGCTGCTCTATTCGGCGGAGGCGCTCGGTTCACTGCTCGTCGCCCTCCTCAGCGGTCGGGCGAAGCACGTCCGCCGACAGGGCCTGGTCACGATCGTCGCGTGCACGTGTTGGGGCGCCGGCGTGATCGGGTTCGGGCTCGCCCCCACGCTCTGGGCGGCGATCGCGTTCCTGGTGCTCGCCAGCGCGTCCGACATGGTGAGCGGGCTGTACCGCGATGCGATCGTGAAGACGGTCACGCCCGACGAGATGCGCGGCCGGCTCGAGGGGATCGGCCTCGCCGTCTGGGGGACGGGGCCCTCGATCGGGAACGCCGAAGCGGGACTGCTGGCGGCCGTGACGAGCGTGCGGTTCTCGATCGTCTCCGGGGGTCTCGCATGCATCGCGGGCGCGGGCGTCCTGGCGCTCGCTCTCCCGCGCTACCTCCGGTACGACGCGCGGGCCCCTTCGCCCTGAGGCGATGCTCCTACTCGACCACCACCGGGACCCTGTCGCGGGCTGCGGCGGCGTGGATCTCCTGGGCGTGGGAACGCCCCGGGATGAACCGGTTCGCCACGACGGCCGCCGTCAGCAGCACCAACCCGGCGATCAGGAGCGCGAGGTGGAAGCCGCTCATGTAGGCGTCCTGGAAGGCTCCGACGAACCCGCGGACCTGCTCGGCCGAGAGGCCCAGCGACGCGAGCTCCGCCGGCGAGAGGAACCCGTGTGAGGCTCTGGCCGCGATCGCCGTCGACTGCCCGGCCGAGAGGCCCAGCTCGCTGAGCTGTGGCACCAGCACGCTCCCGAGCCTGTCGAACAGGATCGTGCCCAGCAGGGCGATGCCGAGGACCCCTCCCACCTCGCGGCTGGTGTTGGTCATCGCCGATCCGAGGCCGGCGCGCTGCGGCCCGACCGCGCCCATCACGGCGGCCGTCATCGGCGCCATCGTCGCCCCCAGGCCGTGGCCCATCAGCACGAACAGGATCCCGAGCACCCAGAATGGGGTGTCGGGCTGCACGAACGTGAGCCCGAACAGGCCGACCGCCGCCAGGGTCAGCCCATATGTCATCGGGGCTCTCGGGCCGATCCGCTGGGCGACGTGCCCGGCGTTCGGAGCCGTCACCACGATCATCAGGGTCATCGGGAGGAACCGCAGCCCCGCTTCGAAGGGCGTGTAGCCCCGGATCGCCTGCATGTAGAGCGTTACGAACAGGAAGATCGAGAACATCCCGAGCGAGACGGAGAACGCCACCGTGTTCCCGGCGCTGAAGGCGGGGATCCGGAAGAAGGGGAGCGGCATCATCGCCTTCGGACTGCGGTGCTCCCAGGCGAGGAACGCCACGAGCAGCACCCCCGCCGCGGCGAGCGACCCCAGGATCACGGCGTCTCCCCAGCCGAGCTGGTTCGCCTCGATCAGACCGTAGGTGAGGAAGAACAGCCCGCCCGTTCCCAGCCCCAGGCCCGGGATGTCGAGGTGCCGGGTCTGCTCAGAGACCGACTCCCGGACCGTGGACCAGGCGACGGCGAACGCGATCGCTCCGATCGGCACGTTGATGAAGAAGACCGCCGGCCATCCGACGTGTTCGACCACGTAGCCGCCGAGCGTCGGGCCCAGCGCCAGCGCCAGACCGCTCACGCCCGCCCACAGCCCGATCGCCCTCGCCCGCTCCTCCGGCGGGAAGGTCACGGTGAGGATGGACAGCGTCCCGGGCATCAGCAGGGCCGCGCCCACGCCCTGGAGGGCGCGGAACCCGATCAGCTGGCCCCCGGAGCCGGCGAGCCCGCACCCGAGCGAGGCCAGCGTGAAGATCGCGAGGCCGGTGAGGAACATCCGCTTGCGGCCGTACCGGTCGCCCAGGATGCCGCCGGTGAGCAGCAGCGAGGCGAAGGCCAGCACGTAGCCGTCGATGATCCACTGGAGGTCGGAGACCGTCGCCCCGAGCTCCCGCTGGATCGTCGGCAGCGCGATGTTGACGACGGTGTTGTCCAGCATCGCCATCGCCAGGGCGAAGCACATCGTGAGCAGCACGATGACCTTCTCCCGCGCGTTCTCACCCTTGAACCCGAAGAGCGGCACGACCTGACTCCTTCCCCGAAGACCTCCCGCTTCCCAACCCCGGTCGGCCCCCGTCTGTTCCCCGTTACGTGAGTTTCCGGTACAGCCTGATCGACAGGGGGATGAAGACCGCGAGGATCCCGGCGATCCACACCGCGGAGAGAACGATCAGCCGCTCCGTCGACCCGCTCGTCGGGTATTCCCCGACCGCGAAGACCCGGGCCAGGTTCGCCCAGTGCGTGATGGGGTTGTTGCGCGCGATCACCTTGACCCAGCCCGCCATCCCCCTGAGCGGCACGAGGGCCGAGCTCATGAACACGAGCGGGAAGATCCCGGTGAAGGCGGCGGCCTGCACCGCCTCCAGCTTCTTCACCGCGAGCGCGATCGTGGCCATGACCCACGAGAAGGCGAAGCTCACCGCGAGGACGAGCGCCACCATCGCCAGGGCGCCGATCAGGCCGTTCCGGAACGAGAAGCCGACCAGGTACCCGATCCCGATCACGACGAGGACCAGGACGAGGTTCTTCGCGAGGTCCGAGGTGGCGCGGCCGGCGAGCATCGCCGACCGCGCCATCGGCAGCGACCGGAACCGGTCGACCAGGCCCGACTTGAGGTCCTCGGCGATGCCGATCGCGGTCGTCGTGGCCCCGAAGATCGCGTTCTGGACGATGATCCCGGGCATCAGGTAGACCACGTAGCCACCCAAACCCGGCGGGACCGTGCCGATGTTGCCGGCGAACACGTACGTGAACAGCAGGACGAACATGACCGGCTGGACCAGCTCGAAGACGATCACCGCCGGGATCCGCACGATCTGCATCAGGTTGCGACGCGCGACGATCAGGCTGTCGCCGATCGCGAGGAGGGCTCGGGACCCCACGCCGAGCGGACGGGTCGCGACGGCGCTCATCGTTCCCTCTTCCTGCGACCGCCGGTCGCGGGCTCGGGCTCGAGCTCCTCGTCAAGCGCGCCCTCGGCGGCGTGACCCGTGAGCGACAGGAACACGTCGTCCAGCGTCGGTCGGTGCAGGGCGATGTCCTCGATCACCAGGTTCGCGTCGTCGAGGCGCCGCACGGTCTCGAGGAGCACCGCCGGTCCCTCGGCCCCCACCGGGATCCGGATGAACTGCGCCTCCTCGTCGATCGTCGGCTCGCCGGCCCCGAGTCCCCGGAGGGTCCCCGCGGCGCGCGAAACGTCGTCCCGGTCGTCGACGTGGAGCTCGAGCACCTCGCCGCCGATCTTGTCCTTGAGCTCGTTCGACGTCCCCTCCGCGATCACCGTCCCCAGGTCGATCACCGCGATCCGGTCCGCCAGCTTGTCCGCTTCCTCCAGGTACTGGGTGCAGAGCAGGAGCGAGGTCCCGTCCTTCACGAGATCCCGGATCAGGTCCCACAGGACCAGACGGCTCCGCGGGTCCAATCCCGTGGTCGGTTCGTCCATGAACAGCACTCGGGGACGGCCCACCAGGCTCGCCCCGACGTCGAGGCGCCGGCGCATCCCCCCCGAGTAGGTCTTCGCGGTCCGGTCGGCCGCCTCCGAGAGCTCGAACCGCTCGAGCACCTCCTCCGCGCGGCGACGGGCCTCCGCCCTCGACAGGTGGTACAGGCGCCCGACCATCTCGAGGTTCTCCAGGCCGGTGAGGTTCTCGTCGACGGCGGCGAACTGACCCGCGAGTCCGATCACTGCGCGGAGCCGTTCGGCGTCGCGGACGACGTCGTAGCCGGCGACCGCCGCCCCTCCCGCGTCCGGCTCCAGCAGGGTGGTGAGGATGCGGACGGCGGTCGTCTTGCCGGCGCCGTTCGGCCCCAGCACGCCGAGCACCGTGCCGCGGGCCGCGGCGAGGTCGACGCCGTCGAGCGCGACCGTCGCGCCGAAGCGCTTCGTGAGCCCGGCGGCCTCGATGGCGAGGTCGTGCG
>JBIOTM010000232.1:0-5717 GCA_044865955.1 Actinomycetota bacterium | reverse complement strand
CCCCCCCCCCCCCCGCCAGCGCGGTCATGTTGGAGATGGTCCCCCCGCTGGTGAAGGCCCCGTTCGCGGCCGGATAGCCCACGAACTCCCCCACCCAGCGCACCGCCTGCTGCTCGAGGACGGTCGCCGCCCGCGCATCGACCGCCAGGTTCATGTCGTAGGTGTGTGCGAGCAGATCACCGAGGGCTCCGATCTCGAGACCGGACGATCCGATGAACGCGAAGTACCGGGGCCGGGGTTGCGCGATCGACTCGTCGAGCGCCCGGGCGGCGTCGTCGAGCGCCTCGTGCACCCCCACGGGCTGCTCCGGCAGGGCCCCGCGCAGGAGTCGACGCAGTCGCTCGTCGAGCGGAGGCTCCTCCGGCCGCGCGCGGTCGAAGCTCTTCCAGGCTTCGGCGACGAGCTTCGCCGCGTGCTCCAGCGCCTCCTCGCGGGGAGCGTCCAGCCGCAGCGGCCGGTCCGGCTCGGTCATGCCCGCCCTCGAACCCCTCAGCCCTCCTCGCCCGTCGAGAGGTCGGCCAGCGCGCGCCGCGCGGGCTCGCGACCCTTGACGGCCAGCGTCACCAGGAGGCCGAGAACGGCCCAGCCGACCGCCCAGAGCCAGATCCGGTCGAACGGCGGGAGGACCTTGTAGATGGCGCCGAAGACCGCACCGACGGCGACCGCGATCCCGATCAGTCCCGAGATGATGAGCGCGCCCTTCTTCGGATGATCGCTCAGGCCGAAGAAGGCCCCGAAGGCCATGATCCCGTAGACCGCCATGATCAGGAACGCCCCGAGCGTCGAGATCCACTGGAAGACGCCGAGCTCGTGCGGAACGCCGGCCAGGACGCCGTTCGCGAAGAGGGCGTCCACGCCGAGGGTGGCGAAGACCCAGGCGGCCGACACCACGGCGACCAGGAGCGCCGAGCCGATCGGGTTGCCGCCCGGCGTCGTCGCGGCCAGGAAGCCGGGGATCTTCCGGTCCCTGGCGAGCGCGAAGATCCCGCGGGTGGACGCCGTCGCGGCCCCCAGGCCGACCGCCATCACGTCGAGCAGCACGACGACCAGGAGGATCTTCAGCATCAGGTCGGACGATCCCCCGTAGCCGCCCTGCGCCCCCGGCGAACCCAGGGCGAAGAGTGGAGCCCCTGCGACCTCCGGCGACGTGAACACCTTCATGTCGAACCCGAACCCGGCCACCTGCGCGTACGCCGCGACCACGTAGAACACGCCGACGATCGCCACCGAGAGGAGCACCGCCCGGGGGATCGCCCGCTTCGGGTGCTCGGCCTCCTCCGCGAGGTTCGCCGCGGTCTCGAACCCGACGAAGATCAGGACGCCGTACAGGACGCCGAACAGGATGCCGGTGGTGCTCGGCGCCTCGGCCGGGTTGAACGCCCGGGCGCTGTTCTCGGGAGCATTGACGATCACGTCGATGAAGAAGGCCAGCACGACCGCGGCGGAGACGAGCGCGAGGGTGAGCTGGAGCCTGGTGGAGATCTGGACGCCCCCGGCGAGCACCAGGAACACGAGTGCGACGTACACGATCGACCAGATCCACGACGTGAGCAGGCCGTCGATCCCGAACGCCGGGAGCACGTTGTCGCGGAGGAACCACCCGACGAGCACCGCGATCGCCGAGGAGAGCAGGAGCGTCGCCCCGTAGTAGATCCAGCCGGTCCACCCTCCCACGCGGGAGCCGAACCCCATCGTCACGTAGTCGTAGAGCGACCCGGCGGCGTGCACCCGCTTCGCGTACTGGGCGACGATCCAGCCGAGCGCGAGCGTCCCGATCGCCGCCAGGATCACCGCGAACGGTGTGGCGACGCCGGCGCCCTCGCCCGAGAACCCCGTCCCGGCGATCAACGGGATCAGGAACGCCGACGAGAAGACCGGTCCGATCAGCCCGACCGATTGGGCGATCACGTCGATCAGCTTCAAACGTCTCGTTCCAAGGCGCTCGTACCCGGTCGGCTCCCCCATCCTGTCCATCTCGGTTGCCACGCGACGCCCCCTCTCCCTTCGCCCTGCGCCGACCCTATGCCGCCGCCGTCGCGCCGGTCCAACCGGCGGCCGGTCGTTCGAACCACACGTGGACCTGACCGGTCCCCACGGATGCCTCGTACTCGCTGAAGAGCTGACCCTTCGCCACGCACTCCGCGCCCCCGAGCGCGCCGGCCACGATCAGGTAGTGACCGAACTTCCCCTCGGGTCCGACCTTCCGGTACTCGGGGATCCAGTCGATCACGCCGGCGTGATCGCCCTCCTGCAGCAGGTCGAGCACGTGCAGGTCGGACTCCCGCGCCTCTGAGGTGATGATGTTCTTCATCGGGTCTGAGCTCTCACGTCCTCGGAGCTCCCGGAACGGGAGGAACCGGTGCGAGAGCCCCCCGGAGGCGAGGAGCACCACCCTCCGGTCGAGCGAGAGCACGGCCTCCCCGATCATCCGGCCGAGCAACAGGAAGTCCTCGGTCTGTGCGCACTGGTTGATGCCCACGCTCACCCAGCTCTCGGGGCCCTTGAGGTAGGTCCAGATGTTGACCGTCCCGTAGAAGATCGGGAGGTAGGGATCGTCGGAGGCGAGCACCCAGGTGTCGTCGCGGTTCTCGGCCTCCTTCGAGACGGCGAACGCCAGCTCCGGATCGCCCGGCATGTCGTAGAGGATCTGGCGCATCCCCCGCGGCAGCTCGTGGGACGTGAAGATGCCCTCGCGCTTCTCGTGCGCGGTGATGATGTGCTCGAACGTCACCTCCCAGTGGGTGTCCATCACCACGATCGTGTCGGCCTGGAGGCGATCCAGCACCTCGCTCCGGAGGCGACGGAGACCCGGGACCAGCGTGATCTCCTTGCCCTCGTTGATCTCCAGGCGGACCTCCTCCGGCAGCATGATCGTGGGGACGTGCGAGACGATCCCCGCGCCGACGATCTCACCCATCGCGTGCTCCTCTCAGGTCCACGGTGCGGTGCAGACGTTCTTCACGTCCGAGTAGAAGTCGAAGCTCCACACCCCGCCCTCACGGCCGATCCCGCTGTTGCGGGACCCGCCGAAGGGCGCGCGCAGGTCTCGGACGTAGAAGCAGTTGACCCACACGGTCCCGGCGACCAGACGCGACGAGACGCGCTCCGCCCGATCCGGGTCGCCTGTGTAGACGATCGCGGACAGGCCGTAGGTGCTGTCGTTCGCCATCGCGACGGCCTCGTCCTCCGACCCGAAGCGCTGGATCGTGAGGACCGGTCCGAAGACCTCGTCCCGGAGGACCTCCGAACCCCGGGGCGGCTCCGCGAAGAGGGTCGGTCGGTAGTAGAGCCCATCGAGGTCGGTGTTCGGTCCGCCGCCGAACAAGACCTGGACGCCCTCCTCCGTGGCGCGCCGCACGAAGCCGTCCACCCGTTCGAAGTGCTCCCGGGTGATCAGCGGGCCGATGTCCGTCGAGTCCTCGCGGGGATCCCCCTGACGGATCGCCCGGGCGGCGCGGGTGAACCGGGTGACGAAGTCGTCGTGGATCGCGTCCTCGACGAGGAGCCGGGTCCCCGCCAGGCAGACCTGTCCCGCGTTGTCGAACTGGTTCACGGCCTGCTTCACCGCGGCGTCGAGATCCGTGTCGGCGAAGATCACGAACGGTGCCTTCCCACCCAGCTCGAGCGAGACGGGGGTGAGGTTGGCGCCCGCGGCGGTGGCCACGAGCTTGCCGGTCGCCACCGAACCGGTGAAGGCGATCCGGTTCACGTCGGGATGAGCGACCAGGGCCGCCCCGGCCTCTTCGCCGATGCCCTGGACGACGTTGAACGCGCCGTCGGGCATGCCGGCCTCACGGGTCAGGTCCGCCAGGATCGAGGCGCTGAGCGGCGCCCATTCGGGCGGCTTCGCGATCACGGCGTCGCCGGCGGCCAGCGCGGGCGCGATCCGCCAGGAGGCGAGCATCAACGGAGCGTTCCACGGCGTGATCACGACCGCGACGCCCGAAGGATCCCAGCTGACGTGGTTCGTATGGCCCCGGGTGTCGAAGTCGTCGTGACCGAGCTTCTCCAGCTCGTCGGCGAAGAAGTGGAAGTTGTACCCGGCTCGCGGGATCACCGATCTCGTCATCGAGCGCAGGAGCGAGCCGTTGTCTCGCGTCTCGACCGCGGCGATCTGCGGCGCGCGCTGTTCGATCAACTCCCCCACCCGGTGGAGGATCTCGGCGCGCTCCTTCGGCGCCAGCGTGCCCCAGGTGGCGAACCCCTGCTTGGCAGCCTCGACGGCCCGGGCGGCCTCGTCCGGGCCCCCCCGCGCGACCTCGGCGATCGTCGTCTCGTCGATCGGGGAGACGTCGGCGAACACCGCTCCGGATGCGACCCGCTCGCCGCCGATCCAGTGATCGGTCGAGACCTCGACGCCCTCGACGACGACGCGATCGCTCAGTGCCGTTCTCCTCCAGGCGGGTCGTTCGCATCCGAACGGTATGGAGATACGGGAGGATGTGTCAACATCCCGACCATGCGGGACGAAGAACGTTCCATGGCCAGGCGATCGGTGGCGGGGACGGTCGATCCGCGGCGGTCGCCCGCGCCGTCTCCAGGGGTCGGGACGTGCCCGTCTGGCTGGTCCTGCTGATCGTCGTCTGGGTCGAGGCGACGTGGGACTCGTTCGCCTGGACCTTCCTCGGGCCGGAAGCCGTCAAGTGGACGGCGACCCGCATCCCCTCGGAAGCGCTGATCCAGGGCGTCCCGCAGAACACGATCGGGATCGCGATGACCCTCGCGATCGCCGTCTGGTTCGGCTGGTGGCGCGGGATCGGTCTGGTCTCCCCGAGGAGCTCGGCGATCAGCCTGTTCCTACTGATCCCGACGGCCGGGTTCGCCGCGGCGGGAGCCTGGCGAGCCGTCGACGAGGGCGCCGGGACGGCCCTCTTGCTGGCGGCCTTCGTCTATTACGCGTTCCAGCCGGCGGGCGAGGAGATCCTCTACCGTGGGTTCCTGCTGCACGGACTGAGGCGCCGCCTCGGCGACTTCGGCGGGGTCTTGGTCAGCAGCGCGCTGTTCGCGCTCGTTCACTTCGTGCCGTGGGGCTGGCCCCCGACGTTCCGCACCTTCAGCCTCCTTTTCGGCTTCGGCGCCCTCGCCTGCGCGATGCGGATCGGAACGGGATCGATCTGGTATCCCATCGTCTTCCACGGCGTCTTCAACCTGATGTGGACCACGTACGGCTGGATCGACCATCCGGTCACCGAATACCCGGCTCTGTGGTGGTGGGCGCGTTCGATCCAGGTGACGGGCGTCGTGGCGATGCTGTTCTGGCTCCTCGGGATCGTCCTGCTCGCCTTGTTCTCGCTGATGGCGCGGTTGAACCCTCGCTTCACGGAGCTCTCGAACCCGAGCGATCAGCCGACGACGACGGTGCCGCGCATCCCGTAGAGGTAGTGACCGGGCAGGTGGCACCCGAAGAGGAGGGACCCGGGCGAGGCCGGGAACGTGTAGGTGGTCACGACCGTCTCCCCGGGCGCGATCGAGACCTCACCGGGCCTGGGGGCGTGGTGCGCCTCGGTCCCCAGCTCGTGGACCCGCTGGACCTCCTCGTCCCCGAGGATGAACTCGTGATCGATCGGGTCGGTGTTCTCGATGACGAAGCGGACGGTCTGGCCCGGCTCGACCACGAGCACCTCCGGCTCGAAGCGGGAGAAGTGGATCGTGACGTGGACGGTGAGCGCGTGGTCGCGGGCGGCGGCGCCGCCGGAAGCCATGGGGCGTCCCAGCGT
>JBIOTM010000231.1:0-2207 GCA_044865955.1 Actinomycetota bacterium | reverse complement strand
ACGCCGGCGTCCGCCGCGACGACACCCGCCCCCTCGGGATCGCCGCCCGCCGCTACTACCGGGCGCCGAACCTCGGCGGTCCCTGGTTCGAGTCGTGGCTCGACCTCTGGGATCGCGAGATGCTGCTCCCCGGCTACGGCTGGCTGTTCCCGATGGCGGACGGTCGGGTGAACCTGGGCGGCGGCCTGCTCAGCACGTTCCGCAACTTCAAGGAGGTCTCCGCCGCCCGGCTGTTCGACGCCTTCGCGCGGATGCTGCCGCCCGAGCGCGGCATCTCCGAGGACACCTCCGACGGCCCGATGCTGTCCGGCCCCCTCCCGATGAGCCTGAACCGCGTGCCGCAGGCGGTGCCGGGGTTGCTGGTCGTCGGCGACGCGGCCGGCGCGGTGAACCCGATGAACGGCGAGGGGATCGCGTACGCGATCGAGACCGCCGAGATCGCCTCCGAGCTCCTGCACGAGGCGCTCGTGACCGACCGGCCCGGCCTGGCGATGTCCTACCCGCTCGCCCTCCGCGAGCGGTACGGCCGGTACTTCTCGATCGGTCGGGGCTTCGCTCGGCTGATCGGGAGACCCGAGGTGATGGGCCCGGCCACGAAGTACCTGCTCCCGAACCGGCGCGTGATGGCGTTCGCCCTGCGGCTGCTCGGCAACCTCACCGACGGGCGCGACGGCGACGCGCAGGACCGCCTGTTCTACGTCCTCGAACGGTTGGGCCGAGCATCGTGACCGTAGGATGGCCACCGTGCTGAGCGACTACCTGCCCATCCTCCTGATGGGGGTGCTCGCGATCGTGTTCGCGGTGGCGTCGCTCGCAGTGTCGTCACTGTTGCGGCCCCACCGCCCCAACCGCGTGAAGCTCTCGGCCTACGAGTGCGGGAACGAGCCGGTGCGGCTGCCGAGCGGCGAGCGCTTCAGCGTGAAGTTCTACGTCGTCGCGATGCTCTTCATCATCTTCGACATCGAGACGATCTTCCTGTTCCCCTGGGCCGTGACGTTCCGTCAGCTGGGCCTGTTCGGCTTGATCGAGATGGCCGTCTTCATCGCACTGGTCTTCGTCGCGTACGCCTACGTGTGGAAGAAGGGCGGCCTCGACTGGACGTCCGCGGCTCCGGAGCTCGAGGAGCTGGACGAGGAGGAGGTCGTCGGCCCCACGCCGGTCGACCGGGAGGTCGTCGGTGCCCGTTGAGCGGATCCCGGGTCATCTCACCGGGAGGGCGCCCGAGGAGGTCGAGGCGGAGGCCCGGCGCGGGATCCTCCTGACGACGCTCGACCGCGCGGTGAGCTGGGCGCGGACGCAGTCGATGTGGCCGGCGACGTTCGGCCTCGCGTGCTGCGCGATCGAGATGATGTCCGCCGGCGCCGGCCGCTACGACCTGTCCCGGTGGGGGATGGAGCTCTTCCGCGCCTCGCCCCGGCAGGCCGACCTGATGATCGTCGCGGGCCGCGTGTCGCAGAAGATGGCGCCGGTCGTCCGGCGGATCTACGACCAGATGGTCGAACCGAAATGGGTCGTGTCGATGGGGGTGTGCGCCTCGGCCGGCGGGATGTTCACGAATTACGCCGTCGTCCAGGGCGTGGACACGATCGTGCCCGTCGACATCTACGTGCCGGGGTGCCCGCCGAAGCCCGAGATGCTGATGTTCGGGATCCTGAAGCTGCAGGAGAAGGTCCGGACGACGGGGACGATCCGGTGAGGCCAGAGGAGCTCGCGCGCCGGATCCGTGAGCGCTTCCCCGACGTCCTCCTCGCAAGGGGCGAGGTCACCCTGATCGTCGAGCGTTCGGAGCTCGTCGACACGCTGCTCCGCCTCCGCGATCAGCCCGACCTGTCGTTCCGGTTCCTCTCGAGCGTCACGGCGACCGACCATCCCGGCCGCGACCCCCGGTCCTGGCTCGTCTACGACCTGCGGTCGGTCGAGCACGCGCACCGGATCCGGGTCAAGGTCGGAGCGCCGGCGGACGATCCGCACGTCCCGTCCGTCACGCCCCTGTTCCCCACGGCGAACTGGCAGGAACGGGAGACGTTCGATCTCTTCGGCATCGTCTTCGACGGCCATCCCGATCTCGAGCGGATCCTGCTGCCCGACGACTGGGAGGGACATCCGCTGCGCAAGGACGAGGCGCTGGGCGGCGTCGAGACGAGGTACCACGGAGCGTTCATCCCGCCGGTCGACGAACGGACGATGCCCTGATGTCCCCGGAAACA
>JBIOTM010000230.1:0-42700 GCA_044865955.1 Actinomycetota bacterium | reverse complement strand
ACATCAGCGAGTGCCCTGAGGGATCCTCGCCTCGACGCTGCACCTGACCTGACCCGCTGCGGCTCCTCAACTGGGGCCCGGTTCGCCGACCCTGTTCATGGATTTGACGAATGCCACGGTTGCTAGTCCGAGGCTCGGACCACCAGCCGGTCCCCGCCCTCGATCAGGACCCGACCCCCCTCGATCGGTCGTCCGTTCATCTCCGCGCCGAGCCCCGAGGGCTCGATCCGGAGCCGTGTCAGGCCCGCGGCGACCTGCACGTGGATGAGACCGGGCTCCGGATAGGTCTCGGGTCGCAGGCCGCCGTAGTAGTACGCCAGGATCTCTGCAGCCGAGAGGCCGCGGCGCGCCTTGCCGTACGCGCCCCACTGCACCATCCCCACCCCGTGGCCCCAGCCGCGTCCGGTCACGACGAGGGCCCGGCCGGTGGACGACAGGCGCAGCCACCGGGAGGGGATCGGGAGGGGGAGCCGCCCGGGGTACCGGTGGGGCGCGAAGCACGGCGCCCAGAGGTTCACCGCGTCCCTCAGCGATCCGGTGTCGATCGTCCGGCGCTCACCGCCCCCGCGGACCACCAGGTCCCCCTTCCCGGGACGGGCCGCCGAGATGCGATCGCCGGCCGGCCACTCGCCGGCGGCCCGCAGGAACCGGGTGAGGTCCGCGAACGGCACCCGCACCCGCCAATGCGACGTCGTGGAGGCCCCGTCGTCGCGCTCGGCGACGGGGCGCAGGTAGGGGAGGGGGGCGCTGCCGAAGACCTCGTCGTTGCCGTAGGTGTGCCCGTTCGAGGTGGAGAAGTAGACGGTCGTCGCCGGCCTGCCCTGGAAGAGGAGCACCTGACCCGCGGTGCGCCGGACGGCCCGCACCCAGCGGCGGACGATCGGCTCCCGGGGCACCGGGATCCCCTGGTAGACCTGGCAGGAGGAGGTGGCGCAGATGGGCTCGCGCAGCGGCGCCCCCTCCTCGCCGCCCCAGCCGGTCGTGGCCAGGGCGTAGCTCCGTGCCGCGATCGCCTGCGCCTCCAGGGCCGCCGGCGGCCAGGACGGCGGCACCTCCGCGATCCCCTCCAGGTATCGCTCGAACGACAGGGTGACGGTCAGGTCGACCGTTCCGCGGTCGCCCCGTTCCACCAGCAGGGTGCCCGGGTAACGGGCCAGCAGCTTCGGGAGCTCCGGCTCTCGGCACGGCGAGGGGACGTGCGGGTACCGGCCTCGGACGAGGAACGACCCGCCGGGAGGCGGCGTCAGCCGGACGGACGTGGGGCCCAGGTCCGGGGCTCGGCTCCTGCTCGGCGGCACGCTCCCGGACGGCGAGGGAGCTTCCGCCGGGCCGCTCTCCTCGGTTCCCCGCGACCCGTGGTCGGGCGGGGCCGACGCGCACGCCGCGGCCAGGAGCACCGCGGCCACGATCAAGCCGTGTCGTCGGGCCGGATGCGTTCGCATCCAGTCAACCTAGCGATTCCGTGCCGGGCTCCAGCGGGAAAGTGTGACAAGACCGGCCCTTCCGGGTTGACCGCGACCCGCATCGCGTCATACGGTGCGGCTGCCCTGATCGGAAGGAACCGGGGGCGGGGAGCAGGCAAGGGACGCTCGCCGAGAACCCGAGGTCCCGGACCGGCCGCAAGGTTGGTTCGTCCGGAACTTTCCGATCGGGGTCCTTTCTTTTCTCTTGTTTCCGTCCCCGAGCCTGTCCGTGCGGTCCGGAGACCGGACAGGCGAGCCACCGTGACCGGAGCTAGGATCGCCCGAACATGGAGGAGGGTCACGATCCCGAGCGACGGTCCACGGAGGGATCGCGCCCCGAACCGGTCGGACCCGTCGATCCGCTCGTGGTCCCCCGCTTCGCCGGCCCGGCCACGTTCGCGCGGCTCCCCCGCCTGGAGGACGTCGACGTCTGCGACGTCGCCGTCCTCGGGGTCCCCTTCGACAGCGGGGTGACCTACCGGCCCGGTGCGCGGTTCGGTCCGCACGCCGTGCGCAACGCCACGAGGCTACTCCGTGCGTACCACCCCGCCCTCGACGTGCGGCCGTTCGCCGAGCAGCAGGTGGTCGACGCCGGCGACGTCGCGTGCAACCCCTTCGACATCGCCGAGGCGATCGTCCAGATCGAGGCCGGCGCCGCCCGGGTGCTGGAGGCGTCCAGGCACCTGCTGTCGATCGGCGGCGACCACACGATCGCGCTGCCCCTCCTCCGCGCGATGCACCGGCGGCACGGGCCCGTCGCGCTGGTGCACTTCGACGCGCACCTCGACACGTGGGACACCTACTTCGGCGCCGCGTACACCCACGGGACGCCGTTCCGGCGCGCCTGGGAGGAGGGGCTCCTGCTCGAGGACCGAGCGACCCACGTGGGCATCCGCGGGCCGCTGTTCTCACCCGACGACCTCGTCGACGACCAGCGGTTCGGGTTCGACATCGTGACCTCGATGGACCTCGACGGGACCGGCGCCGCTGCGGTCGCGGAGCGGATCCGGGCCCGCCTCGCCGGCGCGCCGGCGTACGTCTCGATCGACATCGACGTGCTGGATCCCGCCTTCGCGCCCGGGACCGGCACCCCGGAGGCGGGGGGACTCTCGAGCCGCGAGCTGCTCGCGATCCTCCGCGGGCTCGTGGGCACGAACATCGTGGGCGCCGACATCGTCGAGGTCTCGCCGCCCTTCGATCACGCCGAGATGACGACGATCGCGGCGTCCCACGTCGCCTACGAGCTCCTGGCGCTGTTCGCGCGGACGTAGGCCGGGCGCGAGACCCGAGCCGGGTCACCCGCCCTGGCGCTCGAGGATCGCCGGGTCGGCCCCAAGGAACTTCATGAGGTTCCCGAAGATGGCGAAGAGCGTGAACACCGTGCCCGCGATCAGGATGAATACGACCGCCACCGCCGCGATCGTGGGCGTGAAGCCGTACCGGAGCCCGTTGACGATCTTGATCGGCAGCGTCTCGACCGTGGCGCCCGCGACGAGGAACGAGATGATGTACTCGTTCAGGCTGAGGACGAACGCCGCCGCGTACCCGGTGATCATCGAGGGGAGGAGCAGGGGGAGCGTCACGGTCCGGAAGGTGGTGCGCCGATCCGCCCCCAGCGTCTGCGCGGCCTCCGGGAGGGACTGGTCCATCGTCTCCATCGCGAGCGAGATCGTGACGAGGGGCAGGGTCGAGAAGAAGATCCCGTGGGCGACGACCACGTTCTCGATGCGGCCGATGTGGTTCGTGGCGTTCCAGAAGACCTGCATCCCGAGCGCGCTGATGATCGGCGGCAGCATGAAGGGGAGGATGCCCAGCGTGTACAGGAGCGGCGAGAGCCTGATCCGATAGGACCGCAGCACGTACGCCATCGGGGTCGCGACCCCGACGGCCAGCGCCGCGCTCGCGGTGGCGATGACCAGGCTCCGCTCGATCGACCCGCGCCAACCCGTGTCGGTCCAGAGCTGCGCGTACCAAGAGAGGGAGAAGCTGTCGGGCGGGAACTGCAGGTACCGGTTCTCGTTGAACGACCCCACGCCGACCACCAGCAGCGGGGCCAGGAGGAAGAGCACCACGACGATCGTGATCGTCCAGCGGAACGCCCGCATCAGCTGAGCCTCCTCGTGCGCGACTCGATCACGCCCACCACGGCGACCACGACGAGCGACAGGACGGTGAGGAAGATCGCCATCGCCGCCGCGAACGGGACGTTCGCGTTGAACGAGGCCTGGTCGGAGATGAAGACCGAGAGCGTCCAGTGCTCGGGCCGCCCGAGGAACGACGAGATCAGGTAGCTCCCCAGCGTGAACACGAACACCAGGAGGAAGCCCGCCACGATGATGGGGCGGGCGATCGGGACCACGACGGTCCAGAACGTGCGCCACGGGGAGGCGCCCAGGGTCTGCGCAGCTTCGGTGACTTCCGGATCGAGCCGGGTGAGCTGCGGATACAGGGTGAGGACGCAGTACGGGAAGGCGATGTAACACAGGCCGAGCAGCACGGCGGCGAAGCCGGGCTGGTAGGCAACGGACTCGTCCATCAGCCCCAGCCACACGAGGATGTTCGACAGGCCCGCCGCCCGGCCCAGCAGGACGCCCCACGAGAACGCCACGATCACCTCGGAGAGGCTGAGCGCCGAGAGCACGACGATCAGGAGGGTGACGTGGGGCCGCCGGCGCATCCGGGTCAAGAAGTAGGTGAACGGGAACGCCACGGCGATGCAGACGGCGCCGGCCAGGAGCGATATCCAGATGGAGAAGATCGTCCGGTCGATGAAGACCCCGGTGAACAGACGATGCCAGCTGTTCAGCTCGAACCCGGGCTCGTAGAAGCCGCCCTCGATCCGGTGATAGAAGCTGGAGGCCACCATGATCCCGAACGGGATCAGGAAGAAGATCAGGAGCATCCCCACGGGGAACGCCAGGACCAGGTAGGCGCCTCGGGACGGGCGCTCGCGCTCGCTCATCGCCGGACCACCACGCACGACTCGGCGGGGAACCGCACGACCACCTCCGCGCCCTGCTCGACCGGCACCCAGTCACGGGGCGAGCCGGCGACGATCACGTGCTCGTCGAGGCCGCAGTCGACGAAGCACTCGAAGAGCTCCCCCAGGTCGCGGACGAACACGACGGTGCCCGGCAGCGCGTTCCGCTCCGCGAGCCCGCCGACGGCGAGCTGGGCGCTCTCCGGCCGCACCGAGATCGTCTCCTCACCGCTTCGCTCCGCCTCACCCGACACATCGAAGGGGCGGCCGGCGACCGCCACGCTGCCGTCGCCGGCCGCCTCACCCCGGAGGAGGTTGGTCCGGCCGATGAAGCCGGCCACGAACGGCGAGCCCGGACGACGGTAGACGTCGAGGGGGCCGCCCACCTGCTCGATGCGGCCGTCGTTCATCACGACGACCAGGTCCGACATCGTCATCGCTTCCCGCTGGTCGTGCGTGACCATGATCGTCGTGATCCCGAGCTGTTGCTGGAGCAGCCGGAGCTCCACCTGGAGCTGTTCCCGGAGGTTGGCGTCGAGCGCGGACAGCGGCTCATCCAAGAGGAACAGGCGGGGCTCCAGGGCCAGCGCGCGTGCCGTCGCCACCCGTTGGCGCTGCCCGCCCGAGAGCTGTTGGATCCGGCGGCCGCCCATCCCCGCCAGCGACACCAGCCTCAGGAGCTCGTCGACGCGCGTCGAGATGCGCTCCCTGGGCGCGCCGCGGATCCGCAACCCGTACCCGATGTTCCCCGCCACGTTCAGGTGCGGGAACAGCGCCAGGCTCTGGAAGACCATCCCGATGTCCCTCGTGTACGCGGGACGGTCCGTGATGTCTTCGTCGTCGAGGAACACGCGCCCCTCGGTGGGCCGCTCCAGCCCGGCGATCATCCGCAGCAGCGTGGTCTTTCCGCAGCCCGACGGCCCGAGGAACGAGATCAGCTTGCCCGGCGGCAGCTCGAGGTCGATGCCGGCGACCGCCGTGACGTCGTCGAACCGCTTGACCAGCCCTTCGAGACGGAGGCCCCCGTGCGTGTCCACGACGGTCCGAGCCGAGCGAGTCAGGACAGGATCAGCTCGGTCCAGTTCTGGTCGATCCAGTCCTCCCACTTGTCGTAGATCTCGTACTTCGGACGGATCGCCGCGTCCGGGCCGGGGCCGGCGACCGCCTCGTACTCCTCGTCGTTCAGGTCCATCGTCTCCCGTCGGGTCGACGGGATCGTCCCCAGGGTCCGCGCGAGCCCCGCCTGGACCTCGGGCTTGCACATGTAGTCGATGAAGGCGACGCACGCCCCCAGGCTCTCGGTCGTCTTCGAGATCGACCAGAAGCCCGAGTCGAGGATGGCGCCCTCTTTCGGGAACACGCTCCGGAGCGGCTCGCCCTGCGACGCCGCGTACGTCGTGATGTCGTGGTAGAACTGCCCCAGCGACACCTCGCCCTCGTTGAACGCGGGCTGCGCCGTCGCCTCGTCCCGGTACCACAGCTTGACGTTGGGCTTGACCTCCTGGAGCTTCCCGAGCACCTCGAGGACCCCGTCCTGGGTGTCGAGGATGTCGTAGCCGTCGAAGTACGTCTGCGCCGTGATCTCGATCAGGAAGGAGTTGCCGGCGTTCTTCAACAGCGCGAGCTCGTCCTCCCACTGCGGGTCCCAGAACGCGGACCAGGTGTCCGGGCTCACCTTCACGCGATCGGTGTTGGACACCAGCGTGATGTACCAGGAGAGGCCGCCCACGCCGACCACGTTGCCCTCGTCGTCGGTCCGCACGTAGCCCTCGGACAGGTTCTCCGACTTCGGGATGTCGGTCGTGCGGTAGGTCGCCAGGATCCCCCCGTTGATCGCGCGCTGGAGGCCCACGCCCGAGAGCATCGACACGTCGGCGGGAGGCGTCCCGCCCGCCTCGATCGCCTGCTGCAGGTTGACCACCCACACCTCGGACGTCGGCTGGGAGACGGACTCGACCTCGACGCCGGTCTCGTCCGTGAAGGCCGGATAGGTCTTCCGGAAGTTCTCCTCGAAGAACCCGCCGTACGTCCCCACCTTGATCTTGGAGCCGGCGATGTTCGACGTGTCGATCGCCGTCGGCTGCGTGCCGCCGGCCGGCTCCGTCGGGCGGTTGGGGGCGCAGGCCGCCAGGATGACCGGCATCCCGATGGCCGTTCCCGCGAGGAGTCCTCCCCGCTTCAAGAGGCTCCGCCTGCTGATCACTCGGTCGACGTCCACGACCCTCACCTCTCTCGCTCGCCGCTTCCGAGCAGGCTACTTGCCCGCCGAAAGCGGGTGCAAGTCAACGGGGCTCGTGACGCCGGGTCGGGCCCGTCCCTCGTCAGGCCCCGTACTTGCTCAGTCGGCCCGCGTTCGCCATGAGGATCGGCAGCAGCTGGGTCGAGGGACGGATGCCGAGGCCGCCCGTGCGGCACCACCGCTCGCCGAACCGATCCACCTCGTCGCGTCCGCACCTGGGACCGTGCACCAGGACGGGGACGGGATGCCAGGAGTGCGCGGCCATCTGCGAGGGCGTCGCGTGGTCGCCGGTGACGGCGATCACGTCGGGCCTCGCGACGAGGAGCTCGGGGACGGCCGTGTCGAGTCGTTCGATGGCCGCGATCTTCGCGTCGCGATCTCCGTCCTCTCCGGCGGCGTCCGCATCCTTGTGGTGGACGAAGAAGAGGTCGGCGTCCCCTCGGTGCTCCTCGAGGAGCCGGGCCTGCTCCTCGAGGTTCGCTGGCGGCCCGAGCACGTCGAACCCGAGGAGCCGGGCGATCCCCCGGTACATGGGGTACACGGCGACGGCGGCCGCCCGCATCCCGGTCCGATCGCGGAAGGAGGGCAGCTCCCGGTGGGTGTCGAAGCCGCGTAGCAGGAGGCCGTTCGCGGCAGGCTCTCCGGCCAGGACCGTGCCCACCTCGCGCAGCTTCGTCGCGACGAGCTCGGCGGTGGGGGTCGCGGCGGGATCGAGCGCCCGCGGCTCCGAGGGAGGGACACCCGTGGCCTGGGGGTCCGTGTCGCTGATCCGCGGATCGAGACCGTCCCCACGGAACACGACCAGGAGCCGGTGCCCCTTCTCGTGGTGAAACTCAACGCCCGCGACCGCTGACGACAGGCGATCCACCACCCGGCGGGCATCGTCGTCGGCGATGCGCCCCGCCCGCCGATCGACCACGACGCCGGAGCCGTCCAGCGTGCACAGGTTCCCCCGGGCGGCCACGTCGCCGGCTCGGAGCTCCACGTCCAGACCGGCGGCGCTGAGGGCTCCCCGTCCCAGGACGAACTGGACCGGATCGTAGCCGAAGAGGGCGAGGTGGCCGGGGCCCGATCCGGGGGTGATCCCGGGGCCGACCGGCTCCAGGAGGCCGGTGACGCCCTCGGCGGCCAGCCGGTCCAGGTTCGGGGTCCGCGCGTCCTCGAGCTCCGTCCCGTGAGCGGCGTCCGCGATCCCGCCGAGGCCGTCGATCACCACGAGGAGGATCGTCGACCCGGCGTCCGTGGCGAGCGCCCTGAGCTCCACCCGCCCGATGCTACCCGTGCGACTCCTGGGCCTTCCTCGGACGTTCGAACCGGCCGAAGACCGCGATCAGCCCGATCAGGAACACGCCCGGCACCAGCTGCCACAGCGGGCGCTCGAGCCACCATCGCGCGGTCGAGTCCTGCTCGCGCCCGAACCCCAGCGGCCACAGCAGCAGCACCGCCATCAGGAACGCGGTCATGTGCCACAGGAACAGGGTCATGATCCGCGCGTTCACCACGATCGTGAAGCGCCAGGGACGCTCGCGTCGGAGCCACCGGTCGAGCCGCGGCTTGAGGAGCATGACGGCGCCCAGCGTCCAGACGCCGCCGAGCAGGAAGCACACGGTCGGCGGGTAGGCGTTCGAGACGGCCTCGACGTCGGTGCCGAGCAGGCTCTTCGGGTAGTGACCGATCCCGGGGAACCACTCGAACCGGGCGTCGCCGAAGAGCTGGAAGACCCACGGCGTGGTGAGCACCACCAGACCGGCCAGGCCGCCGGCGACCATCGCCCAGAAGGCGGGTCGCGGCCATCTCCGGAGCCGGCCGTCCGCGTACGCGTGTCCCAGCTGGTGGGGGAACAGCAGGACGAAGGCCACGTTCAGCCACCGCCACTCCCAGTGGCCGGTGGTGAACGCCACCGAGTCGACGACCGCGGCGCCGCCCGCCATCAGGAGGGGCACCCACAGGCCGAATCGCCGGTGCAGCCAGATCGTGACCGGCGCGATCACCACGACGACGAGGTACACGCCGAGGAACCACAGGGGGCCGAACGGGATCGTCGAGCCCGGCGGCTTCATCCCCCGCAGCAGCGTCGTGTCGCCCCAGAGGCGAGGCGCGGTCGGCGCGCCGATGTCCGCCAGGTGCAGGATCACCTGCACCACGGCCCACAGGCCGAGGAACACGAGGGACGGGCGGAGGAGCCGCTCGAGGCGGCTCCGGACGAACGCCCACGTCGACGCGCCGCGGCGGCGGAACGAGTCGAACGCGACCAGGTTGGAGAAGCCGCCGACGAAGAAGAAGATCGGCATCACCTGGAAGGCCCACGTCAGGAGCCACAGGCCGGGCGTGACGCCGACCGCGCTGGTGGAGCGGATCACGCCGTGGTCCCAGTGATCGATCGAGATGAACCAGTGGCCGAACACCACCGCGACGATCGAGGCGGCCCGCAGGAAGTCCATCGCGCGGTCGCGGGAGGTAGGCGTCGCCCGGACGAGGGCGTCGAGCTCGGACGTCGTCGTCACGACACGAGGATGATGGACCCTTCCCCAGGCGAAGGGAAGCTCCGGGCTCGCTATCCCGCTTCAGGGAGTGGCGCGGGTGGACACGATCCGCACGATCCGATCCTCGATGGCCATCGCGTCGGACTTCGACATGCCCTGCGACATGATCGAGAACTCCGCCCATGCGCCGGCCTTCTGGAGCCACACCCAACCCGAGAGCGCCGAGACCTCGATCAACGTCCCGGTCTTCGCGCGCACCTTGATGCCCGCGAGCCGGTCCTCCAGGGTCCCCTGATCGCCGGTGGGGAAGCTGAACCGCAGCTCGTCGCCCCAGGACGTGCCGTCCGCGAACCAGAGGAGCCTGACGACGTCCTCCGGCCGGACGCGGTTCCAGTACGACAGGCCCGACGCGTCGTGCGCCTCGATCTCCACGCCGTGGTTCCGGCCGAACCGCTCGATCGCGAGGGCCGCCTTCGCGATCGAGCCCGCGCCACCTACGACCCGGCCGCCCAGCCACTTGCCCAGGACCTCCGCGTAGAAGTTCTTGGAACGCCGGTTCATCCGCCGGACGAGCACCTCGAACGGCTCCGAGCGCACGGCGACGAGCGGCCGGAGCCGCGAGGGCGGTGCGCCGGCGCCCGCGTCCTTCGAGACGCGGACGCCGGCGGCCCGGAGCCGGTTCGTGAGCGAGCGGGCGGCGCGTCGCTCCGGGTCCCTGATGTGGACCCCCGCCTCGTCCACGTTGCCCTCGAACGTGAGGGCCGTGGGCAGCGGGATGTAGTCCCGGGGGAAGTAGTCTCGCCACCCCGGCGCCCACCAGTCGCGCTGGAAGCCGGTCGTCGCTCCCATCACGCGGCCGCGGACCCTCCGGATGCCCGCGTCCCGGATCGCCCGCGCGATCGCCGCCGTTCCCGGCCTCCCCAGCTCCGGGTCGCCGTGCCCCACGAGCCAGAGGTTCCCCCGGAGCAGCCCACCCGAGGGCGCCGTGGTCGAGAGGACCTGCGTCCGGATCCGGGTCGTCAGCGAGGTCCGGGCGAGGAGCGCCATCGAGAAGAGCAACTTCTCGTTCGACGCCGGCGGTCGGGGCGTCCGTGCCCCGTGCCGGTAGAGCCACTCACCGTCGAACCCGATCGCCACGGACACGTTGCGGCTGTCCACGACGTCCTCGATGTCGTGGATCCACGGGGCGGGAACGGCGACCGCGCGGACCGGAACGCCGACGGTGCCCACCGCCAAGGCGGTCGCGACGAGGACACGAACGAGCAGGAGGCGGTGCGGCATCCGCCGGAGGATACGTTACGCCGCGTCGCGCACCAGGGAGCCGAGCTCGAAGCGTTCCGCCGCAGCGGTGCATGGGTGGCCCTCGGTGACCCACAGCGCGCCGTCGGCGAGGTCCATCGGCACCGCGGCGATCGTCTCGGAGGCCGCTTCGGGGAGCTCGTCGGACGACAGGTGCCGACAGACCGGCGCCGTGTGGTCGCGGAGGGCCGCGAGGAGCCCGTCGATCGAGGCCCCGGCCGGGTCTCTGAGCCGGTCGTCCGCGAGCGCCTGGCGCGCCGCGCTCGAGCCGGAGGGATCCATGCGTTCCCGATCCTCGAACCCCTCCCGCGAGGACGTGAGGAAATGGTTCGCGTGGCGAGCCGCGCTCCGTCCGTGCGGTGGACGCCGGCCGCTCCACCCGGCGTGACCTCGAGGTCCGCCGCCCGGCCGTCGCGCGACGCGATGAGGTAGTTCGCCGACGATGCGCGCACCGGGGTCGCGGCCGCGGCGACCGCTTCGTCGAACGAGCCGGACGTGAGGATCCGCCGCAGGATCGCGTGGAACGGCACACCGGGCTCCCCGCGATCGAGGGTCGACGTCAGCGCGTTCGTCACGAGTCCGATCCCGGCGTCGTTCATCCCGCACTTGGCGAGCAGGCCGGCCTCGACCAACGTGACGAACGCCGGTGCGTCGTGCGGCGATCCCACCAGCAGGACGCACGTCGCGCGCGCCCCGGGCTTCCAATCCCAGTTCTGCGCCAGCAGGACGCGCTGCCCGTCCTCGGGAGCCGCGGCCGAGCAGAGCGAGGTGCACTCGGCTGCCCCCCATCGCACCCATGCCGAACATCACCTCCGTGCGCACGTTCAGCGCCCAGGATGTCCTCGGCGTCGACGGCGGCGCCCTCCGCGATCCCTTCGATCTCGGGCAGCAGCCGCACGTCGTACGCGTCGATCGGGCCGGCGAACGCGCCGGCCCGATCGCGTACGGCCGGCCATCGCATGCCCGTGTAGTGACGGAAGACATTCTCGTAGAGCTCCAGGGACCGGTGGACGCGGTCGCGGGCCCGTTCGCCGTACGCCCGGCCGCGCTCGCGCGGTCCACCGGCGACGGCGACGAGCGGCCAGGTCACGACGACGAGGGTAGTAGACTCGCGCGCCTCCCCGCCGCCCCGACCTCGACGACCTCGGAGCAGGCCCGTGCAGACGATCGACCGCTCACGCCTCGCATCCCTGATGGAGCGCGAGCGCGGCCTGTTCCGGGAGCGCCACCCGAGGAGCCGCGAGCTCCATGCGCGGGGACTCGACTCGCTCCTGTTCGGCGTCCCCATGAACTGGATGATCCGCTGGCCGGGGGACCACCCCATCTACGTCGATCGCGCGGAGGGCGCGCTGTTCACCGACGTGGACGGGAACCGGTTCGTCGACTTCTGCCTGGGGGACACGGGCGGCATGGCCGGGCATGCGCCGAAGGCGACGGTCGAGGCGATCGCGCGACAGGCCGCCGAGGGCATCACGCTGATGCTGCCCACGGAGGATGCGGCGTGGGTGGCATCGGAGCTCCGCCGGCGCTTCGGCCTCCCGTGCTGGTCGTTCACCTTGACGGCCACCGATGCGAACCGCTTCGCGATCAGGTGGGCGCGGCACATCAGCCGGCGTCAGAAGATCGTGGTCCACAACCACTGCTACCACGGGACGGTCGACGAGACGTTCGCGGAGCTGGACCCGTCGGGACGGGTGGTCGACCGCGCCGGGAACACGGGTCCCCCCGTGCCCGTCGAGACGACCACCCGCGTCGTCGAGATCAACGACCTCGAGGCGCTGGAGCGGGAGCTCGATCGGGGCGACGTGGCGGTCTGCCTGTTCGAACCGGCGCTGACGAACATCGGGATCGTGCTCCCCGAGCCGGGGTACTGGGACGGCGTGCGGGCGCTGTGCGACCGGACCGGCACCCTCCTGCTGATCGACGAGACCCACACGATCAGCGCCGGACCGGGCGGCTGCACCGCCGCCTGGGGACTGAGGCCGGACATCCTGACGATCGGCAAGACCCTCGGCGCCGGGATCGCCTCGGCCGCCTACGGCGTCACGGAGGACGTGCAGCGGCGGATCGTCGAGGGAACGGACCCCGACGTCGTCGACGTGGGAGGCACCGGGGGAACGCTGGCGGGCAACGCGCTCTCCCTCGCCGCGATGCGGACGACCCTGGGCGAGGTGCTGACCGACGAAGCCTTCGAGCGGATGATCGCGCTCGGCGTGCGGTTCGAGGACGGCGTCCGGGACGTGATCGGGTCCCGAGGCCTCCCATGGCACGTCGTGCGCCTCGGGTGCCGCGTGGAGTACCTCTTCCGCCCGGACCCCGCGCGGACGGGCCGGGAGGCGTCCGACGGGCAGGATCCGGAGCTCGATCCGTTCATCCATCTCTTCCTGCTGAACCGAGGCGTCCTGATCGCCCCGTTCCACAACATGGCCCTGATGTCGCCCGCGACCACCGAGGAGGACGTCGACCGGCACACCGAGGTGTTCTCGGCGGCGGTGGACGCGCTGCTCGGTCGGTGAGGTTCGACATCGTCGGGGCCGCGGGGTAGGTTCCGCGAACATGCAACGGTCCAGACGAGCCTCCGGCATCAGAGGGATCGGGCGAACGGTGCTCGTCGGATCGGCCGTGGCGCTGGCGATCGTCGGCTCGGCGCCGGCCGGTGCCCTCACCGGGCCGGTCCGCGTCCTCGCCGGGCCGGAGGATCAGTCCCTCCCGGCCGCGAACGACAGGTACCTGATCTGGACGCAGAACTCCGAAGCGCATCCCGACCAGGATCACGCCTACGGGAAGGTCCTCGGCATCCCGGGGCGGTTCCGATTGAACGCCACCGGGACGCGGGGATACGCGGGCGGCTTCGATCCGGGGCAGGATCGAGCGATCTACCAGCAGATCCGTTCGGGGGCGTCCGATCTGTACCTCTTCAACCTGGAGACGCGGAACCGGAGCAAGCTCCCGACCCCCGTCAACTCGGCGAGGTGGGAGTGGGGACCGAGGATCTCCGACGGCTTCATCTTCTTCGCTCGGGACGCGCAGGGGATGACGTCGCTGTTCCTGTACGACCGGGAGAGCCAGTCGCTGGCCAAGATCGGGACCTGGAACTTCACCAGGTACTACGTCGTGCCGGGGGCGGTCGGGGACCGCTACGCGACGTGGACCGTGTGCAGCCCGCTCACCTGCAACGCCTTCGTGTTCGACACCGACACGAGCGACCGCATGAGGATCCCGTCGATCGAGGGGCGCGCGCAGTACGCGCCCGTCGTGGACGAGCTCCACTCGATGATGTACTTCGTCCGGTCCGGCCAGGCGTGCGGGGGCTCCGTGGGGATCTGGCGCCGGCCTCTCGACCTCTCGACGGCGGCCGATCGCCTGGTGGCGCTGCCGGCGGGGATCGACACCGGCTGGGTGATGTCGCTGGATGCAGACGTGAGCCAGGACCGCCTCGACCTGTGGTTCTCCCGGTACCGGTGCGCGCCGCAGCAGGGCGACATCTACGAGCTCCGCGGCCTCGACACGCTGAGCTGAGCCTCAGCCCCGAGCGAGCGGCTCCGTGAGGCAGGTCGGGCCGCCGTCTCCCGTGCGGGAGATCTCCTCGCCGACGTAGGTCAGGACCTCGACGCCGGCCGCCTCCAGCCGCCGCCGCGTCTCCGGGTTGCCCTCGAGCGCCAGGGCGCGTCGAGGACCCAGCGCCAGGACGTTCGGGCCCATCGAGTCGAACTCCTCGTCGGGCACCCCGACCACGTCCACCCCGCGGGCATGCAGCAGCTGCACCAGGCGGACGGGGAGCTGGGGGAGATAGGCCACCGCCAGATCGGTGTCGAGCATCGAGACGAACGACATGAGATGGACGCACGCGGACGGCCCACCGAGGTGGGGGAGGTCGAAGGCCACGACGGTCACGCCCGGCAGCAGCTCGCGGAGCGCCCCCACCCCCTCAACGTTCGTGCGGTAGCCCACGCCGGCGAGGAGCGTCGCCGGGTCCAGCCAGAAGAGATCGCCGCCCTCGGCGAGCGCCGGCTCGCCGAGGGCGGCCACCACCGGCACCCCGGCCGCCTCGAGATCGGCGGCGGCGATCGCAACCTCGCCGCGCCGGCGCTCCTTGCCCGGCCGGAGGAGGATCGCGCCGGCGTCGCTCATCAGCACCGGGTCGGCGACGTAGATCGCGTCGGGGTCCGCGGCCGCCGGCGTCCGGCCGACCACGACCTCGGCCCCGGCGTCCGCGAGGGCCGCGCGGAAGGCCTCGTGCTCGGCGGCCGCCCGAGCCGGGTCGGGGGCCGAGCGCCAGCCGAAGTCGTTCCACGCACGGAGGGCCGCCGGCTCGGGCGGCCGCACGTAGACGCGACGGAGCGCCGAGGTCTGGTCCTGGATCGGCACGCGCGGATGGTATCCGCGGCGGCGCCGGGCATCCCGTTGTGGTTTCCCTCCCGTCGGGGACCGGGGGTAGACTTGCGCAACCATGCGCCAGGTGAGGACCGCGACGAGGAGACGACGCAGCGCGGAGCTGGGCGTCATCGACTACACCCTCGCGAAGCGCGCGCTGCTTCGCGACGCCCGCCGGGGGCTCCTGTCCGCCGCGGACCTCTGCGACGCGCACCCGGAGCTGATGCGTGCCGCCAAGCACGTCGGCGAGCGCACCACCAACGACTGTCCGATCTGCGGCCGGGACAAGCTGGTCCTACTGGCCTACGTGTTCGGGTCCGCGCTCAGGCGCAACAGCGGCCGCGTGTGGCCGATCGAGACCGGCCTCAGGCTGACGGCCGCGCACCCCGGGACGGCCTGCTACGTCGTCGAGGTGTGCCGCTCCTGCCGGTGGAACCACCTGCGGGAGTCCTTCACCGCCCGCAGGCGAGCGGCGGCCGGCTGAGCGCGAGCCGGCGTTTCCGTCCCGACGGGCACGGGTAGGATTCGGCTCGTCGTGGCCACGACGTCGAGACGTCCCTCGAAGGACTACACCCCCCGGCACGCCCGGAAGAAGGGCGTGGGCGGCGGCACGACTGCTGCGGCCAGTCGGTCCACTGCGAAGGCCGCACGCGCGAAAGGGAAGACCGCAGCCACGAAGCGCGCCCCGTCGCGGTCGGCGCCGCGTCGCCCGAGGGGGCGAGCACGGGAGGGAGGTCGACGCTCGCGGCCGGCCGCGAAGCGGAGCTTCCTCCGACGCTCCTGGTGGGCCTTCGCGCTGGCGCCGGTGGCCCTCGCGTTGCTCGGGTTCGGCACCCTCGTGCTCGCCTACCTCCGGATCGACCTGCCGGAAACGCTGCCGCCCGTGCAGACGACGTTCGTCTACGACCGGAACGGGACGTTGCTCTCTACCTTCCACGGCTCGGTGAACCGGACCCTGATCCCGTTCGGCCAGATGCCGGAGCACCTGCGGGACGCGGTGGTCGCCGTCGAGGACGCGCGCTTCTACGAGCATTCCGGGGTCGACCTCAAGGGAACGATCCGCGCGGCCTGGCACGACCTGATCGCGCACGACGCCGTGCAGGGGGGGTCGACGATCACCCAGCAGCTCGTGAAGCGGGTCTACGCGGGCCGGTACATCGAGGGGGACAACGGCGTCAGCGACTACGTGATCCCGCCGCGGACCGTGAAGGAGAAGGTCCGCGAGGTCCTCCTCGCGATGAAGGTCGAACGCACGCTCTCGAAGGACAGGATCCTCGCGAAGTATCTGAACACCGTGTACTTCGGCCACGGGGCCTACGGGATCGAGGCCGCCGCACGGACCTACTTCGGCGTCCGCGCCCGCCGTCTGTCGCTCCTGCAGTCGGCCACGCTGGCCGGGATCCTGACCGCCCCCGAGGCCTACGATCCGATCGACCACCCCTTCGACGCGAAGTTCCGTCGCGACTTCGCGCTGGACCGGATGGTCCGGTACGGGTACCTCGAACGCGAACAGGCGGAGCGCCTGAAGCGGAGACCCTGCTGCGGGATCCCCCTGACGCGGCAGCAGGGGCCGGAGGGGCAGATCGACGCGCCGGGCGACTCGGAGTACTTCGTCCAGTACGTGAAGGAAGCGCTGGCCAACCGCTACGGCAGCGCCAGCGTGTTCGGCGGGGGCCTCCGGGTGACCACGACCCTCGACCTGGCGATGCAGGCGGCTGCCGAGGACGCGATCGCGTCGCACCTGCCGTCGCCGCAGGACCCCGGGGCGGCGCTGGTCGCGATCGACCCGGCGACCGGGCAGATCCTCGCGATGGCCGGCGGCACGGACTTCGCCACGTCCCAGCTGAACCTGGCCACGTTCAAGGGAGGGACGGGGCGCCAGGCGGGCTCCGCCTTCAAGGCCTTCACGCTCGCGGAAGCGATGGAGCAGGGGTTCGATCTCGGATCCTCGTGGTACGGACCGAACGAGATCACGATCGACGACCCGATGTGCAACGGCCCCGAAGGGCCGTGGCAGCCCGAGAACGCCGAGGGAGGCGGCGGGAGCTACACGCTCCAGTCGGCGACGGCCCATTCCGTGAACACGGTGTTCGCGCAGCTCGTCGTCGAGCTGGGACCCGAGTCGGTCGCCGACATGGCGCACCGCCTGGGGATCCGGTCGAAGCTCCCCGCCCTCTGCTCGATCACCCTGGGCAGCGTGGCGGTCAACCCGCTGGAGATGACGAGCGCCTACGCGACGCTCGCGGCGCGCGGGTTGCGGCATCGTCCCAGCCCGCTCCTGCAGGTACGGTCGCCGGGCGGTCGGCTCGACTCCCGGCTCGGGGGCACGGGCCGGCAGGTCGTGGATCAGAACGTCGCCGACCTCGTCACCTACACGTTGGAGGACGTGCTCGACTTCGGCACGGGGGCGTCGGCGGACCTCACCTCCTGGCCGGCGGCCGGCAAGACGGGGACCGCGCAGGACAACGTGGACGCCTGGTTCTGCGGATACACGACGCAGGTGGCGGCGTGCGTCTGGGTGGGGTACCCGCAGGGCCAGATCCCCCTCGAAGACGTCGAGGGCGTGTCCCAGGTCTTCGGGGGAACGATCCCCGCAGCGATCTGGCACGACTTCATGGAGGTCGCGATGCAGGGCAAGGAGCCGGTCGCCTTCCATGAGCCGTCGTTCGTGCGGCAGACGGTCACGCCGTCGGCCGCCGCGCCGATCCCACCTCCGCCGCCGAGTCCGAGCGCGTCGCCGAGCGCGTCGCCGAGCGTCGAGCCCTCGCCGCCGCCCTCGGCGCCACCTCCGTCACCGTCGGTGACCGAGGTGCCCAGCCCGTCGATCGCGTACCCCGGCGGCGGGGACCGGCCGGCCCGGTTGGCGGACTAGGGGACGACGATCCTCGCCTCGGCGGGGACCGAGACCGGCAGCGTCGCCACGATCGAGGTCCCTCGACCGGGGGTCGACCTGATGACGAACGTGCCGTTGGCGAGCTCGACCCGCTCCCGCATCGACGCCAACCCCACCCGTCCCTGGCGGAGGAACTCACGGGTCATCGCGCTGTCGAACCCCCGGCCGTTGTCCTCCACCTCCACGCGGAGGGCCGTGGCGCTCGACTCGACCGACACCACCACGCGACCGGCGCGGGCATGTTTCGCCGCGTTCGTGAGGGCCTCCTGCACCACCCGGTACGCCAGCGTCTCCAGGTCCGCCGACAGGGGTCGTGGGAGCGTGCCCACGAGGTCCGTCTCCACGTCCTGCTCCATCCCGAAGCGCGTGACGGCCTCGCGGAGCGCCGGCATCAGGCCGCGTTCCTCGAGCACGGGTGGACGCAGGCCGGCCATGAGCGCGCGGAGGGCGTCGGCCTCGTCGGCGAGCTCCTTCCGCACCTTCGACAGCACGTCCACGCCGCGGTCGACGTCGCCGGCGCCGATCATCAGCAACGCCGCCTCGAGGGAGAGCGATGCGGCCGAGACCCCCTGCACCGGTCCGTCGTGGAGGTCGCGCGCGATCCGGTTCCGCTCCGACTCGATCGCGGAGTTCGTCCGCCGGAGGAGGCTGGTGCGGTCCTCGTCCTTCTCCTGCAGGAACTTCAGGAGCGACCGGATGGTCTGGTCGGCGGCCTTGCCGGGCGTGACGTCGCGGATCAGGACGAGGCGCCTGGGGGGGTCGGTGGGGATCTTGGACACCCTGGACTCCAGGTACAACGGGGTGCCGTCCGACCGCTCGAGCTGGGCCTGCCCGGCCTCGGGGAGCTCCGCGAACCGAGCGTCGGCGCCGTCGAGCGAGGCGGCCAGGGCCTGCCAGCGGAGGCCTTCGACCGTCCCCCGGTCGAGGTGCACCATCCGGCAGAACGCCTCGTTCGCCCGGACGACGATGTCGTTCGCGTCGAGCTCGACGATGCCGTCGACCGCCGCGTCGAACACCAGCCGGAGGTGCTCCTCCGAGTGCTTCAGGGTCTCGTTCGCCTCGCGGACGCGCTCGAGCGCCGCGTCGGTCTCGGACAGCGCGGCTTCCTTCTGGCCGAGGGCGCGCCGGACCGACTCGGTCGCCTGCGTCACGGTGATCTGGTTGGCGATGATCCGGACGGCGACCGCGATGGCGAGCGCGCCGATGAACAGGCCCGTCTGCAAGGCGGTGAGACCGCGGTCGTCGCCGAGCACCCCGGTGATCAGCAGCGCACCGCAGGTGGCGATCACGGCGAGGCTCGTGAGGATCGGCCTCGCGATCCTGGTCGGCTTCGGGAGCACGATCGCGGGACGAACCACGAGGTAGGTGGCCACGACGGCGAGTGGCGACAGGACCACGGGGAGCTCGATCCAGGCGTTCGTCGCGTCGTAGATCTGGTGGGTCCATTGCCACCCGAACGTGAGGATGGCGGCGCCGAGACCGGCGAACACGGCGGCGCGAAGGACGTGGGCGCGGGTCGGCACCCAGATCGCCAGGGCCGGGTAGGTGGCGACGAGGAACGCCGTGATCAGCGCGAACGTCACGGCCGAGGCCGAGACGGCCGCCGTGGCGTCGATCGGCCTGATCAGGACGTAGCCCGCCGCCATCAGCGCGCTCACGATCAGCGCGGCGTCGGTGGCGAGTTCGCGACGATCCCCGGCCGGGACGTGATCGCGGATCTCGCTGCGGAACCCCGCCGAGAGCGGCGCCAGGGGCAGCAGGAAGAGCACGTCGGCGAACCCCGGCTGGTTGGCGGCGCCCCACAGCCCCGAGACGAAGACGAGCGCGATCACGGCGGAGCCCAGGAGCAGCGTGAACCCGACCGTGCGGGAGCTGCGGGCCACCCGGCCTTCACGCATCGCGAGGAGGACGACGCCGCCCATGAACCAGGCGACGGCGTCGACGAGGTTGACCACGAGCGGCCGTCGTTCCGGGTCGTCGGGGATCAACAGGTAGACGGCGACGGTCACCGCGGCCGTCAGGCTTAGCGCGAGCGCGGCCGCGACACGTCGGGATCGGAGGATCTCGCGCATCGGTCGTCCATGATGGCGCGTCGATCCCCGCGACTCCATCACCCGAACGTGCGGCTCGGCGGGCCGAACGGCCTACACCGCGTCGGCCGACGGCGGGGCCGGATGCCTACTCGATGAGACGACGCCGGAGCGCCTCGGCCACCGCCGCCGTCCGGTCCGAGGCGCCCAGCTTCTCGAAGATGTGCTCCAGGTGCGTCTTCACCGTGTCCGGTGAGATGTAGAGGCGCTCGGCGATGTCGCGGTTGGTGTGTCCGAAGGCGAGGAGCTGCAGGACCTCGATCTCCCGCGCCGTGAGGGTCTCCGCGCGGCGGTCGCGCTCCTTCGCGGTCGAGAGCTCCTCCGCGAGGGCGACCACGAGCTGTGGGTCGATCACCATGTTCCCCCCCGCGACGAGCCGGACGGTCTGGATCAGGTGCTCGGCGTCGCGGGCCTTCAGGACGTAGCCACGGGCGCCCGCCCGGACCGCCTCCACCACGAACTGCCGGTCGTCGTAGGCGGTGAGCATGATCACGCCGATGGTGTCGTGGTTGTCCCGGATCTCCCGGGCGGCCTCGAGCCCGTCCATCTCGGGCATCCGGATGTCGATCAGGGCGATGTCGGGCAGTTCCTTCGACACGAGCTCGAGCAGTTCCTTGCCATTGGATGCCTCACCGACCACCTCGATACCGTCGGCCATGTCGAGGTACCTGCGAAGCCCCTGCCGCACCAACGAATGGTCGTCGGCGATGGCAACCCTGATCGTCACGGCGCCTCCGCTCGGTCGCGTGCTCGGCACATCCTACCCCGGCCGAGATCGCCGTTCAGAACACGTACCGCCAGGTCACGAAGAGCAGCGCGGAGATCGCCCACCCCGCCGCCAGCACGGCCGTGACGAGTGGGCGGGGGAGCCTCCGGCCGGCCCCGATCCCGGCGAGCCCCCACATCGCCGGGAACACCACCACCGCGAAGCGAGGGACCGACAAGAGCGGCCGTCCCGGGAACGGGTCGACGAGGGGCAGCATCAGGCTGAGCGCACCGTAGGTCGCTTCGGAGGGCCGGAGGGCCGGGAACGCGAGCGCGAGACCGCCGACGGCGAGGGACACGATCGCGACGTCGAGCAGCCAGTAGGACTGGGACCGCCACGCGAACCGGACGGCATCGGCCAGCGTCAGCCACGGCAGCCGGAGGTCGCGGTTCCAGTTGCCCTGGGCGTCGAGCGGCGCGAGCCACCGGCCGTGGACGAGTCCCCACCACGCGAACCACACCAGCGGTCCCAGGGCGATCGCGATCGCCCCTGCGAGACGGGGGAGCAGCGCCCCGCGTTCCGACGTGCCCCGGAAGGCCTCGACGGCGAGCGCGGGGACGAGCAGGATGCCGACGCTCCTCGTGAGCGCGGCGAGCCCGCCGAACAGGGCGACGCGGCCCCAGCGATCGTGCCTCGCCTCCCGGAAGGCCAGGACCGAGAGCAGGAGGAAGAGCGACTCCGTGTACGGCGCGAGGAAGAAGAACGCCGTCGGGAAGAGCGCGGTCACGACGATCGTCCGCCGGGCGGAGCGTTCGCCGAACGCGTCGGCCGTCAGCGCGAACAGGGCCAGGAGGGCTCCCAGGAAGGCGGCGTTCGACACGAGGAGCGCCGCCAGGAGGTCGTCGCCGGGGAGGAGCCAGGAGACCGCGCGCACGGCGAGCGGGTAGAGGGGGAAGAACGCGGCGCTCGCGTCGTCCCGCGACCACCCCTCGTCGGCCAGGCGCAGGTACCACACGGCGTCCTGTCGCTCCGTGGCGTCGATGGCGTTGTGCCAGCCTCCGGTGGCCGGCGGACCGGCCCGGCCGGGGACGTCGACCGGGTCCAGGGGATCGATCGATCCGACCGCGACGACGGAGAAGATCGAGAGCCCGACCCGGGCGGCCAGGAAGACCGCGAGGCAGGGGCGGAGCCCGGCGCGGAGCCGCCGGCGCTGGGTCACGCGCGGCCCATCACGGGAGCCCGGGCGGGCGCGCCCTCGGCTTCGAGGCGTCGGCTCGGCTCGCGCACCCATGCAGCGAGGCACCAGATGAGCGCCCCGGCGCGGACGAGCACGGCGGTCTCGAAGATCCATTGCGGCAGCCCGCCGACCCCGGTCAGCTCGCCGAAGAACGAGAAGCGCGTGACGAACACGGCCAGGTCGGCGGCCTCGAACGCGACGAAGTGCCGGAGTCGCGGCACCAGGAGCGCGAGCCAGGGCAGGAGCCACAGGCTGAACTGGGGCGAGTACACCTTCCCGACCAGGAGGAACACGGCCAGGAGGGGGAAGGCGAGGTGCCAGCGGGGGAACGCCGGCTCCCGGCGCCGCTTCGACACCCACAGGAGCGTCGCGACGCCGACGAAGGCAACCATCGACAGCAGGTTGATCAGCCCGGTCGAGGGGCACACGGACAGCTGCCGGCAGGCGATGTACCAGGGGCTGTCCCAGTCGGCCGGGCGAGCCCCGCTGAAGCGGAAGAACTCCCACCAGCCGCGCAGCCCCGCCAGGGCGAACGGCAGGTCGACCACGAGCCACGCCGCCGCCGCCGACCACCACAGGACGATCGCGCGATCGGGCTGGCGTCGGTGGAGGCGTTCGGCCGCGAACGGGAGGAGGAGGAGCGCCGGATACAGCTTGGCCGCCGCTCCGAGCCCGAGCAGGCCGCCCGCCCAACCGTCGCGTCGACGGAGGAAGGCGACGGTGCCGACGGTCGCCAGGGCGACGGCGAGGAGGTCCCAATTCACGAACGCCTCCACGGCGAGGCTCGGCGCGAGGACGAACCACAACGCGCGCCGCGGGTCCATCAGGTACAGGCCGACCGCGATCACTCCCGCGCAGACGACGAGCATCGCGGCGTTGACCCAGAAGAATCGCGTCGCCTGCTCACCGGAGGCCCAGGCCGAGATCCGCATGAAGTACATCGTGAGCACCGGGTACTCGTCGCAGCTGCCTTCGGAGGGCGTGCATGGGTCCAGATAGGGGAGCCGGCCGCCCGCGAGCTGCTCCGTCCCGAACAGCGGGGTGATGTCCGTGTAGCAGTACCAGCGGTACTGGCGGCCGTCGCTCCAGTCGCTACCGACGCACACCGACTTGTGAGCGGCGCCCAGGAGCAGCGTTCCTCCCAGGCACGCGAGGACCAGTCCCAGGGTGACCGGCCTGCGTGCGCGCCGCTCCACGATCCGCATCGTAGACCGGGCCGCCGCCCCGACTTGACCTCTGGGGGTGACCAATGTGAGCGAACACTCGTAGAGTTCACGGCCGTGAGGTACCGCGTCGAGCAGTTGGCGACGGCGTGCGACGTCTCGGTCGACACCGTCCGCTACTACCAGGCGAAGGGCCTCCTCCCTCAGCCCGAACGCGAAGGACGCGTCGCGTGGTACCGGGATGAGCACGAGGAGCGGATCCGGCGGATCCGTTCGCTCCAGCGACAGGGGTTGACGCTCGCGGCGATCCGGAGGGTCATCGACGGGGAGCTCGGTCTCGCCGACACCGGTCTGGCGGCGGCGGTGGCCGCGGAGCGTGGCGACGCCGCCGACGACGAGCTCCTGAGCCTCGACGCCTTCGCCTCGGCGAGCGGTGTGCCGGCGTCGCTGATCCAGGCCGTCGAGCGGGAGGGCATCAGGATCGGGCGGGCCGTCGACGGGGGGACGCGGTACACGACCGAGGACATCGATCTCGTGCGCACGGCCCTGCACCTGCTGGAGTTCGGGCTCCCCCTGGGGGAGCTCCTCGGGCTCGCCAAGGATGCGGACGGGGCGATCCGGTCGATCGCGGACCGGGCGGTCGATCTCTTCGACGAACACGTCCGCAAGCCGATCCGCGACTCCATCGACGACGCGGACACCGCCTCCGATCAGATGGTCGAGGCGTTCGAGCAGCTCCTCCCCGCCGTCACCACCCTGGTGTCCGAGCACTTCCGCCGGGTGCTCCTGGAGGTGGCAGAAGAGCACATCGAAGCGCCGGACGGCGGCGCGGCGTCGGACGGGACGGGCCCGCCTCCGAGCGGCGGACCGTGACCCCGCGGCGCCGGGAGACGGCGCTGCCCGAGGGCGAGGAGAAGGCGCGCGCCGTCCGGCGCCTGTTCGACACGATCAGCCGGCGCTACGACCTGGTGAACCGGGTGATGACGTTCGGGATGGACGTCGGATGGCGGCGACGGACGGTCCGAGAGGTCGCGCTCCCGGTGGGGTCGTCGGTGTTCGACCTCGCGTGCGGGACCGGCGACCTGTGCCGCGAGCTGTCCGCCGCCGGGTACCGTCCGATCGGCTTCGACTTCTCGCACGGGATGCTCGTCGAGGCGCGGACCGACGCGCCCCTCGTCGAGGCCGACATCTTGCGGCTCCCGGTCCGCGACGCCGCGGCGGACGGCGCGACGTGTGGCTTCGCCCTCCGCAACGTCGTGTCCCTGGACGCGCTGTTCGCGGAGCTCGCCCGGGTCGTGCGCCCGGGCGGGCGGATCTCGCTGCTCGAGACGGCCGATCCGGAGGGCCGCCTGTTGCGCCTCGGGCACCGCGTCTACTTCCGGCGGGTCGTGCCCGTGATCGGCGCGCTGCTCTCGGATCGCGCGGCGTACGCGTACCTCCCGCGATCGACCGCGTACCTCCCCTCGACCCCCGAGCTGCTGGCGATGCTGCGCGGCGCGGGCTTCGCCGACGCCGTACGGGTCCGGCTCGGTGGCGGGGTCACCCAGCTGCTGATCGGCACGAGGTCGTGAACGCGGACGTCCCGGCGCCGCCGCTCCTCGAGGCGCGGGCGCGTCCACTCGGCGATGCGTTCGACCTGCTGGCGGCGTACCGGCCGCGTGACGGCGTGTTCTTCGAGCGCGCCGGCCGCGGCGTCGCGGGATCGGCCCCCGTCCGCGCGTTCTCGGGAGCCGAGCCGGACGAGCTGGGACAGGTCGTGCGGGTGCTGCGCGCCACCGCGCGGCGGGGGACCGACGCGACGCCCGTCGCGGCCGGCTCGATCGGGTTCGGCGGGTACGGTTCGAAGATCGACCAGCTGCTGATCCCGCGGCGGACGGTGCGGCGCAGCGACGCCGGGACGTGGCGCATCGACGCTCGCGAGCTCCACGGGACCGCGGACGACCCGCCGCCCCTCGAGCCCGTCGCCGGCGGCACGCCGCACGATCCGTTCGACGAGCTCCACGTGCGCGAGGCCCCGCCGGCCGTCGACTATCTGGCGGCCGTGGCGTCGGCCGTGGCGCGCATCCGCGGCGGGTCGCTGCGCAAGGTGGTGCTGGCCCGGACCGTCGAGGTCCGCGCGGAGCGGACGCTCGACCCGCGCCTGCTCGTCCACCGGCTCCGCGCGGTCGATCCCGACGCGTTCACGTTCGCCGCCCCGACCGACGACGGCGTGATCGTCGGGGCGTCGCCCGAGCTGCTCGTCTCGCGCCTCGGACGGGAGGTCCGGTCGAACCCGCTCGCGGGATCGGCGCCGAGGTCGGGCGACGCCGACGAGGACCAGGCGAACGCCGAGGAGCTCGCGGCGTCGGAGAAGGACCGCGAGGAGCATGCGATCGTCGTCGAGGCCGTCGCGGAGACCCTGGGTTCCTTCTGCGAGCGGCTGACGTGGGATCCCGAGCCGGTCCTTCGCGAGACGCCCAACGTGTGGCATCTCTCGACCCGGTTCCGCGGGATCCTGCGCGAGCCGGCGCCCTCGGCCCTCGAGCTCGTCGCGAGGCTGCACCCGACGCCCGCGGTGGCCGGGACCCCGCGCGACGAAGCCCTGGAGGCGATCGCAGAGCTCGAGCCCTTCGAGCGCGGCAGGTACGCCGGCCCCGTGGGATGGGTCGACGCGAACGGCGACGGCGAGTGGGCGATCGCCCTGCGGTGCGCGGAGCTGCGCGGCGATCGAGCGACCCTGTACGCCGGCGCCGGTATCGTGGCGGACTCGCAGCCGGAGCTGGAGCTCGACGAGACCGAGCGGAAGTTCCGCGCCTTCCTCGATGCCCTCCGCTGGGGCTAGTCCCCGAGCGGCGGGTCCGGGCCGAGGTCGAGCACGAGGGGTTCGTCGGGCCGGTCGAAGCCGCTCCGGCGATAGAACGTGTTCGAGCGCTCGGTCGGCCACACGATGACGAGGGAGTACCCCTCCTCGCGGCACCACGCCGTCACCCGGTCCAGCATCCGTGCGCCGAGCCCTCGGTTCCGGTGCTCGGGCGCTACGTAGACGTTGGTGAGGTAGCCGATCGGTCCCGCGTGCTTGCCGGGCACCGGCACCCGGGGGACCGTGTGCAGCCACATCGCTCCCACGAGACCCCTGTCCCCGCGCGCCACCCAAGCTCGCCACTCGTCCGATCCGAGGGCCACCGAGGCGAACGCAGCGAACCGGTCGCGGTACACGTCGGGTGGCTCGGCCGGCTCTCCGTTCTGCTCCGCGTAGAGCCGCCACCGGAGATGCGCGAGCGCCGCAACGTCCCGGTCCGTCGCGGGTTCGACGATCGGCTCCGTCATGACGAGAGCACCCGGTCGACGTCCTGTTGGAGCTCGACCCGGCGACGCAGCCCCAGCTCGGCATCGACGATCACCTCCACGACGTTCAGGCCGCCGGCGCCGGCCGCTCGGTCCAGCGCCGGCAGGAGATCCGTCGCTCGCTCGACCCGCTCGTGGCCGGCGCCGGCGGCCCGGCACAGGGCCCCCAGGTCGAGGCCGTGCGGCGTGACGAAGAGCTCGTGGTGCTCCGGGAGGACCCGCTGCGGCAGGAGCGAGAACACGTGACCGCCCCCGTTGTTCACGACGACGAGGGTCAGGGCGAAGACCCGCGAGGCGTTCCACAGGACGGCGCCGGCGTCGTGGAGGAACGAGAGGTCGCCGAGGAGCGCGACCGTGGGGCCGCGGTCCGCCCCCGCCACGCCGAGTGCGGTCGACACCAGACCGTCGATCCCGCTCGCGCCACGGTTCGCCAGGACGTCGATCCCGGTCCGCGGCTCCATCGCCAGGTCCAGGTCGCGCACGGGCGTGGAGTTCCCGACGAAGAGGGTCCCGCCCTCCGGGACCCACGCCGCCACGTCGCGCGCAACCCGCGGCTCGAAGGGCTTCTCCCATCCGTCCATCGACCGATCCATCGTCGCTCGAGCTCGGCGGTCGGCTTCACGCCATCCCTCGCTCCATCTCCGCGGGGCAGGGTCGATCCGGCTCCGCCACAGTGCTTCGATCTCTTCCTGCCTGTGCGTGTCGGTGAGGGCGATCCGGCTCTCCTCCTGCACGATGGGGTGGCCTCCGAGCGCAGCCGACAGCGCATCGGGATCGACCGCCAGCCGCCACGACGCCAGCCGGTCCGGGTCGGGGTCGAGGTGCCATCGGTCCGCCACGACGAGCTGCCCGGCGGAGGCCACGAACGCCTGGGTCGCCCGTGTCGTCGGCGCGGCCCCGAACTGGATCGCCACATCCGGCGCGTGGGCGGAGGCCCAGGCCTCGCTCGCGATCAGCGCCTGCCCGGCGGCGAGAGCGACCCCCGGTCGGCGGAGCGTCGACGTCGGCTCGGCCAGCACCGGCCATCCCAGGACCTCGGACCAGAAGTGACCTTCCCCCGAGAGGTCGCCCGGCCATCCACCGACGACGACCGCCCCCCGGGCCCCCGAGACGAGACCGGCGAGCCGTTCGGACTCGTCGGGGTCGAGCGCAGCCTCCGGACGCGGGGGCCGCTCGAACGGTTCGACGACCGCGGTGGTGATGTCCGCCTCGTGCGACGGCATCAGCGGCTCTTCGAAGGGACAGTTCAGGTGGACGGGCCCGGGGGCATCGCTCGCCAGCACCTCGAGCGCCTCGCGAGCCGCCTGACGCCACCACGCCTCCTGCCCCGCCGTGGTGGGGACGGGCAGGTCCACCGATGCCCGGGCGTACGGGCCGAAGAGCCCGGGCTGCACGATCGTCTGGTTCGCGCCGGTGCCCCGCACCCGAGGGGGTCGGTCCGCCGTCAGCAGCACGATGGGCATCCGCGATTGCGAGGCCTCGATCACGGCCGGGAGGAGCTCCGCGGTCGCCGTCCCGCTGGTGCAGGCGACGAGCGCCGGCCGCCGGGTCGCCTTCGCGATGCCGACGGCGAAGAAGGCGCTCGATCGCTCGTCGAGATGCACGTGGACCCGGACTCGGGGATCGCGCGCGAGCGCGAGCGCGAGCGGCGTCGACCTCGACCCGGGAGACAGGCAAGCGTCCCTCGCGCCGCCCGCCACGAGCCCGTCGACCAAGGCGACGGCGCACGCGAGGGAGATGTCGCCCGGTTCCACGTCAGCTCGTCCGCGCGAGCACCAATCCGAGTGCGAGCAGCAGACCTGTGGCCGCGTGGACCGAGGCGGTCGCCGTGAGGACCGGGATCATCTCGGGTCCCGACGCCGTACCGACCCGCTCCATCGGCCTGATCGCGAGGATCCACGCCGCGAGCCCGAGCAGGGCCCACTGCGTCAGCCCGGCCCGCTCGTCAACGATGAAGACGACCACCCCGAGCACGATCGTCGCGAACGCCCCGGCGACGCACGCCCGGTAGAGCGTGCGGGTCCGCCGGTCGCCGAGCCGGACGGCGAGCGTGCGCTTGCCCGCCGCCGCGTCTGTCGGGATGTCGCGCAGGTCGTTCGCGACCAGGATCCCGACGGCCAGCAGCCCGAGCGCCGAGCCGCACCACCATCCGGCGGCCGCCACCGTTCCGGCCATCACGAAGGCGGTCCCACACGTCGCGAGCAACCCGAAGAAGAGGAAGACCATCGGTTCGCCCAGCCCGAGGCCGGCGTACGGCCTCGGTCCGCCGCTGTACAGGGCGGCGGCGAGCAAGGCCAGCGCCCCCACGAGGAGGATGAGCGTCGGCTCCGTGGCCAGTGCCAACGCGAGCCCGGCGACGGCGGCCGCGCCGATCGCGACCGAGGCCGCGAGCGCGACCGCCCGGGGCGCCGCCACGCCGCTCGCCACCAACCTGGGCGGTCCCGTGCGCGCCGAGGTGTCGATGCCTCGGATCCCGTCGAAGTAGTCGTTCGCGTAGTTCACGCCGACCTGGAGCCCGAGCGCCACCACCAGCGCCGCCGCGAAGCGCCACGCGATGAACGTCCCGGCCGCGGCGGTGCCGACGAGCACGGGGACGGCGCCCGCCCCGAGCGTCCGCGGCCTCGCCCCGGCCACCCAGGCGTTCACGGCCGCTTCGGGAACCTCGAGAAGTCCGGCCGCCGCTTCTCGACGTAGGCGTTCCGGCCCTCCTGCGCCTCCTCGGTCATGTAATAGAGGAGTGTGGCGTCCCCGGCCAGCTGCTGGACCCCGGCGAGCCCGTCGACCCCCGCGTGGTACCCGGCCTTCAGGAGGCGCAGGGCCAGCGGCGAGTGGCCGAGCATCTCCCTCGCCCACCGGACCGTTTCCTCCTCGAGCTCCTCGACAGGGACGACCGCGTTGACCAGGCCCCACGACAACGCGGTCGGGGCGTCGTACTGCCGGCAGAGGAACCAGACCTCCTTCGCCCGCTTCTCCCCGATCTGGCGAGCGAGGAGCCCGATGCCGTAGCCGCCGTCGAAGGAGCCGACGCGCGGGCCCGTCTGGCCGAACCGGGCGTTGTCCGCCGCGATCGTGAGGTCGCAGCACAGGTGCAGGACGTGGCCGCCGCCGATGGCGTAACCGGCGACCATCGCGATCACCGGCTTGGGGAGGCGCCGGATCCGAACCTGGAGGTCCAGCGCGTTCAGCCGGCCGATCCCCTGGTCGTCGACGTACCCGTCGTCGCCGCGGACCCCCTGGTCGCCGCCGGAGGAGAAGGCCAGCGGACCCTCGCCGGTCAGGATCACGACCCCGATCGCGGGGTCGTCGCGAGCCAGGTCGAAGGCGCGGATCAGCTCGTTCGTCGTGAGGGGCCGGAAGGCGTTCCGGACGTCGGGTCGCGCGATCGTGATCTTGGCGACGCTCCCGGCGGTCTCGTACCGGATGTCCGTCCACGTTCCACCCGGCGATCCGTCCGACCCCATGCCGGCCGGCTGCCACTCCAGGGCCTGCCGGATCTCCCGTGTCTCGTCCATGTGTCCGACGACTCCCAGAGCGAGCTCGAACGGACCGGCTAGCCTACCGGACGTGCCGGAACGAGGGCGATGGGGACCGACGAGCTGGTCGTGATCGACCTGCCGCCCGGTCCACCCTGGGTCGAGGAGGTCGGGCGGCTGTGGGCCGAGCAGGTTCCCTTCCTCCCCCTGGACCACCGACTCACGGAACGGGAGCGTCGAGCGATCGTCGACCAGGCCCGTCCGCACGTCCTCAGGAGCCCGGAGGACGAGACCCTGCTCGCCGACGCGGTCCCGGTCACGCCCGGCGTGGCGATCGTCGTGCCGACCTCGGGCGCGGGTGGAGAGCCGAAGCTCGTCGAGCTGCACCGGGTCGCGGTGGCGGTGGCCGTCCGGACGTCGGCGACGCGCCTGGGCGCGACGCCGGGCGCGCCCTGGATCAGTCCGCTCACCCCCGCCCACATCGGTGGACTCCTCGTGCTGCTGCGGGCGGCGATCCTCGGGACGCCCGTGAAGGTCCACGAGCGGTTCGACCCGGACCGGCTGGTCGAGGACGGCGAGGGCGCCGCGTTCGCCTCGGTCGTGCCGGCGATGGTCCGCCGGCTCGTGGGGTCGAACCTCGGCCTGCACGGGCTCACGCTGCTGGTCGGCGGCGACGGGCTGGACCCGGCCACGGCGGGCGCCGCGCGAGCGCGCGGCGCCCGCCTGGTCACCACGTACGGGCTCACGGAGACGTGCGGCGGGTTCGCGTACGACGGGGTCCTGCTGGAGGGGACGTCCGTGCGGTTCGACGGAGACGGCGCGATCGAGGTGTCGGGTCCCACGGTGATGGAGGGGTACCGCCTGGACGCCGCCGCCACCGGCGCGGCCTTCACCACGGACGGATGGCTCCGCACGGGCGACGTGGGCGAGCTCGACGACGACGGACGGCTCGCCGTGCGCGGGCGGGCCGACACCGTCATCCGGACCGGGTCCGAGAAGGTCTGGCCCGACGAGGTCGAGCAGACGCTGGCCCGCCACCCCAAGGTCGCCGACGTCGCCGTCGCCGCGCGTCCCGACCCGGAGTGGGGGCACCACGTGGTGGCCTTCGTCGTGCCGGCGGTCCCGAGCGACCCGCCTTCGCTCGAGGACCTCCGCTCGCACGGGGAGGAGGAGCTCGCGGGGTTCAAACTCCCGCGCGAGCTGCAGCTGGTCCCGACGATCCCGAGGACGGCCACGGGGAAGGTCCGGCGCCACGCGCTCACATGAAAAGGCCCGAGTCCGGGAGGGGTGGACTCGGGCCTTTCTCGGGGAGGTCCCCGAGGCCATCGAGGGGGAGACGGCCTGTTCGCGCCTTCTGCGCGGGCGACCCTCCACCCGTCCCTTCGTCACGTCGTCACAGGGACTTGAGCCCTGCCGGGCAGGAGTTCTCGCCGCCCCCGAGGTCAGACGACGATCGCGCCGTGCTTCACGGCGAAGGCGACCGCCTCGAGCTTCGAGTGCACTCGGAGCTTCCCCAGGATGTTCCGGACGTGGGTCTGGACGGTCTGGGGGCTGATGAAGAGCTTGGTCGCGATGCCCTCGTTCCGCATGCCCTCGGCCAACAGCTGGAGGATCTCGCGCTCGCGTTCCGTGAGGTCGTCGAGCAGCATCGCGGCCTCGCGACGCGCCTCGCGCTCCCGGGCGACCTGCGCGAGGAGGCGGGTGAGCGTCGCCGGGTCGATCAGCACCTCGCCCTCGGCCGCGGCCTTCGCGGCCGAGAGGACCTCCTCGGCCGCCTCGCCCTTGCCGAGGAAGCCGGACGCGCCGGCCTCGACCGCCTCCACGAGGAGGCGGTCTTCGTCGTGCGCCGTGATGATCACGACCTTCGTGGCCGGTGAGATCTCCTTGATCCGACGGGTCGCGTCGATCCCCGACATCCCGCCCTTGAAGACGATGTCCATCAGCACGACGTCGGGGAGGTGATCCGCCGAGAGCTGGATCGCAGTCTCGGGATCGTGCACGGGAGGCGCGACGAGATCGAGCCCGTCATCGAGACCCACGAGGGTCGCCAGGGCGTCCGTGAGGACCTTGTGGTCGTCGCAGATCAGCAGGGTCGTCACCGCGCGGCCGCCATTCGGTCCTCCAGGGGAAGTCGGACGCTCAGCATGGTACCCCCCCGCGGGCTTCCGGAGATCGAAGTCTCACCGCCGTGTTCGCGTGCGATCGCGCGGCAGATGAAGAGGCCGAGACCCGCTCCCGGGCGATCCTCGTAGCCGGGGGGGCGCCAATCCGTGAAGCGCTCGAAGAGTGTTTCACGGTGGTCTTCGGGGATGCCCGGCCCGTCGTCGATCACTTCGACCACGGCGTGGGCGACATCTCGTCTGACCCGGACGGCGATCGGCGAGGCGGCCGGCGAAAACTTCGTCGCGTTGTCGACGAGCTGACGGACGACGGAGGCGATCAGCGTCGCGTCGATCGGAGCATCCAGCGGTCCGGGCGCATCCACCTCCACCGGGTGCTCGCCCACGTCGACGGCCTGGACGGCCGTCCGGACGACACCCGCCAGGTCCTGCCGCCGGATGTCGAAGCGGAGCGACCCGGCGTCGAGCCGGAGCGCGAGCGCGACCTGCTCGACGGTCGCCTCGAGCCGCTCGGCCTCGTGCCGGATCAGGCCCAGGAACTCGCGGCGCTCGTCGTCGCTCAGTCCCTCGTAGTGGGCGAGCGCGGTCCCCGCGAGGCCACGGAGCGTCGACACCGGACCGCGGAGCTCGTGGGCCAACCTGGCGGCGATCTCGGCCCTGCCCTCGAGGGCCTCCCGCGCGCGCCGGACCTCGTCGTCGCGGTGGGTCACGGGCGGAGTGTATGTCCCCGATCCGGTCTGATCGCTTCAGTCGTACGAGTGGTCGGCATCGGGGAAGGTGCCCGTGTCGACCTCCCGGATGAACGCTTCGACCGCCTCCGTCATCACCGTGCGGAGATCGGCGTACCGCTTGGCGAGCTTCGGCGGCCTCTCCGTGATGCCCAGGAGGTCGTGGATCACGAGGACCTGCGCGTCGCAATCGGGGCCGGCCCCGATCCCGATCGTCGGGATCTGCAGCGATCGGGTGATCTCCTCGGCGAGCTCCGCCGGCATGGCCTCCAGCACCATGGAGAACGCGCCTGCCTTCTCGAGCTGGTGCGCCTCTTCGGCCACGCGGTGGGCCGCCTCCCCGCGACCCTGGACCCTGTAGCCGCCCATCGCGTGCACCGATTGCGGGGTGAGGCCCACGTGAGCCATCACCGGGATCCCGATCTCCACCAGTCGATGCACCAGATCGAGCTGCGGCCCTTCGAGCTTGACCGCGTGCGCACCACCCTCCTTCACGAGGCGGCCCGCGTTCCGGACCCCCTCCTCGAGCGAGACCTGGTACGAGAGGAAGGGCATGTCGCCCACCACCATCGCCCGCTCGGCCCCACGGGCGACGGCCCGGGTGTGGTGGAGCATCTCCTCCATCGTGACCGGGAGGGTGTCCGGGTAGCCGAGAACGTTGTTGCCGACCGAGTCGCCCACCAGGAGCACGGGGACGCCGGCTCGGTCGAGGATCTGAGCGGTGGGGAAGTCGTAGGCGGTGAGCATGGTGAACCTGCGGCCCTCCGCCTTCCACGTCTTGAGATCGTGGATGGTGATCATCGCTCGCGCCTCCTTCGAAGTGCACGGCTCGTGCCCTGGAGCTTACCCGGAGAGGTCAATCACCCCCGACCGTCAGCCACAGGGTCCCGCTGTCCTCGTCGACCGCGATCGCGGTGAGGTGTCCGCCCACGTGCACGCTGGTGACCTCTCGGGTGAGCGGGTCGATCCGGTAGACGTCGCCGCCCTCGTCGGAGACCCAGACCGCGCCCAGCCCCGCCGCGATGCCGCTCGGGTCGGGCCCGACCGCGATGGGATCGCCCTCCTTGCCTTCGGCATCGATCGGGATCACGTCGTCCCCCACGGCCTCCAACAGCCAGATACGTTCGTCGTCCGCGGCCATCCCGAGCACGCTGCCCGAGAACCCGGTCGGCTCTGACGCCTCGAGCGTCCGGGGATCCACCCGGGTGAGCGTTCCGTCGGTGATGTCCAGGACCCACACCCCGCCGGCCCCGAGCACCATCCCGTCGGCGAACTCCCCGACGTCCGTCTGCGCCACGACCTCCGTGGTCTCCGGGTCGAGCTCGACGAGTCTCCCGTCCGGGAAGGTGACCCACACGGCTCCGCTGCTCACGGCGACGTCGTTCGGCAAGACGCCGGATCGGATGGGGATGTCGGGTAGTTGCTCGTCGGTCGCGGGATCCCACCGGAGCAGCACGGCATGATCGCCGTGGAGATCACCGCCGATCCACACGGCCCGCTCTCCGAACTCGATGCCGGGGTCGGCTCCAGGGTGGCCGGTCGTCTCGACGCCCATCCGACCGGCCACCACGGCACCCGTCCGTATATCGAGGTGCTCGAGGAACGCCGAATGGACCCAGACCCCACCTTCGCCCACAGCGATCTTCGGGTTCCCTCCGCCGTGGCGCTCGAGGGCGTTCGGCGTGACGTGCAGGATCTCGCCGGTGTCCGGATCGACGTTCACGACCGAATTCAGCGGGGGATCGGTCGGGCCTCCCGTCGAACCCGGTCGCTCCGGCGCCCCGGCGCGGATCAGGAGCACGATCGCGGCGAGTCCGGCGAGCGCTCCCACGACGACGGCGGGCGCCCGGCTCCGCCGGAGCAGGGTCGGAGGGACGACGGCCCCCCGTCGTTCGGCCGCGGTGGGCGTATCGAGCGGGGACCCCATCGGCTCGTGGTCCACCGACGTCAGCGCATGGAGGTGCCACTCGCCCGGGATGCCCTTGAGCGTGTGCGGTCCTCGGTCGGCGAACCCGAACCCGGCGCCGGACACGAGTTCCTTCAGCGTTCCGGTGACGAGGACCTCTCCCGGCGGTGCCGCCGCCATGACCCGGGCGCCGGTGTGGACCGCGATCCCCCCGAGCTTCTCCCCGGCCATCTCGACCTCGCCGAGGTGGACGCCGGCACGGATCTCGATCCCGAGGGTGCGGACGGCCCGGACGACGGCGGCGGCGCACCGGATCGCCTGCGTGGGCTTGTCGAACGTGGCGAAGAAACCGTCGCCGGCGGTATCGATCTCCCGGCCTCCGGACCGCTTCAGCTCCTGTCGAACGATGCGGTGATGGCGCGCGATCAGCTCTCGCCACCGAGCGTCGCCCATCTCGACCGCCAGATCCGTGGAGCCGACGATGTCGGTGAACAGGACCGTGAGGAGTCGCCGCTCCGACACGGTCAGGGTCGTCGCTCGGCCCGTGGCATGGGCGAAGTCTGGACCCGCCTCCTGGGGAAGCGCAACGGACCGCTCGTGTCGGAGGCCGATGCTAGGGTCAGCCGCGGTCCCGTACACTGCTGGACGACCCTCGGAACTTCCTGCTCTCCCTCGGAAGGGGGGGCCGTCCAGACCAGAGGAGGTGGGGTTTGAGGGAGTACGAGTGCTTGCTCATCTTGCCCCCGGAGGCCGACGAGGCCACGGTGGGCGCAGCGACCGACCGGATCTCGAAGGTCATCGCGAAGCATTCGGGGCAGGTCGACGGGATCGACCGGTGGGGCAGGCGGCGGCTCGCGTACGAGATCGAGCGGCAGCACGAGGGCTATTACGCGCTCGTGACGTTCTCGGCCGAACCCTCGGCTCAGGTCGAGCTCGAACGAACGCTGAACCTCGCCGACGAAGTGCTGCGCTACAAGGTGACCGTCCTGCCCCCGAAGCGGGACCGGACGGCGGAACGGAAGCAAGCACCGCAGACGCAGATGGCAACTTCCCCCGCCTCCGCGGGTGGCGGAGACGCGACTCCACAAGGGGAGTGAACGAGACATGGCATCCGACAACCAGGTGACGCTCGTCGGGAACCTGACCGACGATCCCGAGCTGCGCTACACGCCCAACGGCGCGGCGGTGTGCAAGATCCGCATCGCCGTCAACCGACGGTTCCAGGACGCGAACGGCCAGTGGAAGGACGGCGACACCTCGTACTTCACGATCAACGCGTGGCGCTCGCTGGCGGAGAACGCCGCCGAGTCCCTGACCCGGGGCACGCGCGTCCTGGTCGCCGGCCGACTCAACTACCGGAGCTGGGAGAACCAGGACGGCGACAAGCGCTCTGCCATCGAGGTCGAGGCGGACGAGATCGCGCCCAGCCTGAAGTGGGCGACCGCCAGCGTCACGCGCCAGTCCCGCTCGGCCGGCGCCTCGAGCTCCGGCGACTGGGGAGAGAAGGTGTCCGCTCCCGTCGGCGCCGGGACGGAGCAGGAGGAGTCTCCGATCGATGCCGGGTAGAGGGGGACCGAAGGCGGGCCCCAAGCGCCGCCGTGAGAAGGACGACAAGGGCTGGCAGAAGCGGGGCAAGCGGAAGTACTGCCAGTTCTGCAAGGACAAGGTCGATCACGTCGACTACAAGGACGTCATCGCGCTGCGCAAGTTCGTGTCGGAACGCGGGAAGATCCGTGCTCGCCGGGTGACCGGCAACTGCGTGCAGCATCAACGCGACGTGGCCTCCGCCGTCAAGAACGCGCGCGAGATGGCGCTGCTGCCGTACTCCAGTCGATGAGGGGCGGGGATCGCCACCGGGAGGAAGCTCGATGAAGGTCATCCTCCAGAGGACCGTCGACCGGCTGGGCGACCCAGGTGACGTGGCAGACGTCGCGGACGGGTACGCGCGCAACTACCTCCTCCCCCGAGGACTCGCGATCCGCGCCGAGAAGGGAGCGATCCGTCACGCCGAGAGCCTCAAACGGGCTCACGAGTCCCGAACCAAGGCTCGGCGGGGAGAGTTCGAGGCGTTGGCCGCCCGGCTGATCCAGACGCCGGTCGTGGTCACCGCTCGCGCCGGGGAGGAGGGCAAGCTCTTCGGCTCCGTCACGGCGGCCGACATCGCGGTGGCTCTCACGACGCAAGCCGGCGTCCCGGTCGATCGCCGCGACGTCCACCTCGCGGAGCCCATCCGGTCGCTGGGCACGCACGAGGTGACGGTGCACCTCTTCGACGAGGTGGACCCGGTCCTCACGATCGACGTCCAACCGCAGGCGTAGGTCCCTCCGCGCGCGGGGGCGGGACCCCGGGGTCCGGCCCCCGCGCGGGTTCTGTCACTCTCGCCGTCCACAATGATCCACATGGATCTCCACATGCAGGATCCGCTGGTCGCGCGGGGTGTGACACGAAATCTCCCGACGCGACCTGCCGGGGAGCAATCCACATCGGTTCTCCACTGTTCGGCCGGCTCCACCCGGCGTAGCGTCCCCGATTCGGAGACCGGGACGGAGGACAGGGGGTGAGCGGTATCGTCCGCACGGCCGACGACGTCGTCCACCTTCCGCGGAACGGTGACCCTCGCGTGCCGCCCCACAACGTGGAGGCGGAGGCGGCGGCGCTCGGTTCCATGATGCTGTCGGCCGAGGCCATCGCCGACGTCGTCGAGCTCCTGGAGGAGGAGGACTTCTACCGATCCGCGAACGGGCGGATCTTCGAGGTCCTGCGCGAGCTGTACGCGCGGGGCGAGCCGGTGGACCAGCTGTCCGCCGTGGAAGCCCTCCGTCGCAAGGGAGCGCTCGCCGACGTCGGCGGCCCTCTGTACATCCGGGACCTGACCGACCAGGTCCCCACGCCGGCCTCCGCCGCGCACTACGCGCGGATCGTCGCGCAGGCCGCCCTGCTCAGGCGACTGATCGGGGCGGCCGCCGACGTCATGGACATGGCCTACTCGGCGCCGGAGAGTCCCGAGTCCGTCGCCGACGCCGCGGAGCAGCGGATCTACGACGTCGCGCGCCGCGACGACCGCGACGAGGTCGCCACCCTCCGCGAGCTGATCGACGGCGCGATGCTGGAGCTCGAACAGATCCAGCACCGCGAGGCCGCGTACACGGGGCTCCCCACCGGCTTCCGCGATCTCGACGAGCTCACCTCGGGGCTCCAGCCGGGCAACCTCGTCATCGTGGCGGCTCGTCCGGGCATCGGGAAGTCCTCGCTCGCGATCAACATCGCCCACAACGTCTCCGTCAGCGGGCAGTCGGTCGCGGTGTTCTCGCTCGAGATGTCCCGGCACGAGGTGGGCATGCGGATGCTGTGCTCGGCGGCCCGGGTGCCGTGGGACCGGATCCGCAGCAAGCGGGTCGGGCCCGAGGACTGGGTCCGGGTCGTTCAGGCCGCGGAGACCCTCCACGACGCCCCGCTGTCGATCGTCGACTCCGGCAACGTGAACATCGTTGACGTCCGGGCGAAGGCCCGGCGCATGCGCAGCAGCAAGCAGGGCCTGTCGCTGATCATCGTGGACTACCTCCAGCTGATGACGTCGGCCGCGATCCGCCGCCCCGACAACCGGCAGCAGGAGGTCGCGGAGATCAGTCGCTCGCTCAAGTTGCTCGCCAAGGAGCTGCACATCCCGGTACTGGCGCTGTCGCAGCTGAACCGGAACCCGGAGACCCGGGCCGACAAGAGGCCTCAGCTCTCCGACCTGCGCGAGAGCGGATCGCTGGAGCAGGATAGCGACGTCGTCGCGTTCATCCACCGGGACGACTCCGATCCCGAGAAGAAGAAGGAAGCGGAGCTCATCCTGGCCAAGCACCGGAACGGTCCGACCGGATCGATCAAGCTGAACTTCGAGCCCTCCCTCACGCAGTTCCGCAACGCCGCGCGCGGCGACGTGCCCGCGTGACGGATCCGGCCACACCGGCCGACCTGCGTCGTCGCGCTCGGACCGTGCTCAACCGGTTGCGCAAGCGGTACGGCGAGCTCGTGCCGCCGCGCCGCTCGGATCCGCTCGAGGAGCTGATCCTGACCGTGCTCTCCCAGCACACGAGCGACGTGAACGCCGGACGGGCCTTCGACGGCCTTCGGGCTGTGTTCCCGACCTGGTCGTCGGTGGTGCGCGCGCCCGCGGATCGCGTGGCGGACGCCATCCGCTCGGGTGGCCTCGCCGACACGAAGGCGCCTCGCATCCAGGCGATCCTGCGCGAGATCGCCGAGCGGCGCGGTTCCTTCGACCTCTCCTACCTCGCAGACCTCACCGATGAGGAGGCACGCGCGGAGCTGATGTCGCTGCCGGGGGTCGGGCCCAAGTCCGCAGCAGTCGTGCTCTCCTTCTCCCTCGGACGGGACGCCATGCCGGTCGACACCCACGTCCACCGTGTGTCGAAGAGGCTCGGGCTGGTGCCGCCCAGGACCACGGCCGAACGGGCGGATCGCGTCCTGCACGAGCTGGTGCCGGAAGGTCTCCGGACGCCGCTCCACGTGGCGCTGATCCGTCTCGGGCGCGAGATCTGCAAGGCGCCGATCCCACGATGTCGGCGGTGCCCCCTGAACGACATCTGCCCGACGGCGCCTCGCTACCTCGAGCCCGGTTCTCCCCGGGACGGGTGAGGACCTCCGGGATGCGCTCCGAGAGAGCGGGTGAGGGGAATCGAACCCCCGTTTCGAGCTTGGGAAGCTCGCGTTCTGCCATTGAACCACACCCGCGTGGGCCCGCCGCCGGAGGCCGCGGGCCCACAGTCTAGACGAGGCCCGGAACGCCGCCGCCCACCTGCTAGCGTGCCGCCCTCATGGGCGACCACGACCCCGACCTGTGGCCGCGGACCCTGCAGCGACTGGCTTCCCGTGAGGCGCTCTCTGCGGACGAGGCCGCCGATGCGATGAGGGCGATCATGACCGGCAACGTGACGCCGGCACAGGCGGGTGGGTTCCTGATGGCGCTCCGGACGAAGGGCGAGACCGCGGAGGAGCTCGAAGGACTCGCCCGGACGGCGCTCGAGTTCGCGAGCCCCGTCATCGCACCGGCGCCGGTGCTGGACACGTGCGGGACCGGTGGCGATCGCTCCGGCACGTTCAACATCTCGACGCTGTCGGCGATCGTCGTCGCCGGCGCCGGGGTGCCGGTGGCCAAGCACGGGAACCGGGCGGCGTCGAGCGCGTGCGGCTCCGCCGACCTCCTGGAGGCCCTCGGCGTGAGGATCGACCTGGATGCCGCCGGGGTCGAGCGGTGCCTCGCCGGCGCGGGGATCGGGTTCATGTTCGCCCCCGTGTTCCATCCGGCGTTCGGGCACGCGGCCCCGGTCCGCCGGGAGCTCCGCGTGCCCACGTCGTTCAACTTCCTCGGCCCGCTCACGAACCCCGCCCGTCCGGCAGCTCAGGTCGTCGGCGTCTCGGACGCCCGGATGCTCCCGCCGATGGCGGCGGTGCTCGGCCGTCGCGGCATCCGGGCGAGGCTCTTCCGGGGGGAAGACGGTCTCGACGAGCTCACCACGACCGGACGCTCCACGGTGCTGGATGTGCGCGACGGCGAGGTCCGCGAGAGTGAGCTCGATCCCGCGGATCACGACATCCGGCGCGCCGCTCCGGACGATCTGGAGGGCGGGGATCCCGACGAATCCGCTCGGATCGCCCGTTCGATCCTGGACGGCGAACGCGGCCCGCGGCGCGACGTCGTGGTGCTGAACGCTGGGGCCGCGCTGGAGGTCGCCGGTGCCGCCGGCGACCTCCAGGAAGGGATCGCGCTCGCCTCCGCGGCGATCGACGACGGGCGCGCCGCCCGCGTGCTCGACCGGTGGGTGGAGGTCTCGACCACGGCGACGGGGGGCCCGGGATGACCGACGACACGGATGGATCCGGCGTCCCACGCTGGCCGAACTGGCTCGGCCTGGTCGTGGAGGATCTCGAGGAGCAGCGCCGGTTCTACCGGGACATCCTCGGGCTCGAGGAGCTCGGAGCGGGCGAGGACTGGGTTCAGTTCGACATGGGCGGCCCGAACCTCTTCGAGCTCCTCCGGCGAGACGAACGGCCCCAGTACGACCGGCGCCGCTTCCAGCCGGGCTTCGCCGTCGACGATATCCGAGCCGCCCGCTCCCGTCTGCTCGCGCGAGGGGCCGAGGCGGTGACCGAGATCGAGGGCGGTCCCGACGCCGGCGGGTACTGGTGCTACTTCCGCGATCCGGAGGGGAACGTCTTCGAGGTGAGCCAGCGGCTGGACGCATCCGGCGCCTGAGGCAGGGCCGGGGCCCCTAGTAGGATCCGCCCGATGATCCTGTCGGATCGCACCATCCGCGAGGAGATCGAGGCCGGTCGCATCGTGATCGACCCGTTCGACCCGGCGTGTCTCCAGCCGTCGTCGGTCGACCTCCACGTCGACGCGGAGTTCCGCGTGTTCGCCAACTCGCGCTATCCCTACATCGACGTGAAGCAGGAGCAGCCCGATCTCACCGAGCTCGTGGAGACGAAGCCCGACGAGCCGTTCATCCTGCACCCGGGGGAGTTCGTGCTCGGCTCGACCCTCGAGCGGGTGGGCCTGCCCAACGACCTCGTGGCGCGCCTGGAAGGGAAGTCGTCGCTCGGACGCCTCGGCCTGCTGATCCACTCCACCGCCGGCTACGTGGACCCCGGGTGGGACGGCTACCTCACCCTGGAGCTCTCGAACGTGGCGAACCTGCCGATCACGTTGTACCCGGGGATGAAGATCGGGCAGATCTCGTTCTTCCGGCTCACGACCGAGGCCGAGACGCCGTACGGGAGCGGCCGCAACAAGTATCAGGGGCAGCGCGGGCCCACCGCGAGCCGGTACTTCGAAGATTTCAGGGACTGAAGGCCCGACGGCTCAGTCGGGAACGAGCGCCCCCGGGACCGGACCCACCCCCATCTGGACCGCCATCATCGCGGCCTGCGTCCGGTTCGTGACGCCCAGCTTCCGGAAGATCGCGGCCAGGTGCGCCTTCACGGTCTTCTCGGAGAGGTAGAGACGCTGGGCGATCTCCCGGTTCGCTCTGCCTTCGGCGAGCGAGGCGAGGATGTCGTGCTCCCGCTGCGTCAGGTTGTACTCGCCGCGCCTGCCGTTGGACGAGCCATGCTCGCGGCCGACGGCTTCGTGCTCTTCGAAGAGGTTCTGGATCACACGCGGCGACAACACGTTCCCGCTGCCCGACATGGCGACGTTGATCGCCTGCGACAGGTCCTCGGGCGTGGCGTCCTTCAGCAGGTAGCCGGACGCACCATCGGCCAACGCCCGCTTCACGTACGGCGCGTTGTCGTAGGTGGAGAGCATGACCACGGGCATCTCAGGCCGATCGGTCTTCAACGCGCGCAGCAGCTCGAGGCCGTCCAGATCGGGCATGCGCACGTCCACGAGCGCGAGGTCGACGTCGCCCTCGTCGTGGACGTGCTCCAGGGCTGCCGCCGCGCTCTCGGCCTCGACGACCTCGGCGTCGGGGAACCCTTCCTTCACCACGTAGGCCATGCCACGACGCACCAGCGCGTGGTCGTCAACGATCAGGATCTTCATCGTCCATCACCTCGCCCTCCGACGGGGAGCACGGCGACCACGCGGGTGCCGCTCCCGGGCTTCGAATCGATCTGGATGGTGCCGCCGATCTGCTCGGCTCGGCCACGCATCAAGCGCAGCCCGAAATGCGGGTCTTCGTCCTCCCCGGCCGGGATGCCCGTGCCGCGGTCCTCCACCTCGATCCGGAGTTCTCCGCCATGGGCGCGGATCCGTACCGACACCTCGGGTGACCCGGAATGCTTCGCCGCGTTCGCCAGGGCTTCGGCCACGATCGCGTTGGCCGTCTCCAGGGTCACGTTCCCGATCTCGTCGACCTGCCCTTCGATCGAGACGCGGGCGGCCAGGTGCCAGCGCTCGACCAGCTCCCCGACGAAGCTCGCGATCGGAGGCTCGTCGTGGGGCGTTCCCTCGTAGAGCTCGAAGAGGATCTCGCGGATCTGCTTGAGGTCACCGCGGATCGCGTCTTCGATCTCCTTCAGCGTGGCGAGGACCTCCTCGGGCTCGGTCTCGATCCGGTGCCGCAGGCCCTGCAGCTCGAGGACGGCGCTCGTGACGGATTGGGTCAGCCCGTCGTGGATGTGGATCGCCCACTTCGTGCGCTCCTGCAACAGCAGCGAATCGACCGTGTGCGCCACGGTCGGGTGCACGCTGCGCCGGGTGCGCAGGGTCGAGCTCG
>JBIOTM010000229.1:0-2964 GCA_044865955.1 Actinomycetota bacterium | reverse complement strand
GTCGGCGGCGGCCGCCGGCGCCGCCGGCCTGCTCGTGCTGGGCCTCGTGTCGGGCATCTCGTTCATCAGGACCTTCGAGGTGCATGCCCTGAAGCGCCGGCTGGCATGGGTGCCGTGGGAGCTCCTGGCGATCGCCGGCGCGCTGTGGGTGCTCGCCCGGCTCAACTCGGGCGGCGCGTTGATCGAGGATCCACGCCTCGACATCAGGCGGCCGAGCGCGCTGCTGCTCGCGTTCCCGGTCCTGTTCGTCGCGGGGTTCGCCACGCTGGGGGCTCGTCTCGCCGTCGAGGCGCTCAGGCGATCGGGATCCCGGACGGAGAGGCGCTCGCCGGCCATGTACCTGGCGATCCACCGGCTGACCGGGCTCCCGAGGCTCACGATCCTGCTGGTCGCCGCAGCGGCGCTCTGCCTCGGGATCTTCGTGAACGCCCGGACGATGGTCGGCTCGCTGCGATCGACGGTGGACGCGAAGGCACGGGTCTTCGTCGGCAGCGACGTCGCCGTCCGGATCGACTACGCGGCGCCCGAGCAGGAACGGTTCCCCCTGCCGATCACGAGGGCCACCCGGCTGAAGTACGCGGGCTCGCTCCTGCCCGGCGAGGTTCCGTTCGACATGCTCGGCATCGATCCGGAGACGTTCGTTGGCGCGGCGTTCTGGAACGACGCGTTCTCGGACGAGCCGCTCCCCGAGATGGTCGGCCGGCTGCGCTCGGATCGGGGCCCGCTGCCGGCCATCCTCGTGCAAGGCGAGGGCACCCCGCGGGCGATGGCGATCGCGCAGATCCAGAGGGCGATCCGGATCGTGGGGCGGGCGAGCGCGTTCCCCGGCGTCTCCTCCGACGATCCGGTGCTCGTGGTCGACACGCGGTCCCTCGTCGAGCGGCTCGGCGCCGGCGGGAACCCGCTCCGCCGCGCCAGCGCCCGGACCGAGTTCTGGATCGCCGGCGACACGGACGAGGCGCTGGCCTCGGTCGGCGAGCTCGAGGCGTTCCCGCTCGACACGCTCACGGCGGACGAGGTGAAGGACGTGCCGTTCATCGCTGCGGCGATCGACACGTTCGCGATGCTGAACGTGCTGGGGCTGGCGGCGGCCGTGCTGGTGATCGGCGTGCTCGTCGTGTACCTGCAGGCCCGCCAGCGAGCCAGGAGCGTGTCGAACGTGCTGTCCCTCCGCATGGGGATGCGCGACCGGCAGGCGATGTTCGCGCTCGTGCTCGAGCTCGCGGTGATGCTCGTCGCGGCGTACCTGCTGGGCGCCGCCCTCGGGGTGCTCGCCGGTCGGATGGTCGCTCCGCTCCTCGACCCGCTGCCGACGATCCCCCCGGCGCCGCTGTTCCTCGCGCCGGCCGGCGTCATCGCCTGGACGCTGGTGGGGCTGGTGGCGGTCGCCGCCCTGGGCGGCTGGATCGTGCACCGGCGCGCGGCGTCGGTCGACCTCGGGGAGGTGCTCCGCGTTGCCGAATGAATCGGTGCCACCGGTGCCCGCGAGGTGCGTCGAGCTCGTCAAGACCTACCGGACGCCGACCGGGGCCGTGCATGCGCTCCGCGGAGTCAGCCTGAGCTTCCGGGGCGGCGCGCTCACCGCGGTCGTCGGTCCCTCGGGGAGCGGGAAGTCGTCGTTGCTCCGGGTCATCACCGGGATCGACCGCGCGACGTCCGGCGACGTCTGGGTCGGGGACCGCAACGTTGGCAGGACGTCGGCCCGAGGCCTCCGCAGGCTCCGCCGCGACGTCGTCGGGTACGTCTTCCAGCGTCCCTCGGACAACTTCCTGCCGAACCTGACGGTCGGCGAGCACCTCCGGCTGGCGGCGCGGGGTCGGGACACGGCCGGCGGCGAGATCCTCGCCGCCCTCGGGATCGCGCATCGGGCGGACCACCTCCCGGACGAGCTCTCGGGCGGGGAGCAGCAGCGGGCCGCCTTCGCCCAAGCGGTCGTCTCGGGGGCCGCCGTGGTGGTGGCCGACGAGCCCACGGCCGAGCTCGACTCGGAGTCGGGCAGGCTCGTGATGGACGGCGTCCGCACGCTCGTGGCGTCGGGCGTGACGTTCGTCGTTGCCACGCACGACGGCGCCGTCAAGCGGCTCGCCGACGACGTCGTGGAGCTGGATCACGGACGGGTGAAGGGTTCTCACCGCGAGCCGCTGCAGGGGCATCCCGGGATCGGCCGCTACCCGGGCCCGCGGCTCCCGACCGACGGAGAGCCGGTGGTGTCGCTGCGCGGCGTGACCAAGATCTTCCGGCATCACGGAGGCGACGTGGTCCGCGCGCTGGAGTCGGTCGGCTTCGACGCCCGCCCGGGCGAGGTGGTCGGCCTGGTCGGACGGTCGGGCTCGGGGAAGACGACGTTGCTGAACGTGATCGCCGGATGGGAGCGACCGACCGACGGCGACGTGGCGTGGAGCGACGGGGTCGATCCGCGGTCGCCCTCGTGGTCGGCGGTGGCGGTCGTTCCCCAGAAGCTCGGGCTGATGGAGGAGCTCACGGTCGAGGAGAACGTGGGGTACCCGGCGCGCCTGGCGGGGTTGCTGGAGGAGCGATCGGACGACCTCGAGGAGCTGATCGGCGTCCTTGGGCTCGGCGAGCTCCGGTCGCGCTACCCGCGCGAGGCATCGGTGGGGGAGCAGCAGCGGACGGCGATCGCCCGGGCGTTGGCCGTGCCCACGAGGGTCCTGCTCGCGGACGAGCCCACCGGGCACCAGGACACGGCCTCCGCCGATCGGGTGTTCGCCGCGCTCCGCCGAGCCGCGGATGCCGGTACCGCCGTCGTCATCGCGACCCACAACCGGGACGTGATCCGGTACCTGGACCGCGTGCTCACGATGGCGGATGGCCAGGTGGAAGAGGCCCCTCGGACGTGAGCGGTCCCTCTGCTATCGTGGCCGAACCTCCGGGCGCGTAGCTCAGTGGGAGAGCGCTTGCTTCACACGCAAGAGGTCGCAGGTTCAAAACCTGCCGCGCCCACCA